>JACROF010000002.1 GCA_016214555.1 Candidatus Levyibacteriota bacterium
TCTTTGTCTCAGGTTCTGATTCGTAGGCTCTTTTTAAGTCGGGTGATTGGGATAGAGCGCTGTCGATGGTCATTGCATGGCCTTGCCATCCTTGAGGGATCATTTTTGCAATTCTGTCTGGCCCAGCATATGGCATGCCAAGTGCTCGTCCCGCATCTCTTACTGATCCACGGGCCTCCATTGTTCCAAAAGTAATAATCTGAGCGACTCTATCTTTGCCGTATTTTTTTGTTACGTACTCAATAACTTCCTCGCGTCTGGTATCGGCGAAATCGAGATCAATATCTGGTGCAGATGGTCTATCAGGATTAAGAAATCTCTCAAAAGGAAGCGAGAAAAAAAATGGATCAACGTCAGTAATTCTCAAAGCATACGAGACAACCGATCCTGCTGCAGAGCCTCTTCCAGGGCCAACAGCAATACCATGATCCTTTGCCCAGTTAACAAAGTCAGAAACAATAAGAAAATACATCTCGTATTTTTTCTTAGTAATAACTGATAGTTCATACTCAACTCTATCTTGTATCTCTTTGGTTACCTCTTTATATCGTCTTTTGATCCCAACATCGGTTAACTCACGAAGATATCCTGCTGCTGATTTATTATCGGGCACATTAAAGATAGGCATGTGCCACTTTCCAAGTTCTATTTCCAGATCGCAGCGGTCTGCGATTTTGACGGTATTTTCAAGTGCTTCAGGTATATCCTGGAAAAGATTTTCCATCTCATCAGCAGATTTTATGTAGAAATCCGGAGAGTCAATCATCGATAATTTGCGATTTGCATCATTGAGCGTTAACTGTGTTTGTATACAAAGTAAAACCTCTTGTGCTTCAGCATCGTCTTTTTTTGTATAGTGATTGTCATTGGTTGCAACAAGTGGGATGCCTAATTTTTTTGAAAGCGCAATGAGCTTTTCATTGGCAATTTTTTGTGGAGGTACATTGAGATGTCGTTGGATTTCAAAGAAAAAATTTCCTTGACCAAAAATTTCATTGAGCTTTTTTGCTCTCTCTTCACCTAGAGCATCCTCTCCCGAGACAAGTGGGGCCGTGACGAAGCCATTGACACATGCTGAAAGGCAGATAAGTCCTTCGTGGTATTTTTCAAGTAATGTTAGATCAGTTCTGGGCTTGTAATAATATCCATCAAGATAGGAGATTGAGACAATCTTCATGAGATTTTTATATCCAGTTTCATTTTCAGCAAGAAGAATTAGATGGTTATAATCTTTGTCAACGCCTGCCTCTTTATCAAGAAGACTTCTTTTTGCAACATACACCTCACATCCAATAATTGGTTTGATGTCTGCCTCTTTGCACGCTTTGTAAAATCTGATAGCTCCATACAAATTTCCATGGTCTGTAATAGCAAGTGCTTTCATCCCGAGGGACTTAGCATAGGCAACCATGTCTTTTGTTTTTTGGAGACCATCTAGGAGTGAGTACTCAGAGTGGTTATGAAGGTGTATAAATTCAGCCATTATCTGCTTGGTTTGTTAGGATCTCTCTTGCTATTCATGTCCGCGTCGGCTCTTTTAATAAGGTCACTAATGTCTTCGCCTTTTTGATATTCTGCCACACCAACTCGTGCACCAATATGCACTGATCCTGTATCTATGCCACTTTCCTCCATTCGTTCTGCTACAAATCTTGGGTAATTTTCTGCGATCTCTCTTATAATTCTATCTCTTGCAGACTCCTTTTTTTCACCATTTCCATTTTTCCGATTTATGCTTTTTGACTCCGAAATTCCAATAACATATTCATCTCCTCCCAGCCTTCCTACAACGTCAATACCTCTTACAGTTCCTTGAAGGTATTCAGCGGTAGCTTGCAGCACGAAATCCCCAGCATGATGACCAACAGTATCATTAAGAGCCTTAAATCCCTCTAAGTCTACGTAAAGAACGCTGAGAGGATCGCCAAATCGTTGTGCCCGTGAGGCAAGATCATTCATCCTAAGACTCAGTCCTGTGCGATTGAGAAGTCCCGTCAATGGGTCAAAGACAGTGCTGAGTCTTGCTTCAGCGATAGCAGCTTGAGCAAGGCGATCAAACTGTTCTCGATTGATGTCTCCATTTCCTTCCCATGTCCTCCATTCATCAATCTGGTGTCCAGCCTGATCCATTGCATCACGAACCTGCTTTTTGTCTGAGCTTGCAAGCCTGTTTGCATTTGAGATTGCTTCTGTAATCAGTTGTTTTTGTAGAGACTGCGGTGCTTCTACTGGAGGTACTGGAGTATCTGTTTCTGACATAAATTAGGTTAGTGCTTTGATCAGACTTTGTTTAACGATATTTGCATCGACCTTACGGCCTATTGCGCGCATGCATTGTCCGACCAAAAACATTATGACAGATTCTTTTCCTGATTTGTAGTCTTCAACGGCTTTTGGATTGTCAGCAATGACTTTTTGAATAACTAATTTTAGTTCCTCTTCAGAAATTTCTTCACGTTTATTTTCAAGTTCAACCCTTTGAAGAAGCGCTTCAACATGAATAGTGTTATTGACGTGAATTTCTAAATCATCTGGTCGATTTATGATCATATTTGCAATCTGCTCAGGAGATATTCCTTTTTCTTGTCCGAGTTTAACAGCGTTTTCAAATTCATCTGCCCGTGACTTTTCTCTGGTAAGAATCTCAGCTTTAATTGCGGGGAGTGAATATTCCTTGGTAAAGCGGGCAATTTTTTCAGTCTGCAACTCAGGGAGCGTTTTTTTTAGTTCATCAATCGCTTCCTGCGTATGACGAATTGGTGGGATGTCTGGTTCAGGGAAATAGCGATAATCATTTGCTTCTTCTTTCACTCTTTGTGAGAAAGTAGCATTTTTATTCTCATTCCAGCCTCTTGTCTCCTGGATAGGGGTTTCGCCTCTTTCAAGAATCTCCTCGTGTCTTTTGATCTCATATGCAATTGCTTTATCGACAAATCTGAATGAATTAATATTTTTTACCTCAACTTTATAGTTTGGGAGTTTTGTAGGATCAGTAGAAAGAGAAATATTGGGTTCAAGACGCATGTCTCCTTTTTCCATATCAGCATTGGAGACGTCAAGGTATCTCACAATTGATCGAAGCATTTGGAGGTACTCAACAACATCTTTGGCATCGTGAAAATCAGGCTCAGTCACGATCTCAACAAGTGGGACTCCCGAGCGATTGAAGTCAACAAGACTTGTTTTAACACCATTTGTCTCATGGTGGGAAAGTTTTCCTGTGTCTTCTTCCATATGGACTCTGGTGATGCCAATTGTTTTACCATTTGAAAGTACAATCGAGCCTTTTGTCCCAAAAGGGAGATCGTATTGACTGATTTGATAACCTTTTGGAAGATCATGATAAAAATAATTCTTGCGATCAAATTTTGAGAAAAGATTGATTTCACAGCCTAAAGCAAGGGCAATTTTAATACACCACTCAATTGCCTGTTTATTTGGTATCGGAAGTGCACCGGGAAGACCAAGACAGACTGGGCACGTATGAGTATTTGGTTCTTTACCAAAATAATCAGCGCTACAACCACAGAACATCTTTGACTTTGTTTTTAGTTCAACATGGACCTCAAGTCCGATAATTGGTATATATTTGCTCATAATACTGGCCTTTCCATCCAAAATGGATGTTCTTTTTCAAATGCATTGCCAACCTGATACAGAAGATCTTCTTTAAAATGAGGTCCCAGGATTTGCATGCCAACCGGTAGCCCGTCAACAAATCCAATGGGTACTGAAAGTCCTGGAATGCCGACCAAATTTGCATGAACAGTAAAAATATCAGAAAGATACATGCTCAAAGGATCAGTTGTTTTTTCTCCTAGTTTCCAAGGAAGAGTAGGAGAGGCGGGCGTTATCATGACGTCCACTTTCTCAAATGCGTCTTTTACGTCTTTGATCAAAAGTGTTCTGACCTGCATAGCTTTTTTGTAGAATGCATCATAATATCCGGCAGAGAGTACATATGTTCCAAGCATGATACGTCGTTTTGCCTCATCGCCAAAAACCGATCTCTCATCGCCATATCGAACCCCAGTATATCGTGCTAGATTTGAGGAAACCTCAGCAGTCTGGATAATATAATAAACCTCAATTGCATATTTGGTATGAGGCAGTGAGACTTCAACAAGTTTTGCTCCTTGAGACTGGTACCATGATAGTGCTTTTTCGGTTAGTTCTCTCACTTTTGGATCTAATCCTTCTATAAAATACTCTTTTGGTACACCAATCTTTAGACCTTTTACTCCGTGATCTAATTTTTCACTATAGTCTGGGACTGCTACAGGTGGTGTGGTCGCGTCCATTGGGTCACCGCCAGCACTTGCTTGAAGATATAGTGCGTTGTCTTCAACGGTTTTTGTGAAATGGCCGATACTATCAAGCGATGAAGCCATAGCGATAACTCCATAACGACTGACTCTGCCATATGTAGGCTTGAGTCCAACCACATTGCAAAAAGATGCTGGAAGTCGTATCGATCCTCCCGTATCTGTTCCTGAGGCAGCAAGCGCCATGTCTGCTGCAACAGCAGTAGGTGAGCCACTACTTGATCCACCAGGGACATAGTCTGTGTTGTAAGGATTTTTTGTTGGCCCAAAATCAGAGTTTTCGCCACTGGATCCATGCGCCCATGCATCCAGATTGGTCTTACCCAAAATGACTACTCCTGCATCCTTGAGTTTTTTAACAACGGTTCCGTCATAGTGTCCTACATAATTCTCAAGCACTTTTGAAGCAGCTGTGGTTTTGATTCCTTTGGTTACATAAATATCTTTGAGGGCAAGTGGAATTCCAAGAAGAGGTGTGCTCTCGCCATTGTGTATTTTTTCATCTGCTTTCTCGGCCATCGTAAGTGCTTCATGTTCTGTGATCGTAATAAAAGCATTGAGCCTATCATTATGCTTTTTAATCTGTTCAAGATAGTATTTTGTCAGCTCAACGGAAGAAAATTCTTTTTTATCAAGCTTTTCTCTGGCAGTTTTGATTGTTAGGTTTGTGAAATTATTCATTTTCAAAAATTCCTTTCACCACAAATGATCCATTAGTGGCATTTTTTGTCTGAGAGAGAGCTTCTTCTTGAGTGAAAGAGTCTGTTGTTTTGTCTTCTCGTTCAATATTTTCAAGACCTGTGACTTGACTGGTTTCATGTACACCTGTTGTGTCAACCTCATGTAATTTCTCGATATGGGTGAGAACCTCTGAGAGTTGTTTTTCAAAAACTTCTTCCTGATCTCTTGTTATTTCTAGATTCGCGAGTTTTGCGATATGTGGGATATTAATTTTCATGAGGGTATTATACGCTAATGCCCAGCCTTTCGACAATTGTGTCATGGGCCTTTTTTTCAAGTGAATCATCAAGGAATGCTAACTCAATTTTTTCTTGATATTTTATCTCAAGAGCTTTTTTGATAATCCAATCAGCGATCTCAGGGTTTTTTGGGAGGAGTGGTCCATGGAAATAGCAGCCAATTGCATTTTTGTACATAACACCCTCAGTTTTATCTTCTCCGTTGTTGCCAAACCCTTCAAGAACGTATGCAAAAGGCTTTGCATCCTTGCCAAGAAATGTTCTCCCACCGTGATTTTCAAATCCTATGATAGTGGTTGAACCATGATCTTTTTCTCCGAGTCCATCCCAATTCACTTCTGCTGCAGTATTCCCAATAAGCCTTTCTGATGATTGACCGGGATGTCTTGTCGTTATGTCAAAGATGCCAAGTCCTTCAATTCTTTTTCCAATTGATGGTTCGTAGTATTTTCCCATAAGTTGAGGAGCGCCACAAACAAATAATGCTGGCTTCATCTGTTCAATATGTTGTAAGATCACATCCCTTTTTTTATAAAGATCTTTCATGACCAAGCCCTGCTCTCTATCCTGTGCGCCACCACCAAAGAGAAGATCAAGTGTTTGAATTTTTGCTGATGGTGTATCCTGCCCAATGGGAACAAGAGTTGTTGCAATGTCTCGCCACCCACATCTTTTTTCAAGGGCAATGACATTGCCTCGATCTCCATAGGTACTCATCAGGTCAGGATAGAGCCAGCCAATTGTTAGTGCGTGTTTCATAGTATCTTCTTTCCTGTAATAATTTTTCTTACTTCAAGCATCGCTGTATATGTCGGAATAATAAAAAGCGTTTCATTTTTTTCCATCTGGGAGAGCGCATAGGAAATTGCCTCTTCTAGATTATTTTTACTTTTTGACTCAAGCCCAGCATATTTACATCTAAGAGCCATATCATAAACTCTATCACCTGAGATAGTAATTGTTTTTTTGTCTTTTTGGAGTTTTTCAAAATCTACATCCCAGATCCAAGAGACATCTTTGCCATCTGCGATACGATCATTAAGAACAAAGAGTATATTTTTTGCTTTTAACTCGTTGATTGTTTGGAGCGTTTGATTAAAACCTGCCGGGTTTTTTGCAAGGATAATTTCGACATGCTTATGATGATAGGTTATTTTTTCTTGCCTTCCAAATGCTGGAGAGAAAGTTCTAAGAGATTTACTAACATCCTCATTTGTGAGTCCTAAGCTTTTTGCAACTAACATTGCGGCAATCGTATTGTATTTGTTGTAGAGTCCAGAGAGAGGGTAATAGTCAGAGCTATATAGGTTGGGTTTTGGTCTACTAAAGTCTCCGTTGGGACATTTCCATATGCCTAGATGCGCATAATATACCGTTGAAAAAAGTAACTTATTTCCGCATGCAGGACAATAGGTCGAATCAGCTGCATGATCTAGTCTTGCATCACTTTTTTCCTCAAGGCCAAAATAAAAAACTTCTTGGTGTGCTTTTCGTCCAAGGTAAGCAATTTGAGGATCATCGGCATTTAGGTATAGTTTGGTGCTTTGCGGAAGTGATGCAATAGCCTTTCTCCACTTTTCAGCAATGGTATTTATTTCTCCGTATCTATCAAGTTGGTCTCTGAAAAGATTGAGTGCGACAACTGCATCAGGTCGAAGGCTTTTTGTTATGAGTGGAAAAATGTTCTCATCAATCTCAAAGAGCGCAACATCTGCGTCTATTTTCCCAAAAAAAGTGCTGTTTTGTAATAGAATTGAGGCAATTCCATTTAGTAGATTGGCACCAGAGCTATTATGAATAATTTTTTTACCATCTGCTGTGAGTATATGGGAGAGGAGAGAGGTAGTTGTTGTTTTGCCGTTTGTTCCTACGATAAATAGGATCTTTGTACGAGAGTTTTTTAAAAGCTGATTGATGATATGTGGATTTATTCTGATTGCAATATGTCCAGGCCATGTTGAGCCGTTGCCAAGATTGAGTTTTTGGGTGAGTGAGGATAGGATTTTGCAGAAAAGGACAATGAATGCGTTTCTCATAGGAGTTACTTCAATTATATCCTATATCATGCATTCTTACATCTCGCGGAGGATTTTTACTCGTTCCTCAAATGGGGGATGAGTGTTAAAAAGAGAGACAAACCATGAAGAGGCCTTCTTTTCCCTAAAAGGATTTGAGAAAAAAAGATGTGCTGTTGCGGGCGTTGCGACTTTTGTTTGGTGAGGGTCTTGTGCTATTTTTTCAAGAGCGTCAGCAAGGCCATCAGGATATCTCGTTAAAAGCGCACCTGATGCATCAGCAAGAAACTCTCTTTTTCGTGAGACTGCAAGCTGGATAAGGGTTGCAATAATGGGTGATAAAATTGCAAATATGAGTGCAAGGATCAAAAAAATTCCGTTACCTCTATCATTATCTCTGTCAGAATCTCTAAACCATAAACTTCGCATAAACATGTCAGCCAGAATGGCTACAAACCCTACTAATATTGCTACAACTGCCATAAGTCTAATATCGAGGTTTTTGATGTGTGAAAGTTCGTGCGCAATAACACCCTCAAGTTCTACTTTGTTTAATCTTTCAAGAAGTCCTGTTGTCACACAAACAACGGCGTGTTTTGGGTCTCTTCCTGTTGCAAAAGCGTTTGGTTGTGGGTCATTTGCGATGTAGACTTCAGGCATTGGGATGCCAGCTCCGATAGCAAGGTTTTCAACAATCGTGAATAGCTGTGGATTATCCTTTTTGACAATTTTTTGAGCTCGAGTAGTAGCCAGCACCAATTTATCAGAGTAAAAGTAGCTGCCAACTGTACTAATCAACGCAAAAATAAAAGCAATTACAGCATATGCAGAGCCACCACCACCTGAGGCTTTGCCATAAACATAGCCAACTGTTGTCACAAACACTGCAAACAACACCATAATTACAATCGTGTTGCGTTTGTTTTTACCAATAGCGTTGTACATACGGATTAAAACGAAACTTTAACAGTTTTCCTTTCTTCCTCTGTGGCAGCAAAAAAGTCTGCTGGTTTAAATCCAAAGAGACTGCCTACGAGATTGCTTGGGAAAACAGTAAGCTTTGTGTTGTAATCCAAAACATTTGAGTTGAGGAACTGTCTTGAGTATGCAATTTTATTTTCCGTATCTGAGAGTTCATCCTGCAATTTTGCAAAATTTTCATTTGCTTTTAACTGTGGATAGTTTTCACTTACTGCAAAAAGAGTTTTAAGAGTGTCTGAAAGCTCATTATTTGCTTTAGCTTTGTCTTCAGTTGATGATGCTTTCATCAGACTTGTTCGAGCCTTGGTAACATTCTCAAGCAGTTCTTTTTCGTGCTTTGTGTAACCTTTTACTGTCTCAATAAGGTTTGGAATGAGATCAGTACGTCTTTTAAGTTGTACGTCTATGTGAGAAAGCGCTTCCGCAATCCTCATTTTTGCAGTAACAAGACCATTGTAGGTAAGCCATAGATATCCAAGAATAACGATAATAATTCCTGCAATTACAAAATACATATACATTCACCTCCTTAAGGGAGTAACCATTTGATCATTGTATTATACTCTTGCGCATTTAAAATGTCATCTCTAGTTGCCCATCCACGTCTGGCAACATCAACTCCATATCTCATAAGACTCATTTGATCCACTGCATGACTATCGGTGTTGATGACAAGTTTAATGCCGTGGTCAATAGCTTGTTTTACGAGACTGTCTGAAAGGTCGAGACGAGAGGGGAATGCATTGATCTCAAGTATTTTTTTCTCGCTCTTACAAAATGCAAAAATCTCTCTCCAATCAAGTTCATAACCTGGTCTTTGGTTGAGTAGTCTACCTGTTGGGTGTGTGAGAATTCGAGCCTTAGGATGGCTAAGGCCTTTTATGACTCTCTTGGTCATTTCAACCTTTGACATAGAGAAAACGCTATGGATTGAAACAAGTGTTGCATCAAGAAGGTCAAGCGATGAATTATCGATTGCCAAGTCTCCATTTGGCATTATATCTGTTTCGAGTAATGAAATTACTCGTATACTTTTATTACTCTTATTAAGTTGTTCAATTTTATTACTCCTTTTTTTCAAAATTTCGTATACTTGTTTTGCAGTATGTTTAGACTGGCTGGGGTTGTGTTCAGAAAATCCTAGATAGTCATATCCTAAAGAATGAGCTTTTTCTATCATTGTCTCCATTGTGTCTACTCCCATGTCATGACTTGGCTCAATAGGGAAGCTTGAGTGGAGGTGAAAATCACCCTTGATATCTTTGAGCTCAAGAAGTTTTGGTAACTTATGCGATGCTGCGAGCTCGATCTCTCCCTGATTTTCTCGAATTTCAGGCGGAATCCAGTCAAGGCCAAGAGCATGATAAAATTTTACTTCATCATCATACTGCTCAAGTTTGTCATCCTTTTCTTTACGTTTGATGCCATATTCTGAGAGTGAAAGACCTTTTTTAAGCGCATACTCTCGAAGTTTGATATTGTGCTCTTTGCTACCTGTGAAATGTTGAAGAAGTGAACCGAATGCTTCAGGTGGTTGGACCATAAGGTCAATATGTTTTCCTCCCGAGATCAAAATTGAGGCTGTTGCGTCTCCTTTTTCTAGAATTCTTTCTTTAAGAGGGTATGACACAAAATAGTCGAGAACCTCTTTTGGCTTGTTGGTAGCTACTGCGACATCTACATCACCAATTGTCTCCTTTTTTCTTCGAAGGCTTCCTAAAGGAAATACTTTTTTAACATCAGAGGATTTCTCTAAATACTCGATGAGTTTGTCAGCGATTTCACTAGCAAAAGGGAGTACCATGCGTGATGTTTTATTGACTCCAAGCTCAAATTCACCAATAGCCTGAAGCATATCAGCCTGAGATTTGTCTCCAAATCCATCTAGTTTGGCTATTTCGCCTTTGAGAGCTAGTTTTTTGACATCCTCAATAACAGTTTTTTTATCACCTAATTCAAAGTAATTCACTAATTTGAATGCCTTTTTAGGGCCAAAGGAAGGAATATCAAGGAGTGGAAACATCGCCTCAGGTACGTTACTTAGCACTTTGTTGAAGTGCTCAACAGAGTTGTTTTTCACCAGTTCTTCTAGATAACCTCTAATTGATGGTCCCACTCCAGGAAGTGATTCGAGTCTATTTTCATGGGCAAGATCTTTTACCTCTGAGGTGGAATTTTCAATAGCATCTGCCGCTTTTTGATAGGCAACAACTTGGAAATGGTATTTAGATTCATCCTTGATGATGTAGGCAGCAGCGACGTGTCTGAGAAGTTTTGCAATTTCTGCATTCGTCATGCGAACAGTCTATCAAATACGTTGACTCGTGCGCAAATATCTGTTAGGATACGCACACTGAGCTTATGGCTAAATAGTGAATGGTAAATAGCATAAAATTCTAAAAAGCTATTTGCTAGAAGCTATCTGCTATTGGCTAATATGGGGTGGTAGCTCAGTTGGTTAGAGCGCCTCCCTGTCACGGAGGAGGTCGCGGGTTCGAGTCCCGTCCATCCCGCCCAAGGTAGAAATACCACCGATAAGTTCTGGACAGAGGATTTATCACAAGCTGCCCGATAACACAAGCTATGGCAGCAAAAAAAACTTCAACATCAAAAAAAACATCACAACCTCAGCCAAGTCTGATGGACTACTTTAGGCTTAGCGAATCATACACAAGTCTTGTTCTTGGTATTGTTATTGTTATCATTGCGTCTATATTACTACTTTCATTTTTTAAGACAAGAAATCAGTCGACTCACCAGGCTACTTCATCAATTGCCACATCTCGTACCGAGGAGGCAAAAGCATCAGTGACTCCTGTTGTTACTGTTACACCAACAGCTATCACAGTAACTCCAACAGCAGTCCCAAGCGTCACTCCTGCGCCAACATCTATAGAGCAAAAGTCAGCAGTGGGAGGATCAACATACACAGTCAAGGCAGGAGATGATCTTTGGCATATAGCAGAAAAAGTATATAACGACGGATATAAATGGGTAATAATTGCAAAAGCTAACAATCTTTCTAATCCAGGGATTATTAACGTAGGCAATTCGTTAGCTATTCCAGTTGTCATGAAGACATCGCCAACAGATACTATTTCAACATCACAAAATACAACTACACAGTTAGCACAGACTATCTCAGGCGATACCTATACCATCGTGCTTGGCGATGATCTTTGGGATATTGCTGTGAAAGCCTATGGTAATGGGTATAAATGGGTTGATATTGCAAGGGTCAACAATCTTATGAATCCGAATGTTATTCATGCTGGAAATATCCTCAAAATCCCTCGATAAAAACTTCTTCACCTCTGAATTTATCTGTGCTATGATGCATCTCATTGCGGGATAATAACCATATTGCGATGGTAGTTCAGCGGTAGAATGTCTCCTTCCCAAGGAGAAGGTCGAGGGTTCAACTCCCTTCCATCGCTCCACGTGTGCTTTAATTAGTATTAATTGAGGAAGAGGATTGCGGCGTTAAGTAGTGTCGCAAAAGTTACCCATAAAAGGTATGGAAGTAAGAGGTAGAATGCTAATTTTGAGAGGGGATAGAATTTTTTCATAGTAACAACAATTACTATCCACATTGCAATAATTGTGATGAGTCCAAGTAGCGGTGACCTTAGGCCAAAAAAGGCAGGCGTCCAAAGAAAATTAAGCATCAGCTGAGCCAGAAAAAATTTCAAAGCTGTTTTAACTTTTTTCTTTTTCCACCCCAGTTTTAAAATCAAATAAAAAGAAACACCCATTAAAAAATACAAAATGATCCAGGCTGGTCCAAAAACCCAATTGGGTGGTGCAAAGAGAGGCTTGTTGAGATTTACATACCATGCAGGTATGGCAGCAATGGTAAAGGGAGTTCCAACAATTCCAACTAGCTCACAGCCAATAATTGAGCAGAAAAGCTTGATTAAATCTTTCATCTATTACAGTATGTATGTTATTGATAATAGGAATCAATGCCAATCTATGGTGTAAATGAAAAATGTAAGTTTGCAGGAAATAATTGTTACAGTAGTGTAGAATAAGTTCGAGAATTGTCCATTAGTTAACGAGGGCTATTTGCTCACTGTTTATGACCAATCAATTAGTACCAGAATTAAGCATATCTAATTTTCAGAAAAGTCTCTTTTTCTATACAGAAATACTTGGTTTTTCTATTGAGTATCAGCGTGAGGAAGAAGGGTTTGCTTTTTTGAGCTTAGGAAATGCTCAGATTATGATTGATGAGATTGGCAAAGGGCGAACCTGGAAAACTGGAGACTTTGAATATCCATTTGGGAGAGGCATCAATTTTCAAATAGAAGTTGAAGATATTGACACTATCTTGAAAAAATTAGAGCGACATAATGTCGGGCTATTTTTAGAGCCTGAAGAAAAATGGTATCGAAAAGATGACAAAGAGGTGGGAAATAGACAATTTCTGGTCATGGATCCTGATGGTTATTTGCTCAGATTCGCTGAAGATCTTGGAGAAAAAAGTACGTAGGTATTTGTTATAATCTTTTCACGAGATGGCAAGTGGAAAAAAGACTTATTCCTCAACAGGTGTTCGGTACGATATCCTCGATCCAATTAAAAAACTAGCTCAACAGCAAGCCCTCTCAACCTCTCAAAATCTTTTCTCTTTTGGCATGCATGAAATATCTCAGAGTCGTGGTGAATCAGCATATGTTTGGGACGAAGGCGATAGTTATCGTGCCTTAGTGATTGAAGGATTGGGAACGAAAAATTTGATAGCTGATGAAATGGAAAGAATTACAGGCAAAACATATTATGACGCGATCGCAAAAGACACGGTTGCAATGATCGTTAACGATTTGATCGTTGTTGGGGCGCGACCTCAGGTCGTTAATGCGTATTTTGGCGTGGGGGACTCAGCTTGGTTTCATGACACAAAAAGAGCGGGGGCACTCATTAATGGTTTTGCTGCAGCAGTAAATGAGGCAAGGGCTGTTTGGGGTGGTGGGGAGACTCCAGCTCTTAAGGGGATTGTTGAAAAAGATGCGATAGATCTTTCAGGTTCAGCTGTTGGGATAATTCGTCCTAAAGAAAGATTAACACTAGGAGATAAGATAACTGAGGGTGATGCTGTTTTTCTTGTTGAAAGTAACGGTGTCCATGCAAATGGCATGACACTCGTCAGGTCACTTGCTCAAAATCTCAAAAATGGGTATTTGACAAAATTACCAGATGGTAAAAGTTTTGGTGAAGCATTACTTTCTCCGACACATATCTATGCAGGACTCATCAACGACCTATTTGAAGCAGGAGTAGGTATCCATTACATGGTGAATGTCACAGGGCATGGGTGGAGAAAAATCATGAGGGCTCATAAAGAGGTAAGTTATGTTATGGATCATGTTCCTAATCCTCTGCCTGTTTTTTCTTTTATTCAAGAGCATTCAGGAAATGATGACCGCGAGATGTATGGAAATTTTAATATGGGAGCAGGGTTTGCGATAATCATGCCTGATCAGTTTGTTTCTCAGGCAACACATATTGCTTGGAAAAATTATCATATGTCAGCTGGGAAAGCAGGTAGCGTCCAAAAGGGGTCAAAAAAAGTCGTAATCCAGCCAGTTGGTGTAGAGTTTGGGACAGAGACACTAGATATAAGATAAATTATTGAAACTTGATACACATCGATGTAGTTGACGATAATTTTTTCATCTGATAATATGAATCGTGCCCCGTAGTAAATCTGCTCATACAAAAACAAAATATATATTTGTCTCCGGAGGAGTCATCTCAGGAATCGGAAAAGGCCTAACAGCATCATCCATTGGTCTTCTTCTTAAATCCGCCGGCTATTCCGTCGCCCCCATAAAATTTGAAAATTATCTTAATTTAGATGCCGGAACAATTAACCCTATAGAACATGGCGACCCCTTTCTCTGTGAGGACGGAACAGAGACGGATATGGATATCGGTTCTTATGAAAAATTTCTTGACCAAGACATGGGGAAAGATAATTTTGTTACGATGGGACGAATTTATCAGACTGTTTTTGATAAAGAAAGGCGTTTTGAGTACAAAGGAGAAGATGTTGAGGCAATTCCTCATGTGACTGATGAGATTATTCATCGCATCCAGTCTCTTGCTAGAAAGAAAAAGGCAGACATTATTCTTATTGAACTTGGTGGTACTGCAGGTGAGTACCAGAATGTTTTGTATTATGAAGCCTCCCGTATCATGACCCTCAAAAATCCTGGGGATGTTGTGCATATTCATGTCAGCTACGTCCCAACGCCATCGCATCTTGGAGAGCCAAAAACCAAGCCAACACAGCTTTCTGTTAGGACGCTTAACTCGATGGGCATTCAGCCTGATTTCATTGTGGCTAGGTCAGCTCGCTACTTAGATAAAAGAAGAAGAGATAGATTTGCGCTTTTCTGTAATATGCATCCTGAAGATATTATCTCAAATCCAGATCTTGATACAGTCTATGAAATTCCACTTACTCTTCATGAGCAAGGAATTGAGAAAAGAATACTCATGAAGCTTAATTTGCCTGTAAAGTCTCCAAAGCTTCATGATTGGAAAATCTTTGTTGAAAAGATAAAGTCTGAGAAAAAGAAAAGAATTGAGATTGCCATTATTGGGAAGTACTTTGGAACAGGAGAGTATCAGTTACGTGACTCCTATGCAGCTCTTTTTGATGCTATTGATCATGCAGCAACTTTTGAGGGAGTTGAGGTCGTGACTCGGTGGGTAGACGCTGAAAAAATTACTCCAAAAAATGCAGTTGAGATGGTTGGAAATCCATCAGGCATTATTGTTCCCATTGGTTGGGGCGAACGGGGAGCAGAAGGGATGATTGTTGCTGCAAATTACGCACGAGAAAAAAAGATACCTTATCTTGGGCTATGCTACGGGATGCAGTTAGCAGTTGTTGCCTATGCTCGCTACGTTCTTGGGTTAAAAAAGGCTAATACCGAAGAAAACGATACAGCATCTCCCGACAAGGTAATTCATTTTATTCCTAACCAGCGAGAATTGATTAAGCAAAGGGCGTATGGCGGAACGATGCGACTTGGGGGATGGGAGGCTGTTGTTAAAAAAGGAACGACTGCTTATGGGGCATATGAAAAGTATGGAGGGTTACTAGACAAGAAAACAGGTTTGACGAGCGAGAGGCATCGACATCGATACGAATTTAACAATGACTATGCAGAAAATTTTGAAAAGAATGGACTTGTGATTGCAGCCCGGTCTGTTAAGGAAAATTTAGTAGAGATTGTTGAGTTGCCAAAATCAGTACATCCATTTTATCTAGGCACTCAGGGTCATCCCGAATACAAGAGTCGTCCACTTGCTCCACATCCTCTTTTTATTGCTTTTTTAAGTGCTTGTAAGGGGCACAAGAAGTAAATTTTCACTCCTCTTGAGTTTATATTCATCCTTTTGCTATAATACGTTCATGATTTCAACAATTGATTTTGCAGCAGGTGACGTCGTTCGTGTTCATCAGAAAATCCAGGAAGGCGAAAAGACTCGAACTCAGGTATTTCAAGGAACTGTTATTCAAATCCGTGGTCGTGGAAACGACAAGAGTTTCACTGTTCGAAAAGTAGTTCAGGGTGTTGGTGTTGAAAAAATTTGGCAAATCGCATCCCCGACGATTGAAAAAGTTGAGATCAAAGAGCATCCTAAAAACCGTATTCGACGTGCTCGAATTACTTATATCCGAAAGTCCTCTAAATTTTCTTCATAACTTTCTTTTTTCTGTCATACTACAATAGTGCTTGAGTCAATGCATAACAAAAGGTCTGGCGCGCATGGAGAGGATCTTGCCTGTGAGTATCTAAAAAAGAATGGGTACAAGGTTCTTGAAAGAAATTTTAGAACGAGAAATGGCGAGATCGATGTTATCGCTATTGATACAAAGACAAAACCTCAGACCCTTGTTTTTATCGAAGTCAAAACGAGACAGTCCCAGCGTTTTGGAGACGCTTTTGAGTCAGTTCATTACCACAAAATGCAGGCGTTGACGAGGACAGCCTCTTACTACAAAGCAACTCATAGAAATTTACCTGAGCAACTGAGAATCGATGCAATCGCTGTCATGATTCAAGCAGATGGAGCTCTCTTAACACTTGAACATTTGAAAAACGTTAGCTGACGCTTGAAGTCGTAAAAACAAAGTGCTATTCTATAGGACATGTACAACAAAAAAGTAAAGATCATTGCAACTATTGGCCCTGCAAGCAATTCCTACCATACACTTTTTGAGTTGGCAAAAGAAGGTGTCGATATATATCGCATAAATCTTTCCCATCAGCCTCACGATGAAATTGTTCGCTTGGTTTCAGACATGAGAAAAGTTGAGGAAAAAATTGGGCGTCCACTTACGATCATGGGGGACTTAGCGGGTCCAAAAATCCGTATTGGCAAAGTAGATAAAAATGTCGTTTTGAAAAATAATGACAAAGTTGAGATCATCAGCAAAGCAGTGCTGGGAACCTCATCAAAACTCTCAGTTAATTATCCAACTATTATTGGGCAGCTCAAAAAGGGAGCCGAGATCTTTGTTGATGATGGCAAAATTCGTATGGTTGTTGAGGAAGAAGGAAAAGAGAAAGCTGTTGCAAAAGTTGTTGTGGGTGGGCCACTTGTTTCTTTTAAGGGATTTTATGCACAAGGGCTATCTCTTGAAAATCATGGATTAACGAAAAAAGATAGAGAAGACGTTGCACTTATGGTAAAGGCAGGTGTAGATGCGCTGGCTGTTTCATTTGTTCAGACAGAGAAAGACATTGAAGCTGTCAAGAAGCTATTACCCAATGATAAACAGCTTATGATCATAGCCAAGATTGAGACAGCAAAGGCAATTGATAACATAGAGAAAATTATTGCTGTCTCTGATGGTGTCATGGTCGCCAGGGGAGATTTGGGGCTTGCCGTACCAATGGCTGAGGTGCCTCATCTGCAAAAGCAATTGATTGAGATTTGTCTAAAAAAAGCAAAACCTGTCATCACGGCAACGCAAATGCTTGAATCGATGACCAACAACCCACTTCCAACGCGTGCTGAGGTGACAGATGTTGCCAATGCGATTTTGGATGGGACTGATGCTGTCATGCTGTCAGGTGAAACAGCAATGGGAAAATTTCCTGTTGAGACAGTGAAAATGATGGCGCAAATCATAACAAGTGCGGTTCCTCATGTAACAAGACGTGAATTTGATCATGAGCAAGCTGTTGGGAATGCAGTAAGTAGCAACGTTGGACATGTTGCAGATCAGATTGGAGCTCGTCTTGTCGTCGCATTTACTCACCGTGGAAAAGCAGCGTCTCGTATCGCAAGGCACAGATCACAGCAGTCAATTATCGCACTTACCCCTGTCAAAGATACGCTCTATAGACTCAATTTTTCCTGGGGAGTCTTTCCTTTTGAGATCAATCCCACCAAAGGATTTATGGATATGGTTGATCAAGCAAAAAACATTGCTTTCAAAAATCCAGTCATCAAACTCCACAAGGGTGAGCCTTTTGTTATCGCAGCGGGCATGCCTTTTGGCCAAACAGGAACAACCAACATGATCCTAGTTGAAAAAGTCTAAAGTTCATGCTATAACTTAGCTTACTATGGCAGTGCAAACAGAAACATCACCACATGTTGTTGACTCATCATCAGATTCTCATGATTGGGGTTATGATATTCTTCCTCAGGCTGAATCAGTAGAAAGAGGAAATGCAGCCCTCGTAGCTCTGGATCGTAATTTAGCGGCAGTCCCCAACGGAGAAGAATCCCGCCACCCTCTTGATATCGTTGTTGGTCCACCTGAAGCTCAGGATCTTTATGATTTAGACTTAGAAATGAATCCTCTCAAGCGTCACCTTCATTGGGTAACAGATCCAGACTCTGAATATATGAGAAAACGAAATGCGGAAGCTCTTCAAAGAGAGGGTGAGCGTATTTCAAGTCGTATCGCTGAATTGCGTGCAAGAGAAACGGCTTTTAGAGAAAGATATGGAGATCCTTTAGCTGATGCGGCAATTGCCTATCAAAGAGGGAGAAGAGAGCAGATGGGCAGAGTCACCTATAAAGACCAATATGTAGGATATGATGTTCCCCGTTCCGATCTGTCGTCTGCTATTGCTGAGGGCATAGAGCTTCAGCCGGCAGCAGAGAGAGCTACATGGGTTGAAGAGATTTTAGTGTTTGTTGATAGGAGATAATTATTTCCCCTGCAGTAATCTGATTTGATCACGAATAAGCATAGCTGTCTCAAAATCCATTTTTTCTGCATATTCCTTCATCTCTTTTCGAAGGTTTTTTATCAATTTTTCTTTCTCATCAGGCAGTAACACGTCTTTTTCTCCCATTTTGAGTAAAAAATCAAGCGAGGGTTTTGATTCTTTTATTTCTTGTTGTTCAATGAGTCGCGCTCTGATAGCTTTATCGATAGTTTGAGGCGTAATGCCATGCTTCTTGTTGTATGCTATTTGAACTTCTCTTCGCCTTTCGACTTCATCAATTGCCGCTTTCATGGACTTTGTTATGGTATCTGCATACATAATAACCTCACTGTCAATATTTCGAGCTGCTCGACCCATTGTCTGAATAAGGGATGTCCTGCTTCGCAAAAATCCTTCTTTATCAGCATCCAAAATGGCAACGAGAGTTACCTCAGGAAGGTCAAGTCCTTCCCGAAGAAGATTTATCCCCACCAAAACATCAACATCGCCACGTCGCAATTGATCCAAAAGCTCTTGTCTATCAAGTGTCACAATGTCTGAGTGAAGATAGGTAACTTTGATATCATTTTCCTCAAGATAGGATGATAGCTCCTCAGACATTCTTTTAGTAAGTGTGGTCACAAGGACTCGTTGCTTTTTCTCAATACGCTTTTTAATCTCTGCAATAAGGTCAGCAATTTGTCCCTCCGTTGGTCTTACTGTAACAATTGGGTCTACGATACCTGTCGGGCGGATAAGCTGCTCAGCAACGCCCTCATCCTCTTTGGCAAGTGATATTTCATATTCTTCAGGAGTCGCTGAGACATAGACTGCCTGATCCACATGGCGCATGAATTCCTCAAATTTTAGCGGTCTGTTATCAAGAGCTGAAGGGAGTCTAAATCCATAGTCAATGAGGGTTTCCTTTCGTGATCTATCGCCATTATACATGCCTCTGACTTGGGGGAGAGTAATGTGGGATTCATCAATAATGAGTAACCACCCATCATGAGAAACGTTTTTATCGTTGTAGTCAAAATAATCAATCAGTGTATAAGGGGGATCACCTGGTTTTCTTCCGTCAAAGTATATCGAATAATTTTCAATACCATTAACATATCCAACCTCTCTGATCATTTCCAAGTCATATGTTGTTCGTTGCTTGATTCGTTGAGCTTCAATTAATTTGTTTTGTGAGGTAAGACTTGCTACGTGCTTTTCAAGATCAGCATTAATCTTTGCAAAAGCGTTATCATAGCCTTTTGGATCGGTCATGTAGTGTTTGGCTGGGTAAATAACTGTTTTATCAAGTACTTGTAATACTTCACCTGTGAGCGGGTCAAACTCTGTAACGCTTGTGATTGATTTTTCTCCTAGTTCAACTCTTATTCCTGTATCCATATAGGCTGGAAGCACCTCAATTGTTCCACCTCGGACCCTAAATGTCCCTCTTCTAAATTCATAATCATTTCTATCGTACTGAAGATCAGAAAGCCTCACCATGATATCTCGTTGAGAGACAATCATGCCTTTGGCAAGTTCAAGAACAAATTTCCCATACTCAACTGGTGAGCCTAAGTTGTAAATGCAGGAGACAGAAGAGACGACTATGACATCTTTCCTTGTCAAAAGATTTGTCGTTGCTGAAAGCCTGAGCTTGTCTATCTCTTGATTGATTTCAGCTTCTTTTTCGATATAGGTATCAGTTGTTGGCATATATGCCTCAGGTTGGTAGTAATCATAGTAGGAGACAAAATAAGAGACTGCATTGTCAGGGAAAAAATCCCTAAATTCCTGATAGAGCTGTGCAGCGAGTGTTTTATTATGGGAAATAATAAGCGTTGGTTTTTGGACTTTTTGGATGACATTTGCCATAGTAAATGTTTTTCCACTGCCTGTAACTCCAAGAAGAACTTGATTTTTTTTGCCCATGAGAATACCGTTGGATAATTTTTCAATAGCTGTTGGCTGATCACCCGTTGGCTTGAAATTGGATTTCAATTTAAAATTCATAGGAGTATTCTAACATATACAAAATCAATTCTTAGATCTTACATCGAAAATCTCCATCAAAAATTTCAAAGCGAGTCATGTCTAAGACTTGAACCGTAATTTTGAGATTTACATTTTACAATTTGAGATTGTTTGTTGTAGTACGTCTTATTGACAAAAATACACGAAAAGTCGTATATTTTTTACATACAGTTTTCTTCCCAAGTAGGAGAACTGCTCAACTGTATGGCAGGCGTATTATATAGAAAAGAAAGAGAATTACTTACATTTCTCGCCCAATTCCAATCCAAAAATGGATATTCTCCAACACTTCGTGAGATGGCAGATGCAACAGGGCATCGAAGTGTTTCTACGATTCATGCAATTATCAGGAATCTGGTTGACAAAGGTTATATTCAAAAAGACGATGGTAACTCTCGAGTTCTTAAGATAAAAGACGATAGCGCTGTTTCAACTCTTGCAAAAGAGATCACTCCCTCAGTCGAGTTGCCTTTGATGGGTTTTATTGCAGCAGGTCAGCCACTTGAGCCTCATACAGATCCTAATGCAACTTTTCAGGTTTCAGCATCAATGCTCTCTGGTAAAAATACATCATATGTACTTCAAGTAAAGGGAGAGTCAATGATAGAGGATGGGATACTTGATGGAGATTTTGTTGTTATTGAAAAGGTTAGCACTGCAACAAATGGTGAGATAGTTGTCGCGCTCGTTGATGATAACTTAGCAACGCTTAAAAAGTTTTATAAAGAAGATGGGAGAATTATACTCAAGCCTGCAAATGCAAGAATGGAACCTATTTACCCTACTTCACTTAGAATTCAAGGAAAGGTTGTCGGACTTGTGAGGAGATACCAGTAAAAATGTCTGATAGTTGTCATGCAACTATGCTACATAGCCTGGTAGGATAAGCTTTATCGATGAGTTTAACAAAAGATCACTTAGCACATTCTCCAGAAATTGCTCCATCACCACAACGCCACATAAATCTATCATCCAGCGAACTTCATAGTGCAGCAATTGAGAATCACGAGGGCGTTGAGACAGTAGACGGTGTCCTTGCGATTGACACCATGCCTGACACGGGAAGATCTCCAAAGGATAAATTTGTTGTTGAAGGAGTCGATGGCGTTGATTATGGGTCAGTAAATCAACCTATTTCACGTAATGACTTCAACCATGCACTTGCAAGCATTCAGGGCCACTTAGCATCGCAGCCAAACTTGTATTACCAAGACCTCAGAGTTGGCGCAGATTCGACGTATAGTCGAGATGTAAAAGTTGTCACAGAGCAAGCATCATCTGCTCTTTTTGCAAATGCTTTGTTTTTACCTCCAGTTACTTTTGGTTATATCGGAGAACAGCGTGCAGGTTACTCAATTTACCACGCTCCATCATTTAAGTTCAACGGAGCAGAGGATGGTGTAAGGTCTCATAAAGGCATTATTTATGATCCAGTAACCAGGACAATTCTCATTGGAGGAACCAAATATGCAGGAGAAATTAAAAAATCAGTTTTTTCTGCGATGCAATGCGATTTACCAGAGGACGATGTTGCAACGATGCATTGTTCTGCAAATATGTCTCGATATGGTGATGTGGCAATATTTTTTGGCCTATCTGGAACAGGAAAGACTACACTTTCAGCCGACCCTGAAAGAACGCTTATTGGTGATGATGAACATGGATGGTCTGATGATGGTGTGTTTAATTTTGAGGGAGGGTCGTATGCAAAACTTATTAATTTGTCAGAAAGCACCGAACCTCTTATCTATAGAGCAGTTCACAGAAAAGGAGCACTGCTTGAAAATGTTAATCTTGATGAGAACGGCAATCCCATTTTTGATGAAGGTGACGAAAATATGAGGGGAGCTTTTCCTATCTCATATATAAATGGAGCATCAAAAAATGGCGTTGGTGTTCACCCAAAGCACATTATTATGCTTACAGCAGATGCTTCAGGTGTGCTTCCCCCTGTGGCTCGGTTGTCAAACGATGAGGCTATCTTTCAATATCTTTCGGGATATACATCAAAAGTTGCTGGAACTGAGATCGGCGTTACATCTCCTGAGCCTACTTTTTCGGCATGTTTTGGATCGCCATTTCTGACAAGGCATCCTTCTGAGTATGCAAGGCTCCTTGAGGATAAAATTAAAGAGCACAATCCCTCTCTTTGGCTTGTTAATACTGGTTGGCCTGGTGGTTACAGACCTGATGGTCGGATGAAAATTCCTTATACGAGAAGCATTATCAGTGGTATTTTAGCAAGTAGTCTTGATGGCGTAGCATTTGAACGAGATGGGCTCGGGTTTATGGTGCCAACGCGTCTTGATGGTGTGCCTTCTGAAGCTCTCCGTGCAGAGAATTACTGGAATGATCAGGAAGCATACCGCTTGGCAGGTCAGGAATTGGTTGGCAGATTTGAAGAGAATGCAGAAAAATTCTCAGGGAGAGTAAGACGTGATATTTTAGCTTCAGGTCCTCACATCTCCTAATCTCGTGATATAATTCTTCTCATGATCAAAGCCGGAATTTTTGATATTGGTGGAGTTCTCCTCAACTGGAATAATAAGTATTTATTTGAGGACATCGATGAGACTTTACAGATTAGTCAATCACAAAGACATAATGCGTGGAAGGAGAACATGGATCTTTTGGAGGTCGGCAAAATTTCAGAAAAAGAATTTTGGGATGGATTTGCGAGAGATGCGAAGGTTAGACAGGATATACCACAAAATCTTCTGAGTAGAGCATTTGAACAAAAATCTTTCATAAATAATGATGTGTTAGATATAGCAAGAGAGATGAGAAAAAATGGATTCAAGACTGGAATTTTATCAAATACTAATACTCCTCATGCTCGATTTCTCAAGAGCCTTCAGCTATTTGAGTATTTTGATGTTGTAGTTCTTTCTCAGGAGACAGGGCACAGAAAACCAGAGCCTGAGATTTATCATTATACCCTCAAAAAATTAAATATTATTCCATCTGAAGCATTTTTTGTGGACGATTTGCCAGAAAATGTTGAAGCCGCAAATGAAATCGGGATTCATGGACTATTGTTTAAAGAAGCAGAAAAGCTTCGTTCAGCCATTATTGGATTGGGGGTTGAGCTATGATGGGAATTCTTTATATCGTTGCAACTCCGCTTGGAAATCTTGATGACATTACTATCCGTGCGATTAAAACTCTTTTTTCTGTTGACGGTATTGCCTGTGAGGATACAAGAAAGGCTGGATTTCTTCTTCGTGAGCTTCAAAAAAGATATCCCGAACTTGCAAAACCTGCAAATGGCGAAAAATTCCAAAGAATGCTTTCGTACTATGAAGAAAATGAAAACAAACGCATTCCTGAGGTTATCACAGCATTAAAAAATGGTCTCAGCATAGCCTTAGTCTCTGATGCAGGTACACCGACAATTTCTGATCCTGGATTTCGTTTGGTTCGGGAGTGCGTCAAAGAAGGCATACCTGTTGAATCAATTCCAGGACCTTCAGCGGGTGTGCTTGCGCTTAGTCTTTCTGGACTGCCAACGGACAAATTTTTATTTCTTGGTTACCCTCCTCGAAAAGCAGGGAATAGAATGAGGTTTTTTGAAAATGCTAAAAAATCACAAGAGAGTTTTGTATCAACGATCATTTTTTATGAAGCACCACATAGAATTGTTGCAACACTTAACGAATTAGCATCAGTATTTGGTGATATTGATATCGTTGTAGCAAGAGAGCTAACAAAAATGCATCAGGAAGTGCGTCGAGAGAAAATAAAGGATGCAATTGTTCATTTTTCCAAGCATGCACCAAGAGGAGAGTTTGTTTTATTATTGCACCCAACTTCTGAAGAATAATGTTTGCGCGTTCTCAAAAACGATTTGTCTGGGCCGATGTTATTAGGGTATTGGCTACGTATTTTGTTATATGTGTTCACCTGACCTATGTTTTGAGTCCGATTACAGGGTCAAATCCAGTCGATGTTGCCATTTTTTCAGTTGCCAAAACATGTGTCCCACTTTTTGCTGTGTTAAGCGGAGCTCTTCTCATGTCAAAAAAAGATACTTTTATCACTTTTATCAAAAAAAGATTATCACGACTCCTAAAACCATGGGTATTTTGGACAAGTATGTATACAATTCTTTTTTTTGTAAAAACTCAACAATCATTTACTGTCTCAAAATTTATTTACGAAGAAAGCATTCAGTTGTTCACCCTTTTGTGGTTTGTTCCGATTATTTTTGGGCTGTATTTGATAACGCCATTATTTCGTTATTTTTTTTATAAAAGATCTGTATTTTATCAATTTTTGTATATAGTGATCTGGTTTGGTATTTTAGTACATTTCCCAAAACTTTACGAAGATC
The DNA here is from genome assembly GCA_016214555.1 of Candidatus Levyibacteriota bacterium. Taxonomy (GTDB): domain Bacteria; phylum Patescibacteriota; class Microgenomatia; order Levybacterales; family UBA12049; genus JACROF01. The sequence continues at coordinate 24,859 of JACROF010000002.1, forward strand.
CAAGGTTTATCAGAACAAACGATGTCACATTTGTCGTCCAGGTATTTCTCTACAGCGGTTTTTTTCTTTGGGGAGATACAGTCTTAAAATTGCAAAAAATGCTTCCAATCTCAACTCAGTATGTACTTTCAGTAGTATGTGTTGTGTCTGGGTTATTTTGGACGTATCTTACTGTATTGCATGGTGGTGGAGGAGGTAGCTTTCATTATCTTTCAGGAAATATAGCACTTTTGACACTTGGATTTTATTGGATTTTGATACTCAGCTTTTCTCGTGTAAAAATCACAGGGTTTTTTCTTGAACATATAACAAGAGCAAGTAAGTTATCGTTTGGGGTCCTCTTTTTGCATATTTTAATTATCCAATTTGTACTTAAGGACATGATTTCATCACTTGCTAGTATTCCTTATTTTATAAGCGCAGCTGTCCTGGGGATTTTTTCATATATGGTTTTGTTATGGATGACGAGAGTGACTTTTCTAAGAAAGATAGTAACGTAGCATTTAATATTCCTCAAGGGTTGAGGTATCGCCGATTGGTTGTCCTAGCTCTTTTGCCTTTAGAATTCTTCTCATAATTTTTCCACTTCGGGTTTTTGGTAATTTGTCAATAAACTCTATCTCTCGAGGATAGGCATGTCCCGCTAGATGTTTTTTTACGTGTTCTTGAAGCTTGGTTTTAAGTTCTTCAGTTGCATCAACATCAGGCTTGAGCACGACAAATGCTTTAATAATTTCTCCTCTTATATCATCAGGTTTTCCTATAACTCCTGCTTCCACAACGCCCTCAAAACTTATCAGAGCACTCTCGACTTCAAACGGCCCTACTCTCTCACCACTTGTTTTAATTACATCATCTGCACGTCCCACAAACCAGAAATATCCCTCTTCATCCTTTTTTGCCCTGTCACCAGATATGTACCATCCGTTTTTAAAATAAGAATCGTATTTCTCAGTATTTTGCCAAACAGTCCGCATCATCGATGGCCATGGTGGTTTAATGGCAAGATTACCTTCTTCTCCTGCAGCAACAGGATTGCCATCATCGTCAATGATTTCAGCAGTTACAAATGGTAGTGGCTTTCCCATAGACCCTGGTTTTAATTCTATCTCTGGTGTATTTGCAATCATAATAGAGCCTGTTTCTGTCTGCCACCACGTATCATGAAAATATTTTCCTTTAAAAATCTTCTTGCTCCAGAGAAGGGGTTCAGGATTAAGAGGTTCGCCAACTGATGCGAGGTAGCGAAGCGATGAGAGATCATACTTTTCAGTAAGCGCATCACCCTTTGCCATAAGCATCCTGATGGCAGTTGGCGCAGTGTACCAGACAGTTATTTTATGTTTGGCAATAAGTGAGTACCACTTCTCAGGATCAAATCTCCCACTATGGATAAATGTTGTAACCCCTAAAGAAAGATTGGTGAGAATGCTATAGACAATCCCTGTTACCCATCCTGGATCTGCAGTGCACCAGTATATATCGTCATCTTTAAGATCAAGGCAGATCTTGGCGCTCTCAATTTGCTGGATAAGCCCATAGTGTGCATGAACTATCCCTTTTGGTTTTCCTGTAGTTCCTGAAGTATAGAGCATGAATGCGTAATCTTCAGGTCTTGTATGAAACATTGAAAAAACATCAGATTCTTTCTCTAGATCACTTATGTAATCTTCATCATCGATGATAAAAACATGTTTCAACTCAGGTAATTCATCACGAATTGTTTGAATTCTATCAGCTAATTCTTTGGTCGTAAAAATGGCTTTAGCCCCTGAATTTTCCAACCTATCCTTGAGTGCGTCTGAGCCAAATGCAGAAAACATTGTTCCAGCAATAGCGCCTGTTTTGACAATTCCCAGAAAATTGATATAGAGATCCGGAACGCGGGGAAGAAAGAGAAATACGCGATCGCCTTTATTTATGACATTTTTTGAGAGAAAATTTGCGACTTTATTACTTTGGCTCACAAGCTGTGAAAAAGTAAATTCTGTTACATTTCCCTGGTCATCTTCAAAAATAAGGGCCTTTTTATCCCCATTTCCTTCAAGAATATGCTTATCAAGCACAGTTTGGGCAATATTAAGATTTGTATCAGTAAACCAACTTACATTGTCAGACTTACTTTCCCAGAATTCGTTATTTGTAAAACTATTCATTGGTAGTGTCAGTTTGATTACCTCCAGCTTTTTGTAGCATTTGTTCAATTTGAAGAAGCCTATTGTACTTTGCGACGCGTTCTCCTCTGGCAGGTCCACCAAATTTTACATAATCTGATGCGACCGCAACTGAAAAATCGGCAATAAAGTCATCATTTGTCTCGCCACTCCTGTGTGAGACTATTATTTTAAGCCCAGCGTGTCTTGCTATTTCTACAACAGCTAAACTTTCAAGGACAGTACCGATCTGATTTGGTTTAATTACAACACTATTGATAGTATTCTTGTTGAGAGCCATTTGAAGCCTAATGGGATTTGTTGCCGTTAAATCATCGCCAACAATCAGAGAGTGGTTACTTAACTTTGATAAAGCCATGGTCCAACCGTCCCAGTCATCCTCAGATAAAGGGTCTTCAATGTAGAGAATATGAAATTTTTTAACAAGATCTTCATAATAGGAGATTAGCTCTTCGGCATTCATAGCTGTTGGTTTATCTTTAATTTTATAAAGTTGATCTTTGTAAAAATTCTTTGCAGATGCATCGATGCCTAAGAAAATATCATACCCTAATCTCCAGCTTGCTGCAGATACTGCTTGGGCGATAACATCTAAAACATCCTCGTTCTTATCAAATGTCGGCGCAAACCCTCCCTCGTCTCCGATAGTTGTGCCTAAGTGGTTTTTTTCAAGCTCTTGACGAATTTTATGATATACAGTAACACCCATCTCAAGAGAATCAGAAAAGTTTTGATAGGTTGCAGGAATTACGTAAAACTCCTGCAAATCGACGTTGTTCCCTGCATGCATACCTCCGTTGATAAGGCTCATTGCGGGTGTTGGAATTTTGAGTGCTAACTTTTCTTTTGAAATAAAATTTCGAAGATAAAGAAATAGCGGTTGATACACTGTCTTTGCTCCAGCTCTGACTGCGGCTTTTGATATACAGAAAAGAGTATTTCCTCCTAATTTTGACTTTGTTTTTGTACCGTCAAGGTCGATAAGCGTTCTGTCGATAAGCTGTTGGTTGGTAATATCCATACCTTCAAGAGCTGGAAAAATGACATTATGGATAGTATCAACAGCAATTCTTACGCCTTGACCTTCGTATCTTTCGAGATCGTTATCACGCAATTCAAACGCCTCATATGAGCTTCGTGATGTTCCGCCAGGGGAGGAGGCAATAGCAACAACGTTGTTATCAAGCACGATTTGACACTCCACGGTTGGAATTCCTCGTGAGTCAAGAATTTCTCTCGCATTGATCTGTTTGATTTTTGCCATTTATGTAGTAATAAGTTTTTTTTCAACTCGCGCGATCGTTTTTCTTACATTCTCAATAGCATCTGGTGAGACAGATACACTAGTAATACCCCATGAAACCAATTTTTCGACAAGCTCAGGATAGAGAGAAGGGGCTTGGCCACAGATTGAGGATGTAATTCTATATTTGTGAGCTGTCTTAATAATACGCTCAAGTGCCCACAGTACTGCCTCGTTTTGTTCATCAAATTCTTGGGCGACTTCGCTGTTGTCTCTATCTGTTCCAAGAAGTAGCATGGTAAGATCATTTGACCCAATTGATATCCCGTCAATTCCTGCCTCGATAAATTTATCAAGCAAAATGACATTTGAAGGTATTTCAACCATCATCCAAAGCTTAAAAGATGCGGATCTAGTAAGTCCATTTTTGAGAAGAATTTTTTTAACTTCAGTTAATTCATGCACGGTTCTCACAAAAGGGATCATAAGCGAGAGATTTTTAAGATTCATTTTTTCACGAACAATTTTTATTGCCTCAAGCTCGAGTTTGAAAACTTCGGGGTCATGCATGTATCGAAAAGCACCACGGTATCCAAGCATGGGATTTGGCTCAATTGGCTCAAAAGACTTGCCGCCAATCAGGCCTCTGTATTCATTTGTCTTAAAATCAGACGCTCTGTATACAACAGGTCGAGGGTAAAATGCCTTACAAAATTTTTCCAAAGCATCAGAGAGAGCATGGATAAATACCTCCTTTTTCCCATCATGAATCAACTTTTTAGGATGAGTGCCAATATTAGCCATAATAAATTCAGCTCTCAAAAGTCCTATGCCATCAACATGCTGAGCAGCGACTTTTTCTGCTAGATCAGGTTGAGCGAGGTTGACATAGACATGTGTTGCTGTTTTGATCCTGTCGGATGGAATAGCTTGTTGCTGTGTCAGATTAGATTTGGTAATACCTCCTTTGAAGACCTCTCCTGTTGTCCCGTTTACTGTGACCACTGATGCATTTGTTAGTATTTTGGTTGCTTGTTCAGTCCCAACAACCGCTGGAATACCTAATTCTCTTGAGACAATTGCTGCATGGGAAGTTCTCCCTCCTTTGTCTGTTACAATTGCTATTGCTTTTTTCATACCAGGCACAAAATCTGGATTTGTTTGTGGAGCAACCATAACATCACCTGGAAGCATTTTTGAAAGATCTTTCACCGTTGAAATAATTTTGACTGGACCACTTGCAAGACCAGGAGATGCAGGAGCTCCAGTTACCAAAACTGAAAGGTGTTTGGTTTGCTCAGAAGTATCAACTGCTTTTTCTGTTGAAAGAGTGGTTATTGGTCGTGTTTGAACGATATAGATAGTATTTCCTGTGATAGCCCATTCTACGTCTTGTGGGAAGTAATAGTGTTTTTCAAGCTTTTTCCCAAGGAGTGCCAAATTGAGGATAAGATTGTCGCTAATTTTTTGTTTAGTACCATCCTTTTTATCAACCTTTACCTCCTTATTTCCGTCTTTTACTTTGACAAGCTTAACTGTCTGAGTCGCAATTTGTTTTTTGATGATTTTTGCATCGCTTTTATCTACTTCATAATGATCTGGTGTTACTTCTCCCTGAACAATCATTTCACCAAGTCCATAGATCGCCTCAATGACCACCTTCGATTTATCATTAGTTACAGGATCAAGAGTAAACATAATGCCTGATTTCTCAGACTCAATCATTTTTTGGACAACAATTGCGATGCCTACCCTAAAATGATCAAATTTTTGCTCATGTCGGTAGAATATTGCTCGAGGCTCAAAAAGTGATGCCCAAGCCTCTTTTACTTTGTGAACAAGTACACTTTCACCTTTAATGTTAAGAAATGTCTCTTGTTGGCCAGCAAAAGAAGCATTTGGGAGATCTTCAGCTGTTGCTGATGAGCGAACAGCGACTAAAGTATCGTTTAGTCTGCCGCTTAGCTTGGTATAGGCTGCAAAAATTTCGTGAACAAGCTCATCACTCATGCGTTCTCCCATAATGAGCTTTTTAATATGATGAGATACTTGCTGAAGAGACTCAGGCTTGTCAAAGTTAATTGTTCCAAGGAGGTGGTTTATTTTTTCAGTGAGATTATTTTCTTTAAGAAATTTGAAATAAGCCTGTGCAGTAACAATAAATCCAGGCGGGACAGGAAAACCAGCGCTTGTCATTTCTCCAAGATTGGCACCTTTTCCACCGACTCTTGGGATGTCTTCTTTTCCTACATCCTCAAACCACAAAATGAGCGAATTATCTTTGGGCATTACCATCATTATAACGCTGAAATTTGAAAATTAACAAGTATTTGGCAAAAAAATCCCCGCGTAACTAGGTCACGCGGGGTGTGTGTATTAAAAGCTTGTTGGTATAGAAAAGTTTTAGTCGCCCGCGAATGATCTTCCGTTGGGTTGAATTGTTGGAAGTGAGTCATAGACATCAAGCAATCTCCTCCAAGTAAATAGAATCACAGAGATTGCCAAACTAAACAAGGTGAGTGTGACTGACCAATTGGTAATCCCGTATTCGTTAATTACACGATACGTTAAATACCCCAAAGTAGCGCTGACAGCGAATTTCCAGGGAGCTGGAAACCTTTTGTCCATATGAACAAGATTGAGCATGTAGTCTGTTGTTCTCAGAATTGGGTGCCAGCGTGGTCTAATTCCAGCAATGATAGCACATAGCCAGACAATGCCGAAAAAGAAAAGCTGGAGCGCTCCCAAAAGAATGGTAAGTGGCACCATGATAAGCCAGTATTCGGTAAATATTGGATAGTTGCACTTAATATTCCATACGCGTGAGGTGGCTTGGTATAACGCTGATGTTCTTCTTGGATGAAGAATTCTGTAACGCTTGACCCAGAGAAGAACTGATAGACCAACCACCAAAGATATAACTATCCAGTGTGAGAGAAAATACGACATGTCTCTTCCTTTCTACATAACTGTTGCCGGTGGGAAAAATAATACCTATTTTCCCCATGAGCAACAGTATAGTAACAAGCTATCAAAGAGCGCTTAATTATAAGATCTCCAAGAGAAATAGGCAAGAAGAAAGAAAAACCCCGCCTTAGTAAGCGGGGTGTATTTTTAGGACTGGTTTGCTCTTAGGAGCTGAGTAAATTTCATCATTGCTCCATCAAGCGTCATGAATACTGAGACATTTTTGCCATGAACACCTCTTATGTGTTTGAGTGTTCGACTTTTTGCCATCTCCTCACGATCTTGTTGCCTTTCAGCATGGTAGTATGGGATGTTTTTTGGAGACTTTTCCCACATGACAACAATAATATTTTTATCTGGGTCAGTATCTGCAATGGACCTCTTGAAGGCAGGTACAAGATTTGACCAACGTTTTCCAGCAACCCAGACGTGATAGAGTACCCCGCCATCGTGCTTTATTGGAAGCGTATTGTCACTTGTGTAATGGATGTTGTCGCTAGGCACGCCTGTCTCAATGAGCTTTCTTCGGATAAGTTGAAAAAGTTCAGGGTCGTATTTGGCAAGATGGACTTGCACAGAGAATTGCATTGCCAACTCCTTTTTTGAAAGTACATAATCTCATCTGAGACTATAGGGTGAAATTATACTTAATTTTGCGATACAAAACAATACTATTTTGTCGGTGAGGTAAAAAATTCCCGCTTGATTGTTAGCCAAGCGGGATAGAGCCTATTGTCCTTAGTCGATTGGTGTCAGTCCAGGAGATAGCTTGAGTTGTTTTTTCCGAGCCTGGATATCCTCAGGGGTCGGTTTTACAACATCCCAAGCAAGTCCAAGTCTCTCAAGAAGGCGAATGACGTAACCGTTTACATCAATTTGCCACCAAGTGAGTCCGTGATACGCCCATTTAGCTTTTGCATGGTGATTGTTATGAAATCCTTCACCAAATGACAACACGCCAATCAGCCAGTTGTTCCGGCTGTCGTCTTGTGTGTCAAAAGGCCTATTGCCAAAAGTGTGGCAGATGCTATTGACCGAAAATGTGACATGGTTGTGGTAAGCAATTCTGATAAATCCTCCCCACAAAAGACCAGGCCAGCCTGCGATGAGATAAGGAATGAGAAGTCCCAGTCCAAACCACACGAATTTTGATTCATCAATTGCCTTCACAAGCTTATCGTTGAGAAGGCGTTGGCCAAATTTCCCCTGCAAGTCTTTAGGAGTTGCTCTGAGGATGTGGCCGACATGTGAATGCCAAAATCCATCTCTTGGACTATGAGGATCTCCTTCTTTGTCAGCGTTGATATGGTGAGCATAATGCCCAACACAGAAGTCGATTGGTCCTGTTGGTAATCCCATCGCTCCTAAAATCAGAAAAAAAGCTTCAATAGATGGTTTGGTTTTAAAGCTTCCATGAGTTTCTAGTCGATGATATCCTACACCGGTTCCAAGTCCAGTGAGTGAAAACATAACGACAAAAAGCGTGAGTTCTGTTGGTCCGACGTTATTCCCCCAGAGCCACCAGATGCAATAGGGGACAATAGCAAAAATACCAATGACGTATATCAAATTGGCAAATCGAAAGGTTCCAAAAGATAACTTTTTCTCAGTCAAACCCAAAATGAGTGCAAGGGTAATAAGTCCAATGCCGAAGTACTCAGGGTTCATCGATTTCCTCCTTTGACGTGAGACTTTTATTGCAGAAAGACTGCCAAAATAGAAGACAAACATAAGCTTACCTTCTTGTTTAGCAGCCCTGCTTTTTCATAAGAACATAGGTTATTAATGTGCAGTGCATACAAATGAAAATCTGTTTGCGGAGTAATTATATCATTATTGAGGTTTTAAGAATTTTTAAGCTGTTCTTTAAACCAATCCACCCAGGGATTTACAGCTGGGTCTTGGTCGTATCTGAGGGAAAGAAAAAGAGTGAGATATGAACCATAAGCAAGCACTTCTAAGAAGTCGTCATAAATACTTTGTCCCGAGGTCATAAATTCATGGAGTTCATGATTGTTTTGTTTTACAACGTCAATTGTTAATTGCATTCTCTTTTTGATTTTTGATGAATAATTTTGTGAATTTAGAAAAAGAAAATGAAGGTTGTGATCTTTGGGAAATTGTAGCCCCTCCATAAGGTGATGATTGAGATCTGGAACTACATAATAGCAAGAGAAAGTTTTTGCTGTTTCGTTACATTGATTTCTAAGAATTTGACCATTTCCTGATAAATGCTCTGCGGTAATAATGACAGGAATTTTATTTTGAAAGATTTCAAATTCTCTGTGCGCTTGTCCTTTGATCTCAGGCAATTTTTCCTCAAGTCTTGTTATCGCATCTAAAATTTCTCTTTCTTCGATATTGATAATTCGTGCCTTATTAAGAAGACCAATCAAACCCAGTATGGTATACCCATTGCCGAGTCGCGGAACACCAGATGGGTTGAGTTTTCCGTCAAAAATATAGGAAGGGATAGCGTTTTCTTTTGCAAATTCCAAGAGGGGTCCTCCTTTTGTTAGGATAAGCATTTTAGCATCTCTTGCTTTTGCTTCTTTCGCACACGACAAAACCTCTTCTGTTGTTCCTGAGTATGAGGTTAGAACAACGAGTGTATGTTCGTCTACATAGGTAGGAAGGTGGTAATCTGTTACTATCTCGCTAGGATATGCTATCTCAAGTCCCAGCAGTGCTTTTGTAACTAAAGCTCCATAAATTGAAGCTCCCATGCCACAAAACACTATGTTAACAATGCCATTTGTATCAAAAGATATATCTAGCTTTGAGATATCTTCCCAGGCTGCCTTGCATTGCTTGACCAAAAGTTCCGTTGAAGCAAAAGTATCTCGTGGATCAATTTTTTTAATACCTTCAATATCTAAAACATTTTGCATATTATCCGTTCCAGCCTCTATTAGGAAGTTTTCTCATGTCTTCTGTTTCATCTGGTCTTTTATAATCATCCTCAAGTCTATAAGTTACTCCTTCCTCAGGGGTGGAGACTTCTAGCACTTCAGCATCAGTTATTCCAACAAGCCTATGTCTTTGTCCCACCTGGCTTGTGTATCCTTTGCCCTCCTCTAGCTCTGTTTCAACAAGATTGCCGTTGTCATCATCCCAAAGGAGTTTCATTCGCCCACTTTTTAAAAACCAGCTTTCTTGTTTTTTATCGTGGACTTGGAGAGATAGCCTTGCACCTTTGTTGACATGAAGTACTTTTCCCATATAGGGGAGGTTATCAGGTGTCCAGTGAAGCTCAAATCCCCAAGGCTTCTCTACTCTTTTTATATAAGAATCATTACTAAAAGGAGTCTTCTTAAATTGCTTGTAATCCTGCATACTAGTGGCTTGCGTGAGATACGTCTTCCTTTGCAACTGACTTAATAAGACTTATTACCTCGTCGCGTTTTTGCTCCATAGTATCTCGAGTAAGAGCTTCGAGATTAAATCTTAAAAGTGGCTCAGTGTTTGATGTTCTAAGACTCATTCGCCAATCTGGATAACTTATAATCACGCCATCAAGGTCTGAAAACTCACCATCATGATAGGTTGATTTGATATGATCCATGATCTCTTGCGCATTTGTTACTGCAAAATTTATCTCTCCCGACTCAAAAGCACTTTGATATTCTTTCGCTACTTCAGAAAGAGGCTTGTTTTCCTCGGTTAAAATTTTCATTACTGCGATAATGGTGATAACTTGTGACTCCGCATTCCCTGTTGCATTGTAGTAATAATGCGCAGAGGCTTCACCAGCCATTAACGCTCCTGAATTGGTCATGAGCTCCGTGATAAACGCATGGCCTGTTTTGGAGATCAAAACTTCACCACCCCATGCTTCAACGTTCTTTTTAACAGTGAGGCTGTATTTTGCATCAACGACTACCTTGCTTTTTGGGAATTCTTTAAAGAGCTCTTTAGCAATCATACTTGTGATCACAGATGGAGACACAACATCACCTTTCTCATCTAAGATAAAAAGTCTATCACCATCGCCATCAGGTACAAGTCCAAGATCAGCGTTGACTTCTTGAAGCTTTTTTTGTGCATAAACAAGATTCTTTGGCTGCATAGGATCTGGCTGATGAACTGGAAAGGTGCCGTCAAGATCAAAATTCATCTTAACAAGATCAATAGGCAACTTACTTGCAAGAGCGTTCAAATAGGGGATACCCATCGCGTTTGCAGGATCGGCAACTATCTTAAACTGTTTGAGAGTAGGATTTCCTAAAAGGTTTAGGGCATTTTGCACTTCTGCCTGTGTGATATCGCTTTGATCCTCTTCTGTACCTTCTTTTTTGGGAGGATTTACTCCTTGCAATGCTAAATCTCTTACATCTTCCATACCTGTTGGTTTTCCAATTTTGAGAAGACCTTTTGGAGTGTTGATAACAAATTTCATTCCAGTGTACTCTTTGGGGTTATGTGATGCCGTTACGGTAATTCCTGTTTCATATCCAAAATGAGAAACTGCAAAATAAAACGTAGGCGTTGATACGAGTCCAAGGTTAACAACGTGTGCTCCAGCTTCTAAAAGAGCTTTGCGAACGCTTTCGACCATACTTGGAGAGGATACCCTCATATCCCATCCAAGAGCAACCGTTATTTGATCCTTATTAAGTTTCTTTTGAAAAAATGTATAAATTGCTTTAGCAATTTGAGCACCCTTTGCTTCGTCAAGATCGGTGGGGTAAATACCGCGGATATCGTATGCCTTGAAGATCTTTGGATCTATATCCATGAACCAATATTAGATATCGCTAAGAAAAATGTCAAGCGAGACATGGAGTGGTGTCGCAAGGTTTCCTGTTTTTAGATCCTGATCAATTTGTGCTAATGCTAGATACAAACGTTTTAATTCTCTTTTGGGAAAAAGCTTTGCTTGTTTTTGCATTTTTGCGGCCTGCCATGGTGCAAGTCTCTTTACTTCATCAATGTAGGAGTCTGTTTGATCGCTTAGGGCAAGAAGTATACGCAACTGTCTGACCAACATAAAAAAGACCATTTCTCCCTCTATCGTCTCCAAAACTCTTTGGTGAAGCATGATCAACTGTTTTCCAGCATTTGGCTTGATACTGTCAAGAAAAAGGAAAAGCGTCTGGGGGAGTTTAAACGTTTTGATTGTTGCGTGCTTAAAATAGGAAAGGCTTTTTTTGTCTAGTTCTTTGTCTTCCCACAGAAATATCTCGTGTTCTAATGTTTTGCTTTGGATATACGATAAGATTGCTTCAAATTCAGATGATTTTTTTCTTCTTTTAAAAAAATACTCCACTAGGTACGTCTTTGAGGTAACAAACAACCCGCCACCGTCCATCTCTTGCATGAGCTCTGTAAGCGATGTGGACTCACCGTCTAGTGTGACTGTATTGGAAAATTTTGTTTTGAGCTCATTAAAGTAATTTCTTGAGGAGGCGGTGTCATCACCGTGAATAATGGTAATCATACACGGATTATATCTTCATTAGCCATTTAAAAGTAGACTGTAAAGCCTTAGACAGTGAGATTTTTGATTTTGGCTTGTCTTCAGAGCTAAAGCTTTTTACTAAAGTAGTAGTATTAGCCTGTGTAACAACGCTTAAAACTTCAGGAGAGAGGATAGGTTGACCTTTGATTTTTATCATATTTTTAATTGCTTGATACTGTTCTGTTGGATTTCCATCCTCTGTCATAAATGAAAATTTAGCAAAGGGTCCTGAAGCACGAAGGATAAATGGGGTTATAGCAACAATTCCTTTGTCAGACCATGCATTGCTTAGAGCGTCCATGTAGTATGATGCTCTGTCCTTGTCTGAGATTTTTTCATTTGACCACCCTGTCTCAGTAATAAATATAGGGTGAGACTTGGAACTCATTTTTTGAATAAACTTTCTTTCAAAATAAAAACTGACAATACTTGATGAAGAAACAACGCTAGGTGGTTGTGAAAATCCGGGATTTGGATATGAGTGACTCGCCAGTCCATCTACCTGATTAAAAATACCAGGTACCTCACCATTCATTCGATCAAAGAATGAGTATTGGTTGATATAGGTCGATCCTTGATTTGGGGCTGCATTATCCATGCCGCTGCTAATCATAAAAAAATCCTGATTGATTGACTTAAAAACCGTCACGGCATAAGACAAAAGTTGTGCATACTCTGCAGGATTTGCTTCTCCTCCCCATTCATCTCCTCTGTTGACTTCGTTAAATACGATAACGTATCTATTTTTTGTAGGCCATTCAAGTGAGTTGAGGAAATTTGCAAAATCAAGGATATCTGTCTCATCGGGTTTTCTCCATACGTGTGTATTAAAATAATCTCCCTCCGTTGCTAGACGAATAATAGGAATTAAATGTTTTTCTTTTGCTTTATCCATGAATTCCTGCCACTTTTTAAGATCTTTGTCTCCTGATTGAATTGGGATGAGTACATATCCCCAGTCACCATTATTGCCGTTTACTAGCTGAGCAGCATCATCAAGTTCGGTTGTAAACAAAATATGAATACCTATTTTGTTGTTTGGCACTGATAGTGGATCTTCAAGAGCAAGTGCTGGTGTTGAAGTAAAAAGGAGAAGAGTCAGTATAAGAAGAATTTTTTTCATGGCTATATATTATAGCAGCTTTGGCAAGTTGGTATTAGTCTTATAGTCATATGTCTGTATCTGAGGTATAATAGAATGATGCAAAATATCTGGCAATTACTTCCAAGACCATTTTTTGTCTTGGCTCCAATGGAAGACGTCACAGACACTGTTTTTCGTCAAATTGTTGTTTCTTGTGGCAAGCCGGACCTTTTTTTGACCGAGTTCACCAATGTTGATGGGTTATTTTCAGCTGGCCGTGATATGGTAATAAAAAGATTTGATTTTTCAAAAAAGGAACTTCCACTTGTTGCTCAAATTTGGGGGATTTATCCAGAAAACTACTTTAAAGCAGCAAAGCTAATCGTATCTATGGGATTTAGTGGTATTGATATCAATATGGGCTGTCCTGAGAGAAAAGTAGTAAAGATGGGTGCGTGTTCGGCTTTGATGAACAACAAATCGCTAGCTAAAGAGATTATTCAAGCAACAAAAGCAGGAGCGGGAAATCTTCCATTAAGCATCAAGACTAGGATTGGGCTTGCGGAAATTCAGACTGAGAACTGGATCGGATTTCTTCTTGAGCAAGATTTAGATGCGATCACCATTCATGGCAGGACTGTCAAAGAAATGTCTGAGGTTCCTGCTCATTGGGATGAGATTGGGAAAGCAGTAAGTCTTCGAAATAGCATGCAAAAAAAGACACTAATCGTTGGCAATGGAGATATATTGTCCCGTAAAGAGGCTTCAGAAAAAGTAGAGACTACCAGTGTTGATGGTGTGATGATAGGTAGGGGAATATTTCATGACCCGTGGTTATTTAATACCAAACACTTTGGCGATTTGGTGTCAAAAGAGGAGAAAATTACAAAACTTATCGAGCATATTTCTCTTTTTACATCATACTGGGGTGACAAAAAACGCCACGCAATTCTTAAAAAATTTTACAAATGTTATATCAATGGTTTTTCTGGGGCATCTGAATTGAGGTCTGAGTTAATGCTTAAAACTCCTCTTGAGGCAGTTGCAACGCTTCGAGCCATTGCTCAGTAGAGATTTTTGATTTAAGATAAAAAAGTATGTTTGATGGCATCGATCAGAAAAAATTGCTTCAGGCAATTGTGGTGGTTATAGCTTTTGGGGTCTTTGCTCTTTCACTGACTTATATTGTTCCTCTCCTTGGTCTCATAGCTGCAGTCTCAGTTGTAGGCGCTATAGGTTACGCCCTCTATCTTTTCTTCACTGGGAAAAAGAAAGTTTAACTCCAAAAACTAATCTTATAGTTTTAATTCATTATTTTTTTTGCTATACTTGTCATCGATCGAAATCTTCGGTCAAGCCCTTTTACAACTTTCACAGGAGGGAGAAATGTTTGACGACATTCCGCGTAGTCAAGTAACCGTGCGGGAGGGTTCTCTTCACCACAGAATGTATATGTGGTGGAGGAGTCATGGTGGGGGAAACCGCCGTGGGTACAAAGAAAACCTCTGTCATTACATGAGGGTTGTTTTGATATACACTCCGTTCCTTTGGTTTTTTATAGTCCCGTTGGGAGACAAGAATTCCAAAGTGAGAGGGGTTCGTCCCTTCATGATTCCGTTCTCTATTCTCACGGTCTTTTCACTATGGTATCTCGCCACTACTTGGCCTGGAGAGTTTCTCTTTTGGTTGGAAGTAGCTGCTGGTACTTTGGTGTTTGTGGTTTTGGCATTTCTAGGCATTGCCTGGCTAGATTACAACGAAGCGCGAGTGAGCGCATTCTTTGTCAGGTTAGGACATCGACTACGATTTTTAGAGGTTTCCCTTTTCCTGGCTATCTGGATCGGTAGTCGCATCGGAAGATTGGTGAGCTGGCTTGTAAAGAGGGTTATAGTACCTTTTGCCCGTTGGTTTGTAACACCATATCTTCGCTATGTCTACCCTCTAGGCGTAGTCTGCCTGGGAGTCATCATTGCGCTCTGCTGGCATTGGCCAGATGAAGCACTAAAGACGCTTCTCATAGGACTACTTAGCCTAGCTTGTGGAGTTGCAGGTGTTGGAGGCTTTTTCCTCTTGGCTTGGCTGTTTGACGGTGACTCATTTGACCTTGGTGGTAAAATCAAGGCAAGGTTTCCTGGCGACAAAGAGCCAGCAGTTGTCAAGGAAAAAGGTACAAGTCTTGTCATGCTCATCGTGCGATTTATTGTCGCGCGAAAGTTTAAGATCTGTCCCTTTATCAATCTTCCAGAAGATTCTGTTGCGCCTGCCACAAATTCGTGAAAGTTATGGGCGGTGTTGTTACACCGCCCTTTTTTTGTACAAAAAAACCCGTACCGGAAAACCGATACGGGTAGAATTTATTTCAGCGCCATTAATCAGGTGTGTTATCAATAATTGCCATTGGCTGGCTCATAACAAGATCGCCAATGGTGAAGTTTCCTGACAAGTATCTTCTTTTGCTCTCTCCATTCAGTTTTGCTCCAGGGGCAAGTAATATCTCCTGCTCGGTAACTCCGAGGTCATCAAGGAATCCTTGCGTGTCAGCAATAATCTTATCAACCATTTCTTTGAGGCTATCTCTCATGTCTTTAACAAAAGAGATTAGAAGGTCGCTTCTGATAATGCCACTTGGTTGAGCATCAACAACGTCTTTGACGTAATCCCCGTCAAGCAGAAAATCAAGACACCTGACTTTAGCTTGCAAAAGATTTACTAAATTAACAGGTTTGTCCATCAGATCAGCAAGAACCTCTGCTAATTGTTCAAAATATGGTAAAGCAACTCCTTGGATTGCTTTTGACTGTCGAAGAAATACGGGATCTTCAGAGATCTTTTTCCGAAGAGCTTTTCTCGTTGAAGTAGACACTTAATTGCCTCCTGTGTGAAAATGCGCACTTTTGTGCGGCTATCAAAATAGACAGCATACTAAGTATGCGTTGAGCAAGCCTACTATGCTATCTATTTTTGTATCAATGTGCGCAGGAATATTATGTTGTGAGCCGGACAGGATTCGAACCTGTGACCAAGAGCTTAAAAGGCTCCTGCTCTACCGCTGAGCTACCGGCCCCAAGTGGGACAAACCTCGCGGTTTTTCCCAACGATTTCCCTTTAAGGATTGCAAAATCGGAACTCCTGGAATCATCGATTTTGCACTTCTAAATCGTTTCCCATCATTTTTCAATTTTGGGTTAATAGATTATATCAAGCTAGCCTCCTCCTTGACAAGCGTATAGCACGAGAATAGACTATGTGTAATACAGCATGATCTTTACGTTACTTACCCTACAAAAGAAAGGAGGTGACACATATGAAAGGAAATGTTGGTGATTCACTCATTGGATCAATTAGAGAGAGCTTTTACAGCGCTGCTACTTTTCTCCCCAATTTTTTAGCTGGTCTTATTATCCTTCTCATCGGCCTTGTTGTTGGCTCAATTGTTAAAAGACTCGTTTTGGGTCTATTTGAAGGTCTAAAATTGGAATCTTATCTCAATAAATACGGGATTCCTGAAGGGAAAAAAGACTATAGCTGGGCAAACATATTCTCAGAAGTAGCGCGGTGGTTTGTGATTATTATCTTCTTGATCCCAACTGCTGACGTCTGGAATCTTCCACAAATCACAACGGTTCTTAATACATTCTTGTTGTATTTACCAAACGTTTTTGTCGCGGCGATTATCGGTATGGTGGGACTCGCTTTTGCGAGACTTGCTAGCGACATAGTTATGGGATCTGCAAGAGGAATATCTCCTGAGGTTGCAAATCTTTTGGCATCAATTACTCGCTGGGCAATAACGATTTTTGTCGTTCTTGCTGTACTCACACAGCTAGGGGTCGCTGCTGATCTTATCAGAATTCTATTTACAGGATTTGTTGCAATGATTGCGCTTGCTGGAGGTATTGCATTTGGACTTGGAGGACAAGATTCGGCTAGGGCGGTATTGGACGCTTTAAGAAGAAAGATAAAATAAGTTGTCTAACAAGCACCTTTTCGCTATAATAAGTCAGGCTATTCGTCAAAGAATGGCCTGATTTTTATAGATCGGCCCGTTCGTTCAGTGGTTAGGACTCGTGGTTTTCAGCCACGCAATCGGGGGTTCGAATCCCCCACGGGTCACAACAAAAAGTTCTGCGCATTATACTTGGGTTTTTGATATAGAATTCATCATTAAAATAAGATAGACTATTCACATGACAGAAAATACTTTTGGCAAAGATAACATTATTCCTTTCCGCCCTCGGTCAACTGACCGACCTAAACCCCCCGTGCCATCCCTACCACCACGTGCTGGTGATCTTGAGAGTTTGGTCAGTCTTTTAGGTCATAGAGACGTTGCAGCTATTAAGCCTGGTTTTACGATCCATGATATGGATGGCCTCTATGATGATTCTCAACTGCTTATGGCTGGAGAGTCATTGGCTGAAAAACTTGAAGCACTCAAAGAGATGGAGGATCAGAGGAAGGCAGCTATGTTGAGAGAGCAGCTGGAGGAGGATGCATTTAGGGCAAGGAGGGATTTTATTAGCGCAAATGTCAGCGGAAAAGGGAGAGAGTTGGCATACAAGGACCTTTTTGAACATACATTTGCAGTTGCCGGGGAATTTGGAGATGAAGAGTTAAGACTTCGTTTGCGTGGGAGAGCAATTCTTCTTGCAAGAGATGTATTTGGAGATCGTACAGCAAGTAAAATGATTGAGAGGGCAGGTCTTGTAGCATTTGCCAATGAAAATCCTGGATCACGTAACGTTGTTAAAAATGGTTCTGCGACTGATAGTCCTGAGTCAGGTAATCCTCACTCCAAGATCCTTCAATTTAGAAGTAAAAAATAATTTTTACATCCTATATTTTTGTCCTCAGAGCATATTTATGATAAAATCACGGCTAGTTGTTCATTGACAGTGTAGTTTTTTTCACGAAAGGAAAGACAGTGGCTCGAATTGGAGAGTATTTTTACGGTCTCTCAATCTCATTTTTTTGCTTTGTTACGCTTGCTGCGGTAGACCTACTGCATGTTGATGCAGCATTTACACTAAGCAAGCTTGTCGTTCCGTGTTTTGTAGCCTTTTTCCTGTGGAGTTTTGTTTATGTATCGTGCATGGTGATTGCATCCGTCGCATACGTAATTTTAGAAATTTTTGGAGGACTGGGACTATTTATTGCTCCACTTCTGTTAGGAGTGGTTGCAACAAGACTGGCTAACTATGTCGATGACATGGATTGGTTCACGATTAAATCGGGATGGTTTTCAAACCTTTCTATAGGCCTTGTGCTAGGCGCAATCATAGTGGTTGTATCTGGGAAAAGATTGGAAATTGCTTTTGGAGCTCCACACCAGAGAGAATAAAAAAACGTACATTGATTACACCGCGCCGGTGAGAGTATTCTCCCGGCGTTTTTTTATGCTCTTGACAGCAATTTAGATTTCGTCACAAAATGATGTATGCCCAAGAAGGTTAAAAAGCTGAAAAAACTGTCTGCAAGAAAGATGCACAATCAAAAATACCTTCTATTGGGTATTATTGGCATATTTTTAGTTTTATTTTTGGCAAAGATTGAGTTGTTAAGAAAGCCAGAACTTGCCCATAACGTTGTTCCACTTGTATCACCAGTTGAGACTCAAAATCCCGTGAACCCGACTATTAAACAGATTGCTAAAAAAATTGTCGTTTATCCTTCCTTAACTCCAACATCAACGCCAACGCCTAGTCTCCCTCCTGGTAAAAAAAGAGTAAATATTTGTGGTCACATAGTAGACGGAGATCTAAAGCCAATATACTTTGACGGTATGACAATTAGGGTAGAAAACACAATCACTCGTGAAGTAATTCCCATTGCGAGTAGGTCAGACTGGTGTGTTGATATCGTCACACCTGGAGACTGGATGTTTATTGTCTCTCATTTCCCAAATTCTGGTGAGGGTGGATACTCCCCATATGCTGCGAATCATTGGTGCGGTAATGGCAACTGCGGAATTGCACCAACAAAGGAAGAGTATGGATATAGTGGCTATAATGATGACTCAGTGTTACCTCTCATGTTTCGTGAGGGCGAAACCTCATCAGTGTACTTCATGTTTAAAAAGTATTAGTAGCACTAGATTTACCAGATATTATAAGCTAAACTCGATTCTATGTCAGAGATTGATGGAAGAATAGCGGAAGCTCTTACAGAAGAGCAAGAAAGACTTTCACACGAATTTCCGATTGACGTATACGATCCTGCTATTACATCATGGGAAAGTATTAAAGGTGATATTTTGAACGCTGAAAGAGCACAGTTTGGTGAAAACGCTGCTATGGAAGACGAGCTAAGAGGATTTTTCCATGACCCTGAGGGAGTAACTGTTATCAGAAAAGACGCTTCTACAGGGAAGGTGGTTGGTTTTAGCACTGCGGGACCAGCAGATAAGGCATATGATGGAAAGTTTCATCCTCAGAGGATTAGTTCTCAGTTAGCATCTGAGCTGTCTGACTCAAGAGAGGCTCTACTTCCAATTCAAGACCGAGATGGCAAAACTGCTTATGTTCACGACACGGTGCTTGACCCAAATTTTGTTGGCAGGAAATTAGTTGTAGGACTTGTTGCAACGCTTGAAAAAGAATTGGCAGAAAAGGGGTATACCTATTTGGACCGTGATGCAGCTTATGACAATGGCTATGCAGCAAATGTCAGCAAAACCTATACCAATAACGGCAGATTGATTTATCAAAGCCAGCCACATGGAAGCGTGTGGGGAAGACAAGTGTATTTTGTCATTCGCCTACCTCAAGTTGACAAGTAAGATATAGAATACAGGAATTAATCAAATTCATAGGTCTTGTAATTGCTTTCCATCAAATATTCCCATATAATGTTTGTTTATTCAGGCTATGGAAAGTATCAAAATTAAAGGTGCTCGTGAGCACAACCTCAAAAATATTGATCTTGAAATCCCCAAAAACAAACTAGTTGTTTTAACTGGCTTATCTGGTAGTGGGAAGTCATCGCTTGCTTTTGACACTATCTATGCTGAGGGTCAAAGGCGGTACGTTGAGAGTCTTTCCTCATATGCTCGTCAATTTTTAGGAACCATGAAAAAACCTGATGTTGATCTCATTGAAGGATTATCTCCAGCAATTTCTATTGATCAAAAATCTACCTCTCACAACCCACGCTCGACAGTAGGGACAGTAACAGAAATTTATGATTACCTCCGTCTTCTTTTTGCTCGTGTTGGCCATCCACATTGCCCAAATTGCGGTAGGGAAATTGCACAACAATCAAAAGAACAAATCGTTGATTCTGTTTTGCGTATGCAGGAGACAATGAAAGAGCCTGGTAAAAAATTTGTGAGAGTTATGATTTTAGCGCCATTAATCAAAGACAAAAAAGGTGAGTACAGTGATCTTTTTATGTCTCTTAAAAAAAGAGGCTATCGAAAGGTAAGAATTGATGGAAAGGTTTTATCTCTTGATGAAAAAGTGGTCCTCATTAAGACAAATAGGCATAGTATTGAGCTCGTACTCGATTCACTTGTTGTGTCTAAAGAAACTGATCGCGTGAGATTGGCAAATGATGTTGAGCAGGCTCTTTCGTTTGGTAATGGAGAGATGATTGTTTCTTTGATAAAAGACGCATCGTTTGACATTCCTGAATTCCCAACAACTCTTGATGATCATCTTTTTTCAGAAAAGTTTGCATGTCCTGTTTGCAATATTTCAATACCAGAGGTTGAGCCACGTATTTTTTCATTTAACACTCCACACGGTGCATGTCCAGAGTGTTCTGGTATTGGGAGAGTGCTTATTGTCGATCAGGAGTTGGTCTTTAATAATAATTTAACCATAAATGAAGGCGGTATTCTTCCCTTTTTTAATTTGGGCAACAACGATACTTGGTTTTCAAGAACGTTCAAAATTTTCTGTAAAGAGAACGATATCCCTCTTGATACCAAACTTGAAAAAGTCACAGATGATATGAAAGCACTCCTTCTCTTTGGGACAGGATCAAGAGAGTATAGGGTAAAAGGTGAAAATAGATGGGGGAGTGAAACGGTTATTAGCGAATCATTCAAAGGCATATCATTTGAACTTCGGAGACGATATGGCGAAACAGAGTCAGCCTATGTAAGATCTCAGATCGAGAAATTCATGCGATACGATAACTGTCCAATGTGTCATGGGGCAAGACTTAAAAAGGAAGCTCTTTCTGTCACGATAAATAATAAATCGATTGTAGACGTTAGCAACATGCCAATCGACTTTGCACTTTCATACATTGAATCGTTGGAAGGCGCTTTGTCTGAGAGGGAGAAAGAAATTTCAAAGCTTATTCTTCGTGAGATCAGAACGCGTATCGGATTTTTAGTAGATGTTGGCCTTGAATACCTCACTCTTTCTCGAACAGCTGCAACACTTGCTGGAGGTGAGGCTCAGCGCATCCGGTTGGCTTCTCAGATAGGAAGTGGACTCACAGGTGTATTGTATGTTTTGGATGAGCCATCAATTGGCCTTCACCAAAGAGATAATGAGAGGCTTATTGAGACTCTTAAAAAACTTAGAGACCTGGGTAATACGGTACTTGTTGTTGAGCATGATGAAGACACCATGGCGGCATCAGACTACATCTTTGATTTTGGTCCTGGCGCTGGTGCGTTTGGAGGTAATATCGTTGCATCAGGCACTTATGAAGAGCTTAAAAAATCTCCAAATTCTCTTACTGGGCAGTATTTGTCAGGCAAGAAAACGATTACCGTTAAAAAGTCACCATCTAACTCGTTAGTCAAAAAGGAGCAGCACTATTTAAAAGTCGTAGGAGCATCTGAGCACAACCTCAAAAATGTTGACGTTGCTTTTCCCTTAAATCAATTAATTGTGGTAACAGGCGTCTCAGGAAGTGGCAAATCAACGCTTGTTAATGACATTTTGTATCATGCCCTCATGCAAAAAGAAAATCCCTTTCATCGTCAAAAACCTGGAGCGTTTAAAGAATTAATTGGTTATGAACATATTAAAAATGTTTTTCAAATTGATCAGTCTCCAATCGGAAGAACTCCAAGAAGCAATCCTGCTACCTATACAGGTTGTTTTAACTACATTAGGGAGCTTTTTGCTCAAACAAAGGAAGCGAAGGTAAGAGGATATAGCCCAGGTCGGTTTTCGTTCAATGTTAAAGGTGGGAGATGCGAGGCATGTGAAGGAGAGGGTCAGATAAAAATTGAGATGCAATTTCTCCCCGATGTGTACATTACTTGTGAGGTGTGTAAAGGCAAGCAGTACAATGCAGAAGCTTTGGAAGTACTCTTTCAAGGGAAAAATATCGCTGATGTTTTGGCAATGAGCGTTGAAGAAGCAGTCGAATTTTTTTCATTCGTTCCAGGTCTTGCCCACAAGCTTCAAACACTTAAAGATGTTGGTTTATCTTATGTAAAATTGGGTCAACCAGCCCCAACGCTTTCTGGAGGTGAAGCCCAAAGAGTAAAATTAGCAACTGAGCTATCAAAAAAAGGAAAAGATGCTCTTTATCTTCTCGATGAGCCGACAACTGGTCTTCATTTTGCAGATCTTGAAAAATTGCTCCATGTCTTAAGAAAGCTTGCAGATCAAGGCAATTCAGTAATCGTCATTGAGCACAATCTTGATATCATTAAAAATGCTGATTATATCGTTGATCTTGGGCCTGAAGGAGGAGATAAGGGTGGAAATATTGTTGGAACTGGTACTCCAAAACAAATTGCTACAAATTCTGCTTCACATACAGGAAGATTCCTCCAGAAGATAATTCGATAGTTGGTTTTGCTACAATCAAAGTATGAAAAAAATTCTCATCGCTTTTTTAGTTTTTCTTTCTATACTTTTTCTAACGCCAAGTGTATTTGCTGCCGACTATTTTACAAGAGATTACCATGTTTTGTATCAAGTAAATGATGAAGGCAAAACATCCGTTACAGTAAATGTGCGGTTAACAAATACAACAAGTGATTACTATGCATCAAGCGATACTATTACGGTTGGATTTAGAGATATTGAAAATGTTTTGGCTAAAGATCCAGATGGTGCAATATCACCAATTGTAAAACAGACTGATGAAGGAACAAGTATCGAAGTGCCATTTCATAAAAAAGCAGTGGGGAAAGGGAAGTTTCTTGATTTTTCTGTTTCTTTTGATACTGGTGATATTGCAGAACATGCAGGAAAAATATGGGAAGTAAATATTCCAGGAATTGCTAATGCAGACGAATTCGCTAGCTTTAATGTTGAGGCTAAGATACCTAACTCATTTGGTGTTCCAACATTTATTAAGCCTGTCAGTACGAGTTCACAACTTGTCTTTAACAAAGAGCAACTCAAAAAATCGGGCGTCTCTTTATTATTTGGAAAAGAGCAATATTATGCATTTTCATTGGTGTATCATTTAAAAAATAATAATGTATTTCCTATTAAAACAGAAATCGCTCTTCCTCCAGCAACCAACTATCAAGAAGTTTCTCTTGATTCAATTTCTCCCACCCCTTCCAATGTGGTCGTAGATAAGGATGGCAATTGGTTGGCACAGTATTCTCTTGCTCCTGCACAAAAAATTGATGTTGAAGCAACTGGTGTAGTAAAGGTCTCGTATCTGCCAAAACCAAGTGTACTCTCGCGTCAAGATAGACAGGAATACACGAAAGAAAAACCTTATTGGCAGGCAAATAACGCAAAAATAAAAAAGCTAGCAAGTGAGCTAAAAACTCCGGAGTCGATATACCAATATGTGATTGAAACTCTTCACTATGATTTTAATAGAGTTACTGATGACCAACCACGCTTGGGCGCTTTGGCTGTTCTTGATAAGCCAGAGTCAGCGGTTTGTCTTGAATTCACTGATCTTTTCATTGCGCTTTCTCGTGCAGCTGGGATTCCTGCAAGAGAAGTTAATGGATACGCGCACACTGAGAATGCTAAACAGCGACCTTTGTCACTTTTGAAAGATATCCTTCATTCATGGCCGGAGTATTATGATGACAGCCGTCAAGCATGGATTATGGTAGACCCTACTTGGGGTAATACTACGGGGGGGACAGACTATTTTCACACTTTTGATCTAGATCATATTGTTTTTGTCAGAAAAGGAGTAAATAGCCAATACCCAATTCCACCAGGTGGGTACAAATCAGATGAAGATTTTGGGAAAAAAGACATCACAGTTGGGCTTGCGCAGGACTATTCTACTGGAGTAAGCAATGTATCCTTGACTACAGAAGTTCCTCAAAAAACTTTTTCTGCGCTTCCTATCCAGGGATCACTTACGATTGTAAATAAGGGAAATACACATTTTGCTCATGAGCATGTTGTTATTGAGTCACCATTTTTACTTCCTAAAAGACAGCTTATTGCTGTTTCGGAGATTCCGCCTTTTGGATCTGTTAAAATCCCATTTTCATTTGCCAAAACAACATTATTTACTAACAATATGTATGATTTTACAATCAAACTACAAGACACTATAATACATAAGCGCGTTACTGTCACTCCGTTCGCATTCTCACAAAATCAACTTATAGGAGGTGTCATCTTTGTTATATTTACGATCATCATATTTGTCCTTGCCATCAAAACCAGGTATTTACCGATTTTTAGACGAAAATAATACCATTCTCTATGTCGGAAAAGCAAAGGATCTCAAAGCACGTGTTTCAACCTACTTCACATCGAGATCAAATTTAGGTCCAAAGACTGAGGCAATGGTTGCTCAAATTAAAAAAATAGATGTCGTTGTTGTTGAGTCAGAGCTTGAGTCACTTTTGCTTGAGGCCTTCTATATTAAAAAACATCGTCCATATTACAACATTCGACTTACTGACGATAAGTCATATCCACTTATTAAAATAACCTCTGAGACATACCCAGTGGTGTCACTTGCTAGAAAAATGGATGAGAAGTCTGCAAAATATTT
The DNA here is from genome assembly GCA_016214555.1 of Candidatus Levyibacteriota bacterium. Taxonomy (GTDB): domain Bacteria; phylum Patescibacteriota; class Microgenomatia; order Levybacterales; family UBA12049; genus JACROF01. The sequence goes on from JACROF010000002.1 coordinate 49,698, forward strand.
TGGTCCTTATCCAAATAGTGGAGCAGTTAAACTCGTATTAACAACTCTTAGAAAAGTGTTTCCATATCAGTCAGTTAAAAATCACCCCAAGAAAACCTGCCTCTACTTTCACCTTGGTCTTTGTCCTTGCCCGCCTGTACATGATTCTCTTGAGCTTAAAAAGGAGTACAGAAGCAATATCCACAATATCATCAAAGTACTCGATGGGAAATCGCAGGCAGTCATGAAAGATTTGGTGAAAGAAATGAATGAATCCGTCAGCGGTGAATATTACGAGAAAGCAGCAGTACTTAAGAAAAAAATACAAGCACTCTCAATTATCACTATGCCATCGAGAAGTCCTGTCGAATACGATTTGAATCCCAATCTACGATCTGATATTCGCTCTGAAGAACTTTCAAATTTAAAAAGTTCTTTGACTAAAAAAGGTTTAAAGCTATCAGATCTGTCTAGAATTGAGTGTTACGATATCTCAAATACCCAAGGTACTCATGCAACTGGCTCAATGGTAGTTCTTACCAATGGAGAAATTGATAAAAGTCAGTACAGACGATTTAACATCGTCAAAGACGGAAGACCAAATGATTTTGCCATGATGAAGGAAATGCTCTTAAGGAGGCAAAAACACAACGAGTGGCCGACTCCTCAACTTATCATAATAGACGGAGGAAAAGGTCAGGCAAGTGCAGCCTTGGAAGTTCTCACAGCTACAAAGAGTAGTATACCTATTGTTGGTCTTGCAAAAAGAGAAGAAATTCTTATTATTCCAAAAGATCAGCCACATTTTTCTTCATTGTTAGTTGAAAAAACACATGAGAGACGATTTTATGGACAAAACGATGAGCATTTTTTAGAGTTGCATCTTTTAAAAAATTCACCAGAGCTGCAATTGGTGAGAAGAATTCGTGATGAAGCTCATAGGTTTGCTATCACTTACCATAGGAAATTAAGGAGTAAGAATTTTATTAAAAGCTAGCGTCTTTTGATGGTATAGGAGTAGGGGAAGTAAAGAAATGATGCTGGCGTGTCAATGAGTGCATCGTCGTTTAAATACTTTTGAAACTCAGCATATATTTTTTTTCGCTCATTTGTGTCGATTGTGCTTCTGCCATCTTCAAGCAGTTTGTCGATCCTTTTACTATCAAATTTTGTGATGTTTGAATTGGATTTTGAGTGCCACAAAATGTATTGATCAGGATCTTGTGGGACCATAAAATCACCAAGATACATTTGAAAAATATCTGGTCTAACTTCAACTTCCTCAACCACTATCTCTATTCCGATTTTTTCCCATGTTTTTTTAAGATCCTCCGCAAGTTTTTTGTATCGCGACAAAGTTGTCAGCTTTAGTTTTGGGATACTTTTTTGGGAAGTGTCTTCTAAAATAGCATTGATCAGTAGTGCAGCATGTGCTAGATCCTGTCCACCTGGTAATGCGTCGCTATTGAAGTACATAGATTTTTTTGCATACGGTAAATATGCTCTTTCTCCACCCTGAAAAGAATCAGGCAGAGCATACGTAAGAGCTTTTCGCAGCTTATTGTCAGAAACTGTTTGATCTTTAGTGTTGTAAAAAACAGTAGCAAGCTGTCTATAATTGATTGCAACACTTGTTTTGACATTCTTGTGCTTGGAAAGATCTATTTGACCAAGAGTTGTGTCATTTAAGCCTTGAACTTGCGTTGTTTCACCAAGAAGAAAAGCAGTCTTAAGAGAGTCCTGCGTCGGGTAGAAAAGGTATACAATCTGTTTCCTTTTATTGTGGATGTGTGCAAGAGTAAGTGAGGTAATATTGTCTCCATTTAACTTTAGATCAATAATGACATGACTACCTAGTCCCTCAAGTCCATTGACAAATATTGGTCTTGAAAGAGTGACCAAAAAAGGGCTGTACGGGCTCTTCAATGAAAATTCGATAGTATATTTGTCAGGTTTTGCAATAGTAACGTCCTTAAATGAATAAGTAAGATGGTCAGTTGTCAACTCTTTTCCGTTTGAAAAGCGAATGCCTTTTTTGAGATGAAATATGTATTTTGTTCCTTTATTTTCAATTTCCCAAAAAGATGCAAGATCAGGTTTTACCTGCCCATTCTCTTCCACCTTTGTCAGACCTCGTGAGAGTTTTGCAGAAATTGTCCGTGGGAGATTAGTCATCGTGTATGCGCCAACGAGTCCAATCCTTTCTTTTTGAGGAAAAAAATGCGTGAGTTTTGAGGAAAAAAAGACGAAAAAGAAAAATCCTACAAGTCCAGCAACAAAGGAAAAAAATATGATCTTACCCCACTTACGAAGATAGGCTTTAATAAGCCAAAAAACGAGTCTCTTTCTAACAACAATCATATATTACTTGTGAGGAAGGAGAAGGAGAATCGAACTAATAACAAGTAGCCCAGCAAGAACAGCAGTTCCAATGAAAAGAAATTTTTCTATATTTCGTTTGCTTCTATACATTTCTCCGCCGCCACCAAATACGGGAGAAATTCCTCCTCCTTGACTTTGAAGTAGAACACAAATAATAAGGAGAACTGAGACGACAATTTGAAAAAGTTGCAAAATCATAAGATATCTATTATAGCGCTTTCATCACTACCTCTGCAAGCTTCTTTGGGTTGTGGTAGATAGGAAAATCATCATAAACAACATCAGCTTCGATGATCGTGGTCTGAGCAATTTTTTGAGATGCTTGCTTGTCAACACGTACATATTGATAATGAAGATCTTTTGGAAATTTTTTCTTGATATCATTGTTTGCGATAATAGTGTCAAACGGGAATTCTCCAAGATGGTCTTTAATAGCTGTCATGTAGTCGCTTAGAGCAAAGTTTTTAGTCTCAAATGGCTTGTTTGCAATATTAAGTATAAAAATTTTTCTAGCTTTACTTTGAAGAAGTATGTCTTTAATTTCAGGAACAATGAGTACGGGAAGCTGGTTGGTGTACAAATCTCCTGGACCGCTTATAATCACATCAGCCTCACGGAGTGTCTTAATAACGGCCTTGTTAACGAGGGGCTTACTTGGTGTAATATAGACCTTTTTTAGACCTCTTGGTTCACTATAAAGAGCAAGGTCAAGCGTTGTTTCGCTGTACACCCGTCTATTGTCATTGGTGATTGCCCAAAGATCGACTCTTTCATCGGTTGCAGGTAAAAGATTTGCGGTAACACCAAACATTCGCTTGGTTACATCAATTGCTTTATAAAAATTCCCAGTTCGCTGAATCTCAGCAAGCATAATAAGATTGCCCAATTTATGACCATCGATTGCTTTGTTATGAGTATCCTTGCCAGGAAATCGGTGAAGGAGGAGTGCTTCGAGTTCTTTATCTTCTTCAGGGATAAGAGCAGCAATACAGCTTACAATATCTCCGGGAGGCATGATGTTGTATGCTTCTCTGAGACGACCAGATGAACCGCCATCATCTGCCATTGAGGTGATCGCTGAGAGGGAAAAGTCGTAGGCTTTCAAGCCACGCAAAAGTTTGCTTGTGCCAATTCCTCCCCCTAAGCATGCAATATTTTTTACTCTAGTAGCCATTTTATTCCTGTAACGATAACCGATAAGGTAAATGAGGCAGATAAAAATGCAAAAAGTGTGCTCATATTAAATGACGGAATGACAAAACCAAAGATCTGTAATCCGGCAAATGTGTATGAGTGGATGATTATACCAGCAACAAAAATAGTAAGCAAATAAAGGATAAACGCATTGGTAAAGATTGAAAAGACGCCGAGAGTAACAAGATTGAATGGAAAACTAATAATGTTAAGAATTGGTTTTATAACTGTCATCATGATGGTGAGCATAAGACCTCCAAAAAGATACGTCCACAAACCGCCTGTGATATCTACGCCTTGAATAATGAGGGGTAAAAGAAATAGCGCGCCACTGTAAATAGCAACGTTTCTGAGAAGTGATTTCATTGTCTCAGAGTAGCAAAGCGTCAAGACCCTGTCAAACTCCCCTGACTTGCATTGTAGGATTGAAAAACGTATTATTGAGCATACTATGAATACAGTTTTGTGTCCTAAATGTGGGACAGAAGTTGAGATTACTCATGCTCTTCGTCATCAAATAGAAGCAGAGATTAAAAAAGATGAAGAAGAGAAGCATAAAATAGAGCTTGAAAAGGTAAAGCTTCAAGCTCAGAGTGATGCTGTAAAAAAAATTAAGGAAGAACAGGAATTGATCCTCAAAAATCTTCAGGAAGAAGCAAGAGAAGAAAAAGAAAAAAGGCAAAAAATGACTGATGAAATGTCACAGCTTATAAAGGAAAAAAGAGAGCTGCAGGCAAAAGACGAATTGAGAGAACTTGAAATGCAGAAAAAACTTGCTGAGGAAGAAATAAAAATCAAGCACGATGCACAAAAAAAAGCTGAGGAGGAGCAGCATACCAAAATTGCAGAATTGGAAAAAGCGAAAGCTGATGCTCTAAAAGAAATTGAGGACATGAGAAGAAAGCTTCAGCAAGGAAGTCAGCAGGCGCAAGGTGAGACTTTTGAGCTTGAGTTTGAACAGATGTTGCGGACAGAGTTTCCTAACGATAAAATCTCTCCTGTTGCTAAAGGAACTCGTGGTGGGGATATTATTCATGAAGTGTGGGATAGCAAGGGAAGTTATAATGGAAAGATTCTTTGGGAACTTAAGAACACAAAGTTGTGGTCTGAGGGGTGGGTAGACAAGTTAAAATCAGACAAAAGAGCGATCAATGCTGAAGAGGCTGTTATCATCTCTGATGTTCTCCCGGAGAAAATCCAAACAGCAGGTTATCGAAATGGTGTTTGGGTTACAAAAAAAATTTTTGTTATAGCACTCGCCAGTACTCTTAGAGCAAAACTAATTGAGATGTACTATGTCAAGCAGTCTGTCCAGGCAAAGGACGGAAAAATGGAAACAATGTATTCATATTTGTCTGGAACAGAGTTCAAGCATAGGGTTGAGGCAATTGTTGAGGCATTTAGTAACATGCAATCAGAAATTGAGAAAGAGAAAAGATATTTTATGACAAAGTGGGCAAGGGATGAAAAGAACATTCGAATGGTCATCGATAATACCTATGGCATGCATGGAGACCTTAAGGCAATCGTTGGAAAAGTCCTTCCTCAAATAAAAGGAATTGATAGTGAAAGTGATGATGCAAATCCAAGGCTAGCTCTTGATGCTACCAATGAAGCTTAAGACCACTTTTGATTACGAAAAAATACTCTGGGGGAAGGGCTTTAGCTATGTCGCGGGACTTGATGAGGTGGGGAGAGGTGCTTTTGCTGGACCAGTTGTTGTTGCAGCAGTTATTTTTTCAAAAAATATTATTTTTCATGACAACGATCTATATAAAGTTACTGATTCCAAACTTCTAACGCCTCAGAAAAGAAAATTGTTGGCTGAGAAAATCAAAAATATCGCTCTTTGTTATGCTGTAGCAGAAGTATCAGTTGGTGTTATTAACGAAGTTGGCATTGGAAAAGCAACGCAGCAAGGGTTCCAAAAGGCGACAAGGATGCTTTCTACTCACCCAGATTTTTTATTAATAGATGCTTTCTATGTTGAAGGCGTTGACAGAAAAATCCAAATGCCAATTATTCATGGAGATGTGCTTTCATACTCGATTGCTGCCGCGTCGATTCTAGCAAAGGTTTATAGAGACGAATATATGGAAAGTTTGGATGACGGGAAATATTTGTTTGCAAAGCATAAAGGGTATGGAACGCTCTACCATAGGCAAAAAATCAAAGAGCACGGACTGTCTAGCCATCATAGAACTTCATTTAGCCTCGAAAAGTACCTTTAGCTGATACTATCAGATATTGACAAACAGAAAGAATAGAGCATACCATGAGATTGGTTACCTCTTCACGCCTTTCGTGGAGACTGTATATATACAGCATTGAAAGGAGGTGAGAATATGAGCGGACTAAAAGTACTCGCATGGTGGCTTGTCATAATTGGAGCACTTAATTGGCTTCTTGTTGGTCTTGGAGCATGGCTTGGTGGAACAAGTTGGAATCTTGTTATGATGATATTTGGCTCCATGCCAATGCTTGAAAATCTTGTCTATGTCCTCGTTGGTCTTTCCGGTTTGTGGTTGTTGTGGGACAAGATGATGGGAGGGAAAAAGTAAGAGTTTATAGCACAAGGAAGACACGCAGCATCTGTGTGTCTTTCTTTTTATAGTGAGCCTGAGAGCCCTCTTCGAGGATTTCGTTCTACCAAACTCAAGATTCGCAACGAGCCTATCAAAGTCGACCATTAAAAAACTCCAGCAGCGTGGAGTTCTTTTAATAGTGAGCCTGAGAGGATTCGAACCTCTAACCAATACCTTAAGAGGGTACTGCTCTACCGTTGAGCTACAGGCCCTAAGAATAATTCAGAGTTAAGAATCAACAATTCAGAATAATTTTGAATTTTGAACTCTGCATTCTAAATTTATTTTGTACGCCTGGAGGGACTTGAACCCCCGACCCCTTCGTCCGAAGCGAAGTGCTCTAATCCGCTGAGCTACAGGCGCAAAACTACGTTTTGATTGTATCAGAGATCTGGCCTCAAATTCAAACAATTCTGCCTACACAGACTGCTTGCCAAAATTTCACAAGATTGAGATACTGAGAGGATGAAAAAGCATATCGCTAAAATTGTTTGGTTCCGACAGCATAAATGGATCTCTCTTATAATTTTTTTGCTTCTTGTTGTTGTCTTTATTTTTTTCCGACCAAAGCCACCACCTGAAATTCCCACAGAAGAGGTAAAACAAGGGAAAATCGTTGAACTTCTGACATCATCTGGGAGTATTCAGGCAAAGGAGTCAGTTTCTCTTTCATTTTTGGCAGGTGGTAAGTTGTCATATGTAGGTGTTAAAAAAGGGTCTGTTGTTAAAAAAGGTCAAACAATCGCCATTGTTGATCAAAAAAGTGCTCAAATCAATCTGCAAAATTCCCTTATTGATTATGCAAAGCAACGAAGTACCTTTGAGCAAACAAAATCAGATAACGGCGGGAGATCAGTCCAAGATGCTCTTAGTGATGCAATGAAACGTGTGTTGGAAGACAACCAGTACGATCTTGAAAAGGCTGTAAATTCAGTAGAGCTCTATGATCTTACTAAGCAAAACCTGGCACTTTACTCGCCAATTGATGGAATTGTAACCAGAGCCGATGCTGTGACAACAGGCGTTAACATAGGCGCAACTACTACCTACACAATTGTGAATCCTAAATCTTTAGTATTTGAAATCGATGTTGATGAGACAGATATCGCAAAGGTTGATGATGGCTATGAAGTTCAAATTATTTTAGAAGCATATCCTAATGATCGTATTTTCACTAAAGTACTTTCTAAAGACTTTGCAAGTCACAAAACAGATACAGGAGGTAATGCATATACGGTTACTGCCTCTCTTCCGCTGTCTGCAAAGTTTGACTACCTCTTAGGAATGAACGGGGATGCGGATATTGTTCTTGCTAAAAAAGTAAACGCTGTAATTATTCCAATTGTAAGCCTTGAAGACGAAAAGTATGTTTATGTGAAAAATAAAAATGGATATGAAAAAAGAGAAGTTGTTACTGGACTTACCTCAGACACAGAAATTGAAGTTATTAAAGGTGTAGTTGAAGGGGAGAAAGTTGCATTACAACCAGAGGAGGCAAGTAAGCAGGTTGTTAAGAAGAAATGAAGCAAGATGAAGAAAAACATTTGGTAATTGAACTTTCAAATATTTCTAAGGATTATATTTCTGATGAAATTGTCACCCATGTTCTTCACAATGTTTCTCTACAAGTATGGAAGGGTGAATTCATTGCAATAATTGGGCCATCTGGTTCTGGAAAATCTACACTCCTTAATATAATTGGATTACTTGATGTTGCGACTGGTGGAACATATCAGCTAAGTTCTCAAAATGTCACAAATTTGACAGAAGACGAACTCGCCAGGGTAAGAAATAAAGAAATTGGATTTGTTTTTCAGCAATTCAATCTCCTCAAAAGAATGACTGTTTTGGACAATGTGATTCTCCCTTCAATCTATTCTGGAATTAGTAGCACTTTAAGAGTAAAAAATGCAAAAGAATTACTAATCCGCCTTGGACTTGAGGAGCAAATGCATAAGAAACCAAACCAGCTATCAGGCGGACAGCAACAGCGTGTCGCGATAGCAAGAGCTCTCATGAATTCTCCATCACTAATTTTAGCTGATGAGCCAACAGGAAATCTTGACTCGAAATCAGGCGAGGAAGTTATGAAAATACTCAAAGAGCTCAACGCTCAAGGGAATACCATTATTATGATTACGCACGAAAAAGATATCGCAGATCAAGCTCAGCGTGTAATTTATATAAAAGATGGAAAGGTTCAAAATCCATAAAGTTATATGCATAAAAAAGAGTTAATTAACTTAGCCTTATCTTCACTCAGATCAAATAAATTACGTAGTGCCCTCACCACGCTTGGCATTATTATTGGTGTCTTTTCTGTCATTCTTTTAGTAGCGCTTGGTAACGGATTGCAGAAATATATCACAGATCAAATATCTGGCCTTGGTTCAAATATCCTTTTTGTACTACCTGGAAAAGTTGGTGGAACACAAGGTCCAGGAGATAGCATTAACAAATTAACAGTTGCAAACGCAAAATATCTAGAAAGTCGCATAAATAGTATCGCTCTTGTTAGTCCTCTTATTTCAAAAATTACTACGGTCAAATATCAAAATAAATCCAATAAGAACACCCAGGTGTGGGGAACGTCTTCGTCTTTCCCAGATATCATAAAAACAGATTTAGTAAGAGGCAGTTTTTTTACGACAGCACAAGAAAAAAGTGGCGGAAAGGTGGCTGTTATCGGACAAACAGTCGTTAAAAATTTGTTTCCAACATCAGACCCAATAGGTAAAAAAGTGCTTATTTCTGGAGGCAGGTATACAGTCATTGGCGTGTCAGCTAAAAAAGGCTCTTCGTTTGGGCAGGATCAAGATAATGTCATAGTTATACCTTTTTCAGCAGCTCGCAAACAGTTTTCAATAGATACTGTTAACTATATTTATCTTTCAGCAAAGTCTCCTGAGCTGGTAACCTTTGTCAAAAAAAGAGCCACAGAAATTTTACTTAGCAGATTTGAAGAGGATGACTTTACCATCATGACTCAAGAACAAACACTTCAAACTGTTACAAGCATTACAAGTGTTTTGACTATTGCTCTTGGAGGTATCGCTGCAATTTCTCTCCTTGTTGGAGGTATTGGTGTTATGAATATCATGCTTGTCTCGGTTACGGAGCGAACAAAAGAGATTGGTCTTCGTAAAGCTCTTGGCGCCAGAAGAATTGACATATTACTCCAGTTTTTACTTGAGGCAGTAACACTTTCTCTTGTTGGTGGGTTGACAGGAATACTGCTAGGATTTCTTGTGTCACTAATTGTTTCGCAATTTTTTGTTGCAGATATTACTCCATGGTCTGTCATACTTGCGTTCTTTTTCTCTGTAGCAGTTGGAATTGTTTTTGGGATTGCTCCAGCGATTCGCGCATCAAGACTTTCGCCAATTGAGGCACTTAGGTATGAGTAATTTTGCATCATGTGCGTAATTTCGGTACAATTGTAGTGGTGCAACTATGAATAGTATGAAAAAACTTGCAAGAAAAATTCGATATTCATATCGATCTTTGCCAGACAAAAAGCAGTACGTAGAATTCTTTACAGCTCTTCTTACAGTTCCTGTGCTTTTAACAGTAATTATTCTTAACCTTAATAACTTAAAAGGAAATCAAAAAGCTAATGCTCCAACAGCTACACCAGAGGCCAATAGACCAATTTTTGTTACGGTTGCAAAAGGTAGTGATGAATCACCTTCACCGACTCCACAAAACACGGTTTGTAAAAAAGGAATTGGACCAATTGCTATCTCATCTCCCGAGGAGGGAGATGTCATTTCTGAGAGTCCAATTCAAGTAAGCATTAACTATCAGCAAGAGGATTTTTGCTCGGTTGTATGGGCATACAGAATAAATAATGGACGTTTTTCTGATTATGACGATCGATCTATTGCTCTTTTTAATCCTCCAAAGGGTACTATTAATTTTCAACTAAAAGTTAAGAGTATTGTTACTGGAGAGGAGAAAATTCTTAATAGAACATTTACCTACAATGGTAGTAATATTGATACTCAAAATTCTGCTTCCACATCAGGTAACTAATGAGAGACAGTAAGAGAATACGTCACATATTGCAGTTTTCCTTAGGATGGCCATTATCACTTGTGGCCCTTTTTTTTCTAGGAAAAACTTTTACTACTCAACTCTCACACGTTTCATCTGATCTTACAAAAGGCAATATTTTCTTGTACTTGGTTGCCATTATGTGTTTTATTGCTTACTTCTATCTTAGAAGTCTCATTTGGTATAAATTGCTTAGTTTCATGGGTTACAAGCTTGAAGCAAAGGAGTCAATATTTAGCTGGTCGTTTGCTCAGCTCAAGCGCTATATTCCAGGAAACATTTGGGGAATTGTTGGAGTATCCTTGTATTTTGAAAAGCATAATGTTACCAAAAAAGAGTTAGCAAAGGCATTTATTGTTGAGTCTGAGGTAGTGTTAATTGCTGGCTTAATTGTTTCAATACTTGGCCTGCCAATTCTATTTAATGTACTTCAACTACAAAGCATTTCTTCTTTTATTATTGAGTTGTATACTCTTTTTCTTATCATTGGGACGGTTTTATACATATATAGCAACAGGATTGCAGTCTATGTGCCTGAGAAATTGTCACTTATTAAAAACATTTTTCCGCAGTTGAGCGCTCAACACATTGTCCTTCTTCTTACTTTTATGACTCTATCATTTATTTGTTATGGAGTTGGTACGTATTTTGTAGTATCTGCAGTTTATTATGTAGATCCACATAATTTTCTTGCAATTTCGAGCTATTTAGTACTTTCTCTTGTTGTTGGGTTTCTGTCAATTATTACACCATCAGGCTTAGGAGTGAGGGAGGGAGTTATGGCGGTTGGGCTATCAAGATTTATTCCTGCATCAGCTGCAGCCTTTTCTTCATTGATGGCAAGAATTGTACTCATCTTTTCTGAACTTCTTTTTCTTTTGGTGATGTTTTTGATTTTAAAAATTAAAAAGGGAATTCCACTAAAAGCACTACAAGTAGTTATGCATCATCCATATGAGGCTGTGCTGGTTGTCTTGTATGGAATATTTGCAACTTATTTTTCATGGATTAGCAATCTTCGCTATGAACAGTATTACACAGGAAGATTTGATCTTGGAAATATGGCACAAACTGTATGGAACACTTTGCATGGAAATATATTTGAGTTAACAGACCCAAATGGAACTGAAATTGTTTCGCGACTTGCCTTTCATGCCGATTTTTTTCTCATTCTCCTTGCTCCATTTTATGGACTATGGCAAGATCCACGACTACTTCTTGTCATTCAGGCTGTTGTGACAGGGGCTGGCGCATTTTTTGTATATGCAATAGCAAGAAATGTGCTCAAAGATAAATCGTTGTCTCTTGTGTTGTCAATTCTTTATCTTCTTAATCCTAGCATGCAGCGATCTGTGATCTATGACTTTCATGCCGTAACGCTTGCGACAACGTTTCTTCTTGGTGCGTGGTATTTCGTTTCTAAAAAAAGATACGGGTGGTTTTTAATTTTTATTATCCTTGCTGCATTAACAAAAGAGCAAATTTGGGTAATTGGTGCTATTTTTGGACTCTATGTTGCAATAAGACAAAAAATGGTGCTTTTTGGTACAACAATTTTTTTCGTATCGGCATTCGTTTTTTATCTTCTCATCTGGCATGCAATTCCAGCTGCTTCAGGCTCACAGCACTTCGCCTTGAGTTATTATGGAAATACTACTTCTTCACCAACATCACTTATTGGTACCTATATTTCATCACCAGAAAAAGTAATTGGAATTATATTTGATAGTGAACGAGTTTCATATTTTCACAAATTATTAGCGCCTCTTGGATTCCTCTCCTTAGGAGCCCCGCTATTTCTTATTTTTGCTGCGCCAGATTTGGGTATAAATGTTCTCAGTGTCAAGTCTGAGCTTTATCAAATTTATTATCAATATACTGCTGCGATCACTCCATTTTTGTTTGTATCTGCAATTTATTCAATTCGTCTTATTAACAAAAAATTAAAGTGGGTGACTTTCCCTTTCATTATTATTTATCTTATAAGTGTTGGAGGATACTATTCATGGACCTATGGTCCTTTGCCTGGGTCACGAGAGGCAAATTTGGCAATGATTACAAAACCCATGCGGAATAAAGAGGCCATCGATCGTTTGATAGCGTCTATTCCTAAAGAGTATTCAGTCGCAACAAGTAACAGTATCGGATCCCACTTATCAGACAGGAGGTATCTTTTTACCATTCCTGTTGGGTCAACATCAGCAGATTTTCTTATTATTAACCGGAATGATTCCAATCCTTCTCCTTCACGGACGTTCCATTTGAAGATTATCGAGGATAGAAAATTAGATCCTGCCTATGTGGTTTATTATAACGACGACAATATTATTGCATTTCGGAAAAAGAACATAAAGTAGAAAGACTTGCTTCTGAATACAAAAAGTCATTATCATAATAGTATGATACATGTCATTAAAGCTGATGGGACAAAGGAGCAGTACAGCGAAGAAAAAGTAAAAAATTCTATCAAGAGAGCAGGCCTTTCTGAAGCACTATCACAAAAAGTCCTTAAGGCTGTTCATGAAAAGCTTTACGATGAGATCCCAACCTATGATATTTATGGCATTATTGCCCAAGCTCTTTCTGACTCAGAAGAACCGCATAGTAAGTCCAAATATAGTCTCAAACAAGCAATTATGATGCTTGGCCCAACGGGTTTTCCTTTTGAGGACTTTATTGGGAAGATTCTTAGTGAGTTGGGGTATACTACCAAAACCCGAGAAGTACTTGATGGAAGATGTGTTACGCATGAGGTAGATGTGAGTGCGGAAAAAAATGGTAAAAAATATCTTGTTGAAGCAAAATTTCATAACAACCCCGGGTCAAGATCTGAGATTCAAGTTGCTTTGTATGTTAAATCTCGATTCGAAGATCTAAAAGATAGGTACAAATTTGAGGAGGCGTGGATTGTGACCAACACAAAAGCAACGATAGATGCCAAGACCTATGCGGGTTGTTCAGGGATGAAAATTATTAGCTGGGATTATCCAGAACAAGGTTCGCTTAGAGATATGATTGAGTCATCCAATCTCCATCCAGTTACTCTTCTTAGTACGCTTAATACGGCGCAAAAAGCTAGACTATTAGCAAATCATATTGTCCTTTGCAAAGATCTTGATAAAGCATCGTTGATTGAGACCTTAGGATTATCTCCAGAGGAAATTAAAGAAACACTTGATGAGCTTGCCTATATCTGTCGTAGATAATTCAGTAAGTAGTATAATACGACGATGCTTGAATTATTACTTGTTTTCGTAGGTATATTTAACGCCGCAACCTTCCCCATAGCGTTGAGAAAGTGTATGAGTAAAAATACAATACTCTCCAAGCCTTTTATATTGTGCGAATTATTTGGTTCTTTTGTCTGGGCAGATCAAGTGCTTTTTTCGTTGTTTTGGGTCTTTGTTTCAGTTGTTACACTTCTCATGCACGATTTTCTGCTTTTTTTCCTCATCTTTTCCCTTTTTTGGGTAGTTCGAAGTTCTGGTGAGGTGATGTATTGGTTTATGCAACAATTTCATCCACGACCTGGCAACGAGCCCCACCTCTTTTGGGCAAACCAATATATTCCAGGGGAGGCTGTTTGGTTTGTTCATCAAATCTTTTGGCAGTGTGTTCTCACACTGACAATTATTTCTACCCTTTATCTTGCGTACAAATGGCTCCCAACACTTCAATAGTCCTCTTACATTCGTCTTACACTGTCATTAATTCGCTCTTAAGCTGATGTAGGAATATAACTACAGAAAGGAGGTATACGTGGCAACTGTAATTCACGAACATACACGCGATGAAGGTGGATCTTCAGGAGTCCTTCTCGCATTAATCATATTGCTAGTAATGGCATTTATCTTTATATTTTATGGCTTGCCTGCAGTGAGGTCTTCTATTGGAGCCCCACAGGTAAATGTACCCGACAAGATCGATGTTAATTTGAACTCCCCTCAAAAGTAAATAAATTGGAGAGAGAAAGGAGGTGAAAATATGGATATTTTAGTTTGGATAGTTTTTGGTGCATTAGCTGGTTGGATTGCATCAGTGGTTATGAAAACAGATGCGCAGCAAGGCGCTTTGATGAATGTCATCTTAGGTGTCATTGGAGCATTCGTTGGTGGGCTAATTTTCAATTTCTTTGGTGCTGCAGGAGTTACAGGATTCAACCTGTATAGCATCTTAGTGGCAGTAGTCGGTGCGGCCATTCTTATTTTGGCTGCCAGGATGATCCATGTCGCTTAAAACTATTCTGTATTGCAATAAAGCAGACTGTCCTAAGGGTAGTCTGCTTTGGTATTAGCTACTACTTCTGGCAAGCTTTGTCCGCTCATACGTATCAGCCATCCAGCCATTTGGTGTCGTAGTAAGTTTAGCAGCATTTGCCAAAAAACCATTACGGATAGTGTGATCTCCAAATCGTTCATTGAGAGCATCTACCACTTTTATGACCTTTTCTTTTTTTCTTTCCTGCAGAAAAAGGGGGAGAGGCAGGCGCGAGGAGTCTTCAAGGTAAGATGCCCAAACGCTTATTCGTCTTACATATCCAACAGGAAGTCCGTCATATTTTTGCTTGAGTACTTCCATGCCGTACCCAAAGAGTTTAGGCCCAGTGTCGACATATTCCTGCTTAGTAATATGTCCATGCGCTTCGTATGCTCCATAAAGAGCAAGACCAGCACCTCTGGCTTTTTTATTGAGTCTTCGAAGCTTGATGCCTACTTCTTCATAAAGTTCGTATATGTTTTGTAAAACAATTCTTTGATTGTGTTCGTTTTGAGGAAGGCAGTATTGTCTGCCAATTGATTTGACAGGAGGTTCTTCTGTGTAGGAAAGTACAGGACGTGTATCAATACCTTTTCCTACATTATAAAGAAAATGCCCTTCTATATTGCCAAATTCAGCCATCAAAAAAGAAAGGGGAGTTTTGTGCAGCTGGGCAAGAGTATAAATCCCCATAGCATTAAGTCTCTCTTCAATGCGAGGTCCGATCCCACAGATATCCTGTAACTTAGCGATAGCATAGACACTCTGGACTTGATGAGGCCTGATCATGGTAACGCCATTTGGTTTTTTAAGGTCAGAGCCAAGCTTTGCAAGAAGCTTATTATGTGATACTCCTATAGAGACAGTGATATACTCTCCAATTTCTTTTCTAATTCGCGTTTTTATTTTTTCAATAAGACCCTCAACACCCCCAAAAAGATGCGCTGTTGTCGTAGCGTCTAAGAAAATCTCATCGAGTGAAAAAACTTCCAGAAAAGGAGAAAAGTCTTTTCCAATAGCTATAAATTTTTTACTTATCTCCCAATATTTCCAAAAATCAGCAGGGACGAGTTGTATCTGAGGACAAAGACGAAGCGCATCATAAGTCCTACATCCTGTTTTGATACCTAATTTTTTTGCTTCTCTACTTGAGGCGATAATACAACTTCGCCCATTGGTAGCAGTAACACCAATTGGTTTATTGCGAAGAAGAGGGTTGCATTGCTGCTCAACACTTGCAAAAAATGAATCAAAATCGATATGAAGAATGATGCGTTTGGTATTAGGCAGGACTCTCTCCATCGGAGGCCTCCTCAACTTTCCAGCTTAGCGTATTCGTATTAAGATTTAGGCGAAGGTACATACTGTCAGCAACAACGCTGAAGATATGATGCAGAGTGTTACCATGTGCAAGAGTGTGGTGGTTACCAATTTGCGTAATTGTATAAATTCTTCCTCTCCACTTAATACGCCAGGGAAATGTTTTTCCATTGATTGCATCATAGACAGTAATAACACTTGCTTTTTCCTCCATTAGTAATAACTCTCATGAGAGTAAGTCAATTTAGTGATATTTTCGTATCACACTGGCAACAACTCCGCCTATTGAGAGACTCTCGCGAGGCTCGATAATAGGATAAGAATTATTGGCAGGAATGAGATAAACTCTATTATTTTTTTGTTGAAAGTATTTAACGGTCCATTCTCCATCGACAAGAGCTGCAACAATATCACCATTGCGGGGATGATGGTCTTTAGCAACAATAACGATGTCGCCATCATGGATACCTTCCTCTATCATCGAATCACCATGGACGGTGAGTGAAAAAATGTCTCCTGGGATATCCAAAAGGTATTCATAAAAATCAATACTATCTCCAAGAGATGACTCAGCAGGTGAGGGGTAGCCTGCCTTAATGATGCCAAGATGGGGGATATGAAACAGTTTCTTGGGAAGGAGTTTACCCTTGTCATCCTTCTCAAGAATTTCTGCTTCAATGAGTTTGTTCACCAGATATACAGCTGCATTTTTTGAAGAGTAGCCAAAAAGCGTACATATCTCCTGATATGAAGGGAGTCTTTTTTGCTGTTTATAAAACTTTCGTAATAATGAAACTGCCTTTTCAATGGTCATATGCTGAACAAACGTACAATAACTATACTTGTACAAACGTTCAACGTCAAGATGACAAACTAGATCAAATGCTATAACCCAAAGGAAGAGAGGGGGAGGTTTCCAACGTGATTTCGATGGAGATCTAGAATAAATGATCGACACTGGGTAAAACCAGGTTTGGTTGAGAATGCAGCAGCAAAACCTAACTTTTTAAGGACTGAAAAGGTGGTCGTACTTGATGAGCCATAAGGATAAGTAAAGATAGGAGAGTCAGAACCTGTCTCCTCAGCCAGGGTATCCTGAGCAGAGGTGATTTGCCTCTCAATAGCTTCAGGAGTAGCATTTCCTACATCGACATGATCAACGGTATGATTATAGAGTTTTACCAAAGAATTTTTGCTCATCTCAATAAGTTGATCCCACGACATGTAATCCTTTCTCCCAATAAGTCCAGTTGAGATCATGAAATTGCCTTTAATATTGTACTTTTTTAAAATTGGATAAGCATATAGATAATTATCTTCATATCCGTCATCAAAAGTGACAACAATACTCTTTGAAGGTAGTTCTTCACGATTAAGAAGGGCATGAACTAATTGATCAGCTGTTAAAGAAACATACCCTTGTGATGATAAATAATTCATGTGCATATCAAAGTATTCAACACCAACTGAAAGCGTATCTTGTTGTTTTTCTGATGACAAATAAAGAGGCTGTACGTGATGATACAAAATAACAGGAACAGTAATGCAGTAGTCTTCATTTGCGATATCAGCTTGAACTTTCTTGATCAAGGTAGGCACTTTTTTTTGAGGATTTATAGATGATATTGAGGAAGTGGTTATGTTACCTGAGGAAAAATGAAAAGGAGATGTAAGAAGAGAAAGAAAAAGGATTAAGAACAGAACGGCGATAAAGTTTTGCTTAAGGCCCAACATCTGAGGTTTTTTCGTTTTCATGTGCAAAATATAGTAGAGATACGTATAAAATGCAAGCAAAAAAAAGGGGCATCATTATGATGCCCCAGGGTCTGTGATAGAAAGATCTTTAGCTTGAGAAGTACTGTTGGTTTTTTTGAGCATGTTTTCTCTTTGAGCAACCAGTGCATCATAGAGAACTGCGCAGTACTCACAGTTGGCAAGGTGGTGGAGGTCAAATACCGTGTCAAAGTTAACTACTGAATGTAGTACAACAATTGGAATGCACGGATCGTTTGCCTTCCTGAGTTCAAGTACCTGCATGAGATAATTGACAGCGACAGGATATGCCCAGTGATGGTCAAGTCTTTGCCAAAGCTCTGGGTCGTGCTCATTCATCCAGGCATCCAATGGGCCAAAAAAGAGATTCCAGTCTGTTGCATAGACCTTGAGCTCAAAGTCATCCATGCTATGGATGAGTCTAATAAAGGCCAAAAGATCATCCTCGCTTGCGTGGCTTGACTTCTTTCCAAACCTGGGATGTTCTGTAATGGAACTTATCTTTGCTCCCATCATTTCCTCCTTGTTAATGATCTAAATCCTATAGTGCATTATAGTTTAACACGTTCTATTTAGCAAATTTTTGGTCAAAAAAAGAGCCTTGGAGTGTTCCAAGGCTCGAGGAATCCTAGTGTCCTATCGGACTAATGATGATTGCGTCAAACGCTTCAAGACTTTCGGAGTCGCCACGCCATCGCACATACTTCCCAGAGTAATTCATGGGAAAGACTCTGACTGCGTACTCCTTGGCTATCTTGACTAGCTCATCCCACAAAGGATGACCAGGGGTGATTTTTGCTGCAGCACCATTAACAAAGAGTATCTGAAACTTTCTTGTTTGGTCCTCTGACAGCCACCTTCGAAAGTTTTCAGATTGAAGCACTTTGAGAGCTCCAGTCATACACCAAACATGCCATTGGCCATCAACAGCCCCTTTTTCAGGGACAATAAGGCCCTCTTGGTATACTCTTGATCCTGGAAACATAGTGCCTCCTTATAGTGTCTAAGCGAGAAGCGCTTGCTCCCGCATCAACCGGCCCAACTCAGAGGTTTGGTAATGAGTCTTTAGCTCACCATCATAGGACTCAAGCTCCAAACGAATGCCAGCGATAGTGCTTGCACGCTGAAGATGATCTTTAATCTCGCTTTCGATCAGGAGAATGCCATCTTGCATTTCTTGAAGAATGTCAGCTAGATTCAGATCATCAAGGTCTTCATCGATGCTTCCGTAAAAGACAAGGCTACCTCCTTTTACAAGCTGGCAGTACCATTTGAGAGGTGAGCTTTTTGCCCTACCGTCTACCACTTGATCGAAAATGGTGAGATCAAGTTCATCTGGATCTCTTTTACGAAGAAAAAGCGTGCCAGTTACTCCATCAAATTCTGAAAGCATATGTCGAAATGGGGTAAGGCCAATAAAAAGGCCTGAGATAGAGCCCGTATCAACGACTTTTGGCGCAGAAACTGCAAAAATCCTCTTTGCCATCTCAGTCTCCTCCACAACTTATGTAAAAGTGCAAGATTTCCTTTTTGAAGTGTACCAAAAGCACTGAAAATATTCAACTATAGGACAATATTTGGTGGTTTGACAAAAAAAAGCGGAGAAGTATTACTACCTCTCCGCATCATCATTACTAGTTGGATCTGCTAGATGGTGCGTTCGGTCTGCTGACCGACTCGACACCGATATAACCTTCTCTTAGTGCAATTCGTGAAATAACGAAGTCTCCGTTGGGGATTCGCCCTCGAAAGCTTCGCCCAATTACTTCTGTTGGAAGGTACAGCCTTTGATCAGGAGAGATGCGGTCGCTGTAATGAACCGGTGCTCCCATTCTTAGATCTGGACCGCTGACGATGACCCAGTGGTCAACATCAACAAGTGCGTCTACGTCTGGAACTTCGCCTGTGTGACAGTCCAAAGCAGGCAGCCTCAGACCAGGCTCAGACTCAAGTGGTGTAT
Organism: Candidatus Levyibacteriota bacterium; assembly: GCA_016214555.1. GTDB lineage: Bacteria > Patescibacteriota > Microgenomatia > Levybacterales > UBA12049 > JACROF01. The sequence continues at coordinate 69,204 of JACROF010000002.1, forward strand.
ACCACATAAGAAGAGGTGCTGCCTGTTTTGCCTCTCTGTTGTCAAAACAGCAAAGCGCTATGCTCCATCCAGGAAAACGAGTCGTGTAAAAATTGACCAAATCACGAGAGATTGATGGACGTTTGTGTGCAGGTACGCTCAAAAGCGCACTGGGAATCAATGTCGGATCTTCTGTTAACACAACCGTGTAAATGTCATGTTCAAAAACATGAACAACAGCGCTCTTGACTCCAAGAGAGCCGTAGCCACCCCCGCGAGTACGAGGCGTGACAGCATCAACCTGATCCTTGAGAATGTTTCTGCAAGATGACGTGTCAATAAAGTTTCTCTGGCTCATGCCAACACCTGGAAGGTGTAGTAGCATTGCGTTGGGGCCTGACGAAAAATTGACTGCAGTGTTTTGATAACCGAGTACATGAATGTGGCCGTCTCTTGGATGATCTGTCACATGTAGTGATAGAATTGTGCCAGAGAAGTCGGCCGGAGCACTCGAGATACACATGTTATCCTCCATATCTTACTCAAAGTAGAGCCAAGTGGACTCATACAACACTGAGCTTTCTACCTACTTAACATAAGCAAAAAGCTCAGGGCATGAGATCTTTGTCACAGAAATGGTAAAGAACTGGGAAATTATACCAAAATTGTATAAAAGTATCAAACTATAGGGCGGACTTGTTCACAAGCGCATCTTCAAGGGGGAATACAGAGGTATCGCTTCCACTTTGATCTACTAAGTTTTGAGTAAATTCAACGTGAGGCTCATCAACTAATAACAACCCTATGCTCTCCCTTGGCACGCCACCCTCTACGACAAATTCTCTATGAATGTGAGACTGGGGAATCCACATTCTTTCTCTAGCAATATCTTTTGTATGTATCCCCACTACAACGGGAAAATTGCTTTTAATAAGAGACTGAAGGAGTGCTTCATTGCTATTCTGTGGAGGAGTTTGAAGAAATGAAAGAAGTCTTCTTTTTTCATCAATAACCTTTCTGTAATTGTTAACAAATTTTCCATACGGGTCAGCATTGTGAGCAGCAATAAATTTCAGAATGCCGCTTTCTGACTGGTCAATTTCTTTCTGAATACTTTCTGGAGTAGTTTCTTTTCCTGACCCAAAGTACATGCTTATCTGCTCTAACTCCTGCCACTGAACAAAGCTTGTGGCTATCTCGATGCCTCCTTCATGAAATGCAAAAATTCTCTCACCAGCTATTGGTAGCATGTGCTCATCTCTTTGCTGAACAAGTGGAACAAGTCCATGCTCCAAGATCCCAGGAAGTGCTCCAGATACTGTGCCATGAAATCCATCAATTTCCTCACTCACTATTGTTGCTGCTAATTCTGGGCTCTTAACATAGATTTGAAGAAGTCTCGCTCGCCTGTCATAGTGGTCATAGGAAGCACTCCTTCCAGGATAACTTCTTGGGTAAACTCTCTTAAAAGTATGCCCTTTCAGGCTGTCTCTGAGTGCAATATCTTCAAGGTCCTGAAATGCAGCACTTCTTGCTTTTTCATTTCCGCTATGTTGGACACCAACAAGAGGAACTGCTCGAGTGTAGGCAGAAATTACGGAAGAAATATGTGATTGCTCTCTATAGCTGGAGGAATCAAATAGGGTCTGCAGATGATTGGTAACACTTGGCTGGTTGATGCTAATAGTATCTCTTTCAATCATAGTAATACTATAAATATAGTAAGAATAGGCCACCTACGATGAGACGGCCGGTTGTTAGTCAGGACTATGAGTGAGACTTATGGATTCCGACTGGGCGGATCTCCTGGATGAAACGTTTTATTCCGAGGCACAGGTTTTCTCGTGCTCCATCCAAGCGGGTCGCCGGGGTGCCCAATCTCTCCGTGAACCACTACTTGAGGCTTTTGGGGCTTTTTGTCCTTCTTGCCAAAAAGTCCAGACAGAAAACCAAACATGTTCCACTCCTTCACTAAAAACTAACGGACTTACTAAATTTTACTCTGTTTTAATTCAAAAGTCAAACTATGGGACATTATTTTGTCTTAGCTTTACAGAAAGTAGCATTTACTTACTATGGTAGAACTTCAACAGCCTGAGCCCCATCCTGCACAAGAAACTGGGTATCAGATGTATATTCGCAAGAGAGTAGAGAGCCTCAAAGCAAACCCAGAGTTTCATGGAGTGTACTCATGGTACAAAGAACGTATAGATGGTATGTCTAAGATGGATATTGTCACAGGTCCTCTTACTGATGAGGAAAAATGGAAGCATACTAAGACTCCGCGTTTGAAGATTCAAGGAGTCTCCAATTGTGCGAGACATATGGCTCGCTACAGAGATTGCGATTAAAGCAACAAGGTCTTCTCATACCTTTACGCAGTTTGTCTATGGCAACATCTATATGTTTTTGACGAGTTTGGGGAGTCTTTACAGCTCTTATCCATCTGATCCAGTCCCAGCGAGCACTTGGTGTGATATCAAGCCATAGTGCTTTTTCTTTTGGGGCAGCATTTAAAGCTCTTTGCAAATCATCTGGGATTTCTGGTTCGATCCATTCTTTGGTAGGCTCAAGTGATACTTGTACGGTACTGCCTACTTTTGCGTGAGCTTCTTTAAGCAATTTGTCATCAGGGGCAAACCAATGACTAGGTTTAAGCCCTGGGCCGTACTTCCCATCTGGCTCAAGGAGAGTCTTAAAGGGCACATTGTTAACTGTTCCTTTGACCATAAGCATACTTCTTGTAGGAAGCTTTGCTGAGGCGTCTTCAGGAAGTCTTAAAATAGTCCATCCGTGAATTTTAAATAACGTTGTTTCAAAGTGAATGAGATTGCCTGTCTTCACATCAGTTATTATATCAAAGGGTAAGATCTGAGTTTTTTGATTTTAGCCTTTGAGAACAATCCCAGGTCATACATTAGCAAAAAGTGGCCTAAATTCTTCAGGGATCGACTGAAGAGAACCAACAGATAAAATGCTTTTAAGTGATGAAACGTTAAGTTTTGGTTTGACCTCATCATTAAAGTACCGCATAAGGAAATCATTACTGTACTCTCCTTTTTGAGAGGCGAGGACTAAAGCATACTGCATTTCCTCAGGCAGACCTACACATTCAAAAGGTTTAAACTTCTCGATCCCTAATAATTCTTTACATATCGGAAGAAGTTCGGCATCTTGGTACATGTTTCCTTCAAAAATAGCAACAAGCTGTGCCTTCTTTATAAATGCTGATAAGAGAGTAAAGACAAAAAGACACTTGGCACACTTTTTGCACCACTTACTGGCTTGCGTCTTATTATTTGCTCTAAAATTGCCATTGCAACTGGAAAAAATTGTAAAGTACTCAGAGTACAGGGAAAACAACTCGACTATTTTAATCTCTTTAAGAGGTCTAAGAAGAGAAAAGTACGTAATATCAGAAGTAATAAATGATAAAAGATATTTTCTAAAAAGGACTTCAAATTCGTAGGACTTGCTCCATTGGTGATTTATTTCCTGCCCCAGATAGGTTACATTCCCATAATTTGCACTTTCCTCATTTGAGACGACAATATAACGAAAATCATAAAGTACTGCTGCTAACAATCCAAAAAATGCATATTGTGTAGATACAGGGTTATGCCCACTATATGCATCCTTATCTTCAAGCATAAAAACTTTTGGATCTAGTGCTCGCTCAAATAGTATCTTACTTGACTCAAGAGTCTGAATAATCTCATCTCTTATAGGGTGACTATTGATTACAAACGAACAAAATTCTTTTCTGTGCTTTTTTAATAATTCTGCTGAGACTATTGAGTCTTTTCCTCCACCAATTCCCACAAGAGAGCGATTTTTTCGGGGGAAAAAGTCACTTTTTTGCTCTACATTTTGGTAGGGGAATTGAACGAGATTTCTATAGTCAATAGCATTTTTAAAAAATAGCTCACCCAACCCTTTTTCATATACAGTATTCCAAAAAGTTGCCTGATCCTTATTTAGAGCAATCGATTGCAGCTCAATTTTGGAAGGACAGTAGAGTTTCCAATAGCTGATGCCTAAAGCCAGGAAAAGGCTATGTAAAACATTGGTGAGGAGTTGGGGCGGTATATTAGAAATAGTATCTACTGGAGGAATTAAAACTTTCTCAACAAATGAAATGGCTTCATTATTTCTTACAATTTGATAGTAAAACTCGAGTCTTCCCTCAGTAAAATCAGTCTCATATCTTTTAAAAATAAATGTATCTTCCGTTGTCACGCAGTTATTGTATCAAAGATTTGAGTACTGCACTGAATAGTATTGATGAGCAAGTCTCCCTGAGGCTAGAAAAATTGGGCGAAGCCACGTTTGACGTGGGTGGCTAACGGGGTTCGAACCCGCGACGTCCAGCTCCACAAGCTGGCGCTCTACCACTGAGCTATAGCCACCATATTTGGTTATTATAGCATACTCAGCTTCAAATTTGACTTGTTTTTGATTGGATTTTCAGTATAATCCGTTCATGGAGATCAGAAAACCAAATCCTGCTTTTGAAGTGCATGAATACGGGCAAGAACTAAGACAAATTTTAGGTGAAAATCTCCCTAGTCATTCGTTTTTGCTCCAATATAGACCAAATAAGAATTGGTTTTACTATGAATATGAAGGTATCCATGGAATGAGACATATTACTAGAGTACTAATTCTTCAAGAGTTGCTTGCTTCACTAACAGAACGGGCAAGAAGTATGCTACTTAATAGAGAAGCACTTCGATTTGCAGCGATTACCCACGACCTTCGAAGACAGAGTGATTTAGCAGATGAGTCTCATGGGCAAAGAGCAGGAATATGGATAAAAGAACATTTGCAAGACCTATGTGACTCGAAAACTCTCGAAATGACTGCTGAGCTTAATACTAGACATAATGATGGTATAAAACTTCCCTTTGAAGAGTTTCCCGAGTTAGCCCTTTTTAAGGATGCTGATGCTCTTGATAGATGTAGATTTGGAGAAAGATCATATACAAAGCTCAATGAGAGAGCACTAAGAACGGAAGAGTCAAAAACGCTTATCATTCCAGCAAAAGCAATATATCTTCTCTCAGAAGCAAAAGTAAGAGAAGGAGTAGATCACTTTGAGGCTCCTCTTGATGCGGCAGCAGAACTAGGGCTCATTTCTTGAGGCTAATAAAGGGTCGTTAAGTTCTCTCACAAATTCACCTGATACTGTGGCCTCGACATCTTCATCTATGCCAAACTCAACAACATTTCTTACTCTAGTTAGTCCTCTAGGAACTGCAAAAGTACGATACGACCAGGAAGCTTTAGCGCCTTCAGTCATTGTTCGTTCCTCTGCTTCATCATTGGGGACTCCTTCTGCCAGTAGTCGTGTAAGCTCTGCATTTTTTACGGAAAAATATGCAACAAAATTGTCGCTTGGGTCAGTGTGGCTTACAGACCCATATTTTAAACTTTTATAATGTCTGCTTCCTGGAAAATCAAACATTATTGCATTGACTGGTCCATGGATTGTTTCAAAATATGAGAGAGCTGCCTGAGTGAGCTCCTTTGCGCGGAAATCAGGATTTTTGTACCTTCTACCACCTTTTTCAATGACTGTACTGACATTGATACTCACCCTATTTGTTATTTGCTCAGGATCCTCTTCAACACTATCCGGGAAGTCAAAAAAATCAACCTCAAGTCCTACTTGGGGCTCATCTAGATCATGTATCTCAACTCTGTCATTATCCGCATAAATACTTACTCTATCTTCGGAGATTGCTGCTTTTACAATAACTTTGTGGTCAGGAAGCATTGCAATTTGAGCAAAGTCAACAGGAATACCCCCAATTTTTGGAAAAGACTCTGGGTTGACGGGTAAGGGTTTGCCAATTTCTGTCATAGTGAGTACGCCTGGAGGGATTCGAACCCCCGACCCCGTCGTTAGAACCGAGATGCTCTATCCACTGAGCTACAGGCGCAAACTTTATATTCTAGTTTTTAGATATCTTTTTCCAAAACCAGTCTTAAAATACTTTTCTCTTTTAATGATTTTTTCTCATCATGGCATAAGTAAAATACATACCTATCCACTGAGCCCTGCCCGCAACGACTCGCAAGCTTGTCTTGCGTGGCAGGCGGGTACAGGCGCATTTTAGCGAATAGCTTATGGCTAATTACCAAGAGTATTGTATCAATACTATGCTTTGATCGCAAACTGTCTTGATCTCAATTGACAAAAAAACGTGTTCATTATACTATCTAAGTGTTGGATACTAGCGTACATAGCATGTTACATCGATTTTACTCTTATTTATTAAAAAACCAAGTCATATTAGCTCTCTTTTTGATTGCTGCAGGATGGCTATTGTTGCAGACAAGAGGGATTATTACCTCAATTTTTATCGCGTATATCATCAACGCAGCTCTGCTACCCGTTGTAAAATACCTGAGAAACAAAAAAGTTCCTCACTTTTTTGCTGTTCTTATCCCATATATTGGCATTGCTATTGTTGTTTTTCTTATTATTTTTCCCCTTGTGCCTTTTCTTATTGACCAAGTAAAGGCACTCCTTGGAGGTCTTCCATCCTATATCAAACAAGCAGCCGATGTATCAGGACTTACTGTTGATGCCACACAAATTCAGTCATATGTCACAAGAGAAGTTAATTCAATTGGTAGTAATGCATTTAGCGTCACCAGTAAAGTGTTTGGAGGACTTTTTTCAACATTGACGGTACTGGTGGTCAGCTTTTATCTTATTTTGTACCATGAAAGATTCAAAGAAAATATTGCACACCTCTTTCATAAAAATGACAGGGAGCGAGTCCTCAGCACACTTTCTCTTATTGATGAGAAGTTAGGAGCATGGCTTACAGGACAGGTTCTTCTCTCTCTTTTCATCGGTGTAATTACATGGGCTGCACTTAGTATCATTGGTTTTCCTTATGCGCTTCCTCTTGGAATTCTTGCTGGCATTCTTGAAATCGTTCCAACAATTGGGCCTATCCTTTCTGCGATTCCTGCAATTGTTGTTGCGCTTACTGTCTCACCACCTTTGGCGATTATTATCGCTCTCATATATTTTGGGATTCAGATGATTGAAAATAACGTACTTGTGCCAAAAATTATGCAGAGAGCAGTTGGACTCAATCCTGTGCTTGTAATCGTAGCTGTCATGATAGGAGCAAATCTTTTAGGAGTCTTGGGCGCTCTTCTGGCAGTACCATTTGTTTCATTTCTTATTGTTCTCTTTAACGGCCTGAGTGAGGAATAGCTATTTCTTTTCAGCAACGATAAGTGTCCAGGGGATAGGGTGGAGTGCTTTTTTGACTACTAAATACTTTGAGACAAAATTCCTAAACATAAAAAATGTCCAGTGATTAATGTGCTCAATATCGTTGCCAAAGCGTGAAAGATTTTTACCTCTTAAAAAATTTCCAAGCATAAAAAATGGCTCATTAGGTACAGAGAGCAGACAGTACTTTTTACTTACTCTAACCAACTCTTTTAATGCTTTTTCCGGGTCATCGACGTGCTCTAAGACCTCAGAGCAGATAACTAAATCAAAAGAGTTATCTTTATAATCCAGGTCATAAATGGTGCCCTGCTTGAGCTTTAATTTAGGATGCTCTTTCTTCCCAAGCTCAATTGCTCGATCAAGAAAATCGACCCCCTCAAGTCTCTCACCGACTCCATTGGTGCGCAATTTCTCAAGAGTAAACCCCTCACCGCACCCGACATCAAGAACCGTTTTTGGTGATAGTTTTTTTGCCTCTTCCAAAAGAGCAGCATTGAATTGACCTAAAAGTTTTTGTTGAATGGTACTTGAGCTTTTATGTTTGCGATAGTTATCTGTAGTAGCATGCATAGACTATTTATTAAACAATTTTTGCAACTTTCTTCTTCCCGCACCACTTTTCCAATACAACTCTCTTTTCATCGCTTCAGTTGAGGATAAGAACTCCTCAAAAAATAAGAGCTTAAAAGGTACTCGCTGCTTTGTTGACTTAACAAATCCAGAATTATGTTGCTTTAACCTTCGTTCTAAGTTATCGATATAACCTGTATATGTTCTTAGATCTTTCAGGCTCTGAAGAACATAAACATAGAACATAATTTTCTAGGAGCGGGTGAAGGGAATCGAACCCTCGTATCAACTTTGGAAAAGTTGTGTTCTACCATTGAACTACACCCGCAGTGGAAAGATTATATCATTTTACTATTTGAAAAATCCATAAATCAGCTTGTGTGTTACATGACAATTTGTTTATACTCATGGAAGCCTCATGAGATGCATAAAATTGCTTTTACTTCTTTTGCTTGGTTTCTTAGTTTTTTCTACAAGCTCTAAGTCATTTGCTTCACCTCCTCAAGACCTACCTGTCATAACTGTGATCAATATGATACGAGGAAATGCATTGGGAAGAGAACATAGCGACCTCCTCCCAAGACTCCAATCACAATGGGAGGATACAAAAAATCATAACATTGCCGCCACGTGGCTCTGGCAATATGACGCATTAAAGAATGAAAAACTAACTTCTTATGCAAAGTCTGAGCTTAAAAATCAAGAATTCGGATTATTTCTTGAGGTTGATAAAAATTTTGCACAAGACTCAATTGTTTTGTACAGAGGAAGGGGGCCGTGGTATTTTTCAGACGGTTTATTTACCTTTTCTTATGATCTTCCTGAGAGAAATAGGCTTATTGATACACTTTTTTCCCAATTTAGAAGTGTATTTGGTTATTACCCAAAGACTGTCGGGGCGTGGTGGGTGGATGCAGACGCTCTTTCTTACATGCAACAAAAATACGGTATAACTTCCGCACTTAGAGCTGCTGACCAATACGATTTAGATGTCTACTCTATATGGGGAACTCCTTGGGGTGTACCTTATCTATCATCAATAGAAAATGCTGGAATACCCGCGAATTCATTTGATCAGAGTTCTCAGGTTGTAGTAATGCAATGGGCCCCACGCGATCCGCTCAAGGCGTATGGCAACAAATCAGAAAACGGAACTTTTAGTCTTCAGGATTACGAACTTAAAAAGTACGACCAGAAGTATTTTAACTATCTTGCGGCCATGTATTTGAAAAAACCACAAGATCAGATTGTTGTCGGACTTGAAAATGACGGTGACGAGGAGACATTTATTGTAGGTGGCCATTACAACAACCTATTGCGTGCTGTGTCAGTGCTTGTGAGTGAGAAAAAGGCAAAAGTCATGCTTACAAAGGATTATGCTGACACGTTTTTGAAAAATAAGTCTGTTTTCTCTCCAACAAATTATTTTCTCAGCAAGGATTTTGAGGGGGAGAATCAAGCTTTTTGGTATAACGGATCTCATTACAGAATAGGCATTCAAAAAAAAGGTACAGAAATTTCTGTGATAGATTTGAGAGATTATCGTATAAAAACGCAAGAGGACTTCTCAGTTCTTCCCAACTCACAAGGCATGCTTCGTATCTATGTACCACCACTTATTGACTCAGCTGCATTTCCTGAAAGAAAAAAACTCTTGTTATCGTCTCATCAGCCACTTTCCATAAAAGAAGAGCTAGGTCAAATCGTGCTTTTAAGTGGAGATAAAAAGATTGGAGTCTTTAATGATAGATCTTTCACCTTGTCCAATTCTTCAGTCTCACTTCCTACGATTTCCCAAAATGGTTATGTTTTGCCATTTTCTTTATCTCTCATATTTTGCATGGCATACATAATTGCTATGCGGAAAAGGATTGCCAAAAGAGATCAGATAATTCTTGCGACAATCTATTTGATTGCTCTATTTTTTGCTGGAGATTTTCAATTCACAAAAGACACTATCATGTTTGACAAAAAGATGATAATTTTTTCAGTTTTATTTCCACTTATCCCAGTTTTCTCAGCCAAAATATATCTTTCTTTTTTTGTAGTTCCTTTCTTACTTTTTCTTGCAGCTCATGCCTATATTACAATTCGGTACCCATTAAGAAAGTTTCTTATTATTTTTCCTTCCCTCATGTTAATCAGCACATATGCACATGTGCCTTATTTTCCACTTGATAAGACTACTTATATAGAAACAGCGGTTGGACTTGCATTAGTATTTGCGATCATCTTCCTTGTTGCAGTAGCAATCTATCTTAAGACTAAGAATAAGAAGACACTGATAGTAACCTTATTCGGAATGCCATTTGCCCTTGCTATAGTTGTAGGTGTAATTTTCCTTTCTCGAACCAGACTTATTATTCCTCCGTTTGAGACCCAGGCGTTGAAGGTTGTTGAAGAGAGAAAAAAGAACGTATGGTACTTGTATCCTTCCCAAAAACCAATTTATAAAGCCACAAAACCTGCTCTTCTTGACAACTATTATGTTGAGGAGAAATTAACAGGAGTGAACTGGACCACGTTTTTAAGAAATGGTGAGAAATTAGATGTGGTAGATTATCAAAACAAGCTTCTGGTAGTTCCTCGATTTTTAGGGTCAAATGTATCAGATCAGGAAGTGGAAAAACTTGGTCTTAAGAAAATTTTTGACAACTCTCAGATTGCAATATTTGAATAGTGTCGGGGAGACAGGATTCGAACCTGCGGCCTCACGGTCCCAAACCGCGCGCGCTACCAACTGCGCCACTCCCCGAGGAAGCTTATTATACCATTATGTGCCGCGGGGGGGACTCGAACCCCCACGTCCTTTTAGAACAGGGGCTCTTAAGGCCCCCGTGTATACCATTTCACCACCGCGGCAGAATATAACACTCTGTATTTTACTTGAATCTGAGGCTTTATTCAATTGCGCGCAGCATATCTCGTCTCCCAATACCTGTACGGTAGTGCAAATTATCACCCTCAACACTTACATGGGAAATACTAGCATACGCCTGTGCTCTTGCTTCACCAAGACTTGATCCAGATCCCACCACGTAGAAAAGTCTTCCACCACTAACTCTCCACTCGTCTCCAACTCTTGTCATACCAGCACCTCTAATAACAGCGCCTTCTTGATATGCATCTTCAAGTCCAAAAATTCTTTTGTTTTTTGCCTTATCATAATTTCCTGGATAACCTCTTGACGCACCAGTTACAGCTACTCTATGAAAACGGTCTCTACCAAGCGTCATTCCACCTAAATTCCTAGTGGCAATAGCCATATTGATATCATAATAATTTTGGAGTCCAGGGACTATCACTTGAGCTTCGGGGTCTCCTAATCGAGAATTTATCTCAACCACTCTAACATGCGGGTTATTGTCACTATCTCTTGTTACCATCCCGCTTACATAAATCACACCCTGGTAGTCAATTCCTTCTCTCATGAGACCCTCCATAAGAGGTTCAACCACTTTGTCATGAGTTAGCCGAGCAATCTGCTCTGACATTAGATTTGTGGGACTATTACTCCCCATACTCCCCGTGTTTTCTCCTGCATCGAAGTCGTAGGCTGTTTTGTAATCAACAGCCGTTCCAACCTCCTGGTAGTCACGACCATCTGTAAAGATAAAGTGAGAAAATTCATCTCCTGGTGTCCCATCTGCATTTTTCATCCATTCCTCAACGACAATCTTTTGCGCAGCATGCGGATATCTCGCTCTTAATTCCGCAAAGCGCTCCAAAACCTGCTCTTTATTCTCAGCGGGCATTGCACCTTTTCCTTCAGCTAAGTACGCTGCTTTAGTGAAATAGGGGACATCAGGCATGTTTTCTAGAAGCTGCAGCAACTCCTCCTCACTTTCTGCCACTGCATACGCAGGCCCTGGAACAAGTCCTAGGCTTCTCATATATGCCTTATCCCATTCAAGTTTTCCGGCCATCCTATCTGCGCCTACTACTAATGCGCCCTGACTTCGCAACCTTCCAGCAACATTCCCCGCAATTGCATCGTCCTGTGCGACATCAATCATGTCAAACTTACCATCTTGGAGCACATCTACAATTGCATCGCTGTTTTTGAGACTGATATTCTTATGAAGAGTCACGGGTATACCAAATTCTCTTTCAATATCATATTTTGTGTAATCGTTGCCTGGGACAAGTGTGACATCATTAACTTTGCCGCTTTCTGCCAAAGCGCTGATGATGGCGTGTCCACGACCACCTCCATCAACCACAGCTACACGACCAGTCTGAGAGAATTCTGTTTTAATCATCTGAACTTACTATAGTTGCCGTTTTTGCTGAATGCAAGACCTTATTGATGAGATGGGGGAGTAATCTTCAAACTCAGGAGAGAAAAATCAAGAAAATGTTTCATTTCTTCACGCCTATTTTCGCTATTGAGTAAAATCCCTACGATACTGTGACCTTTATACTCAAGTAGTGTTATCAGACACATACCAGCTTCTGGTGTATAGCCTGTTTTGACACCTTTTACACCAGGATATGTTGTTAGAAGATTTGTTTCATTATAAAGCGTGTAAGATTGATGAGTACCTGTTGCGGGCAAGGTGTGTTCATATGTTGAAACAATTTTCCTAAAAACAGGAAAGTTATCGAGTGCATATTTTGTAATGACCAACAAATCCAAAGCTGTTGTGTATTGCTGCCCATCTCCTTGAAGACCTGAAGGATTACTAAAATGAGTGTCATCAAGCCCCATTGCCTTTACCTTATCATTCATCGCATCAATAAAAGCTTTTCTTCCACCAACATAATTTGATGCAATAACCTCAGCTGCATCATTTCCTGATGGAAGCATCAGTCCATAGAGCAATTCTTCAAGAGAAAATATTTCTCCAGGCAACACTCCCATACTATCCTCGCCAACAAGATTCTCGGCTCGCACGACATATCTATCATCATGCCTCTTATTCTCTAAAGCAACAATTGCTGTCATAATTTTTGTGAGAGATGCCATCGGAAGTCTCTTTGAGCTTTGGTAAGAATACATTGACTTATTCGTCGACAGATTATAAAGAAGTACTGCTCTTGCAGTGAAAGTTGGCGGTGAAGCTTCTGCCTGAAACTTTTCAACAATAGGTGACCAAAAGTCTAATAGTGTCACCTGCTTATTAACACCTACCGTCAAAAAATCAGGGAGAGGCGAGAGGTACTTTGACTGGCCAACATGTGAAGGAATAAAGATATACATAATAAGGAGGATGCATAAGGCAAGAAGAGTGATGCTAACAAGATACCCAAAAAATGAGCGCATGAAAAAATTGTATCACGGAGTATAATGATGACAATGGAAAAAACACTTTCTGTACTATCTTTTAATGTCTACGGAACTCCTTTTGTCCCTCATAAGTTGCTCAAAACACTCATGAGAAATAACATCAGGAAAAGATTTCGATTGATAGCAAAAGAGATCAATTTATTATCACCTGATGTTGTCCTATTACAGGAAGTTCACGATTACTTTCATCTGCATTATATGATGAAATTTTTGAGTGAATACCCGCACTCATTTTACCGTCACAGCTACTTTGGACCACGCGGTGGACTTGTGATAATAAGCAAACATCAACTTGGACAAAAACACTACATCGATTTTCATACAAGAGGGAAGTACTTTGACAAGTCAATCACAGGGCACCTCTCTGGTAAAGGAGTGCTCTTGGCTCGTATTAAAAGTACTGATGTATATCTTCTTAATACACACCTTACGCAAAACTCGCTTCACAACTGGGATGTAGAAAGTAATTACGTTCGAATTCTTAAATCACAACTTATTCAACTCGGACAATTGGTAAATACGTTCACTACTCGAAAAAAATCTCTCATTTTGGCTGGAGATTTTAATATGCCCAAGAACTCTGTCTATTACCATGAATTTTTGCAGGAGACAAAACTTTTGGACTCTTTTAAAAACGATTCATTTACAACGTATCATCAATCATTTCTTCCAAAAGGAGCAAGCGTTGGAAGACTCGATTTCATCTTTTCTACCTCTTCTTTAAAAACAACAAAAACTGCATATTTTTTAAAAAAACCAGTAATAATTGATGAGAAGGAATGGTATTTATCAGACCATATTGGACTCTACTGTATTTTTAAGTTCGAAAAGTTGTTACAATAATGCAATGGACATTGTTCATGCTGTTATTCTGGGAGCAGTAGAGGGAATTACAGAATTTCTTCCTATTTCATCAACAGGTCATCTTATTCTAACCTCTCATTTTCTCAAAATCACACAGACTGAATTTGCTAAAAGTTTTGAGATTATTATTCAACTTGGTGCAATCTTGGCTATCATAACTCTTTACTGGAGATCTCTTTTTGTTCAAAGGTCCAATTGGCCAAAGCTTTTTTTGGCATTTGCACCAACAGCTTTAGTAGGATTCACCCTCTATCCATTTATTAAAGATATTCTTCTTTCAAGTCCTAACGTGACACTTGTATCATTATTTGTCGGTGGAATTGTACTTATAATCATCGAAAAAACGCACAAAGAGCGCGATTTCCATACTGACAGCATTTCTCACATCACAAATAGACAGGCTGTACTTATTGGGATGTATCAATCAATCTCTGTTATCCCAGGAGTCTCAAGAGCAGGAGCGACCATCATTGGTGGCATGCTAACTGGTGCGAAGAGAAAAGTTGCTGTTGAGTTCTCGTTTTTATTAGCAGTTCCAACTATTCTTGCTGCAACACTTTTAGACCTTTCTCATTCATATCAAACATTTTCAGTACAAGACCTTCATTTGTTACTTGTTGGATTTTGTTCATCATTTGTCGTTGCATTTTTCACTGTTAAATTTTTTGTAACATACATTACAAAAAACAATTTTATATTGTTTGGAGTTTATAGAATTTTTATTGCCATATTTTATTGGATATTTCTTCTTCGCTAGTCTTGACTCTAGGCTTGAAAGAAGCTATACTCGATAACGCACTACATCCACTACGCTCCCTCGTTTTTGGTTAACTCTGCATCCTGTAGTTATATAATATGATATCTCGATCTACTCTTATAAAAGAGCTTTCATTTTCTAGACTTAAAACTAAGATCAGTAAATCAAAACGTTACCAACGTACTGTCAAATTTGTTGAGAAAAAACCGTTTTCTAGCTTTTTGGTTAGTCTTGGCATACTACTTTTTATCCTCATTCTTGGCAACATCATAGGAAATCTCGGGAAGAAAACAGCAGAACCACACATACCAACTAAAGAAGTAAAAATTTATAGCATTGGCAAAGCACCAACGGTTGCTCTTCAGGCACAAGTTGAGAGAAATGGGATTATAAAAATTGTAGCTCAAGCACCTGGAATCGTTCAAAAGGTACATGTCTTAGAGGGGCAGACGGTAAGTAAGGGACAGACTCTTGTCTCTTTCTCCTCAAATTACCAAGGAGGAAATGCAGCAGGCCTTCAAGTTCAGCTTGCAGGAGTACAACTTAAAAATGTCAACGAAACATACTCACTCCAAAAAAACATATTGAACAGGCAAAGAGATATTGCAACTGCCTCAGCTCAAAATACCGACCAGCTAAGACAAATTACCGAGAAATCTCTTGGTGAGACCAGAGATCTGCTCGCTCTTAATGAAAGCATGTTAACAAGCCTCAATGATCAAATTACACAAAAGGAGCTAGCAAATCCTTCAGACCCTGAACTTCCTGGCCTTCGCGCATCACAAGCACAACTTCAAGCAGGAGTTAATCAGCTTCGTGGTAGCGTCCGGTCGATTGAGTACCAAGTTAATACAGAAAAGCCCCCAACTCTTTTAAGTAACCTGCAAAAAGAGATCACAGTTAAACAACTCGAAATCCAAGATAAAGCTCTTGAGCTTAATAAGACAGTAAGTAAGATACAGTACAATCTTGCACTCGTACAGGAGGGAATTATGCACCCCGCATCTCCTTTTTCTGGCGTCGTGCAGAGAGTACATGTACACGAGGGTGAAAATGTAAGTCCAGGTACTGTTGTTGCTGTTGTTGCAAGCAATCAAGGTAGCTCAACAATTATTCTTAGAGCTCCTCGAGAAATAGCAGAGTCTGTCTCTCGCATAGAAGCAAGTGGATTGTTGATTGGAAATAAAGTTATTGCGGCAACCCCGTCATACGTCTCAACTGTCGCAACAGATGGGCAACTTTACTCTATTATCTACACACTTCCTGATGGGGTTGAGGAGTCACTAAATGACGGTGAATACATTCAAATTTCTGTTCCTGTTGGCTATGCTGACACCAACAGTGTTGTTCCTTTCGTTCCTATCGATTCTGTTTACGAATCTCAATCTGAATCAAACATCTTTGTTGCTAAAAATGGAAAAGTTATTTCCAAAAAAGTTGTGGTAGGAGATGTCTTTGGACAATATGTTCAAGTAATGAGTGGTCTTCAAAATGGCGACCAAGTTATTCTTAGCCGCAATGTTATTGCAGGAGATAAAGTAGTTATCAAGCAATAGTATATGTATGAAAACAGAAACATCCTATCTTCATCATCTCAGGTTTGATTCAAGGCTTAAGAACTCCTTTGTTGCAAAATACCTTTCAAATCCTCGCCTTGTCATACTATTGCTACTCACAATCATCGGTATTGGAGCAACAAGTTACGCCTCTCTCCCCAGAAGAGTTAATCCTGAGATTAACATTCCAATTATTGTTGTTAGCACTGTTCTTCCGGGAGCAAATCCACAAGATGTTGAGTCACTTGTTAGTCAACCGATAGAGGACGGTATTGATAGTGTCGCAAATATCAAAACAGTCTCATCAACTTCTCAAGAAAATGTCTCTATTGTGCAAATAGAATTCAATTCAGGAATAGATCCAGATAAGGCTCGAGGCGACATTCAGTCTGCGATAGACCAAGTTGAGTTGCCAACAGACGCTCTTTCTCCAAAAGTCATTAAGATTGACTTTGAAAACCAACCCGTCTGGACGTTTACTCTTATTGGCAAAGGAGATGTGGCGAGCCTGTCCCGATTTGCGATAAAACTTAAAAATGATTTGGAAAATAAGTCTAGTATTGACAACGCTACCACAAATGGACTTGAAGAGAGAGAAATCAGCGTCATCATCGATCCTTCTCGCATTGCAACTTACGGCATTACTCCGTTTCAACTTTCATCACTTGTGAAAGCATCTGTTGGATCATTTCCTGCAGGAACAGTCCTTACTCAAAATTCAAGCTTTGCACTTAGTATTGATCCAGCGGTTACCTCAGTTGAAGATGTCAGAAATCTCCAGCTAAATATCCAAGGAACTATTGTCCCACTTTCGTCTATTGCAACCATTACAGAACGGTCAAAACCAAATCAGTCTCCCTCATACTTTGCATCTCATACGCGAGAGCCCGAAAGATCAATAACTTTTAATGTGTACAAAACATCAACAGCAAACATTGACCAAGCCACCAAGGATGCAGAAAAAATTGTTCATGAAAATATTGCATCGTATAAAGGGCAGTTTGAAACACTTACTATTGTCAATTCTGGAGAACTGATTAACGAACAATTTAATGAGCTTATTCGAGACTTTAGCATCACTACTATTCTTGTATTTATCGTATTATTTGTTTTTCTAGGAGCGAGACAAGCTTTTGTCTCATTTTTTGCAGTTCCACTAACATTTCTTATTAGCTTTTCTGTCATGAAATTTACCGGAATATCGCTTAACTTTTTATCGATGTTTTCTCTACTCTTATCTCTTGGGCTTCTCGTAGACGACACCATTGTAGTTATCTCAGCAATGACTTCTTATTATCGGTCAAAGAAGTTTACTCCGCTTGAAACCGGGCTATTAGTATGGAAAGACTTTCTTACACCAATTCTAACAACCACACTCACAACTGTTTGGGCATTTTTGCCTCTTCTTTTGTCAACGGGAATTATTGGTGAATTTATTAAGGCTATCCCTATTGTCGTCTCGAGCACTCTTCTTGCATCACTTGCTGTCGCATTGCTAGTAACACTACCCCTTATGATTATTCTTCTAAAACCTGCTATCCCCTCACGTGTTGTAGTGCTTTTTAGAATACTTTTTGTAATGTTTCTCCTCTCGATTTTTGCTTTCATCGTCCCGAAAGGAATTTTTCTACCATTTGCATTCCTTGCTCTCTTTGTCTTTCTTTTTGTCACAGCCAAGGCTAGACTTGGTCTTGTTCGGAAATCAAAAATCTTTATTGAAAAAACAAAAAGAAATCACCAATCCCTCAAAGTTGCACCATCATTTATTGACAACGGAGTTTTTGATTTTGGAAGATTTAGCATAAAGTATCGAAGAGCACTCGCTAAAATTCTTGCAACAAAAGAAAACAGGAGAAGAGCGGTTTTTATGGTGATCACTTTCTCTCTATTTTCTTACCTTCTTGTTCCATTCGGCTTTGTAAAGAGTGAATTCTTTCCAAAAAGCGACCAGGATTTTGTCTATGTTTCCGTAGAACTTCCTGCTGGAACAAATACTGATACAGCAGAGAAGGAGTCTCTCTATTTACTCAAAACACTGAGAAATACAAAAGATGTCTCCTACGTGATCGTAGATATTGGTCAGGCATTTTCACAAAGTGGTGGCCAGGCAAGCTCAGGCAGCAATAACATCCTCTATTCACTTGTATTGCCAAAAAATCGCTCATCATCATCAATTGACATTGCACAAAACCTCAGAGACACTCTGAGTGGCTACACACCTGGAAAACTAACAGTAACAGAGGAAAGCGGTGGCCCTCCTGCTGGTGCGGATGTGCAGATAAAATTGTTTGGTGATGACATTCCAACCATTGATAGCTACGCCAATAATGTTGTCTCGTACCTAGAAAAGCAAAAAGGTACGACAGACATTTCAAAGTCAATCAAGCCTGGAACGAGTAAGATTGTCTTTGTACCAAATCAGACAAAACTTTTACAAAACAATCTAACACAAGATCAAGTAGGAATATGGCTTCGAAGTTTTGCGAGTGGATTTACTCTTGACTCGGTCAAGTTTGGCAACGAAGCAGTACCTGGCAACAAGAAGCAAGACATTACTTTTCGAATGAGCCCCAAGCTTGAAAGCGTTTCAGACATTTCAACACTAAGTATTCCAACACAATCAGGACCAGTTGCCATCAGTAGTCTAGGAAAGCTAAAGCTAGAATCAAATCCTACTCTTATCACAAGGGAAGACGGCAAAAGAACGATCTCGATTACTGCAACTGTGACAAAAGGATATCAAGCATCAGAGATTAATAAAAATCTAGAGAGCTATGCAGATAACAACCTCAATCTACCAGATGGGTATAGCTGGAAAACAGGAGGAGCAAATGAAGAAAATCAAAATTCAGTTACCTCAATTCTTGCTGCCATGCTTCTATCATTTCTTCTTATCGTCGTCACTATGGTAATTCAATTTGGATCTTTCAGAAAGGCTATTATCGTAATGTTAGTTATCCCTCTATCAATCTCTGGCGTATTTATTGTCTTTGCACTCACAAAAACACCTCTGTCATTCCCAGCACTTATTGGTATTCTTGCGCTCTTTGGCATTGTAGTAAAAAATGCTATTCTTGTTGTCGACAAAATCAATGCAAATGTAGCAATCGGCATGAAATTTGCCGACAGTATCGTTGATGCATCAGAGAGTAGACTTGAGCCAATTGCGCTGACCTCTCTTGCAACAATTTGTGGATTGATCCCTATTACAGTCTCTGATCCACTCTGGAGAGGACTTGGCGGAGCGATCATTGCAGGACTTCTTTTTTCAGGAACCATAATGCTCTTCTTTATTCCTGTTGTCTACTACAACTGGTTCAATCCAGTAAAAAAGACAAGGATAAAACGATCATGAACGAGAGACAAAAAAGAGCCTCTGTTGAAATGCACTTAGTAGGCAGAGAGGATCAGTCTCCAGAAGAGTTTTTGTCTGAAAGGCAGAGAATGAAGATACACTATTCTCAGCCTGCATTTCCTCAATCTCCTGAGGTGATAAAAAAGAGAGCATCACAAATCATATATGAGAGTCCACTCACAGTAACAATCCCTGGCTATAAACCTTCCCCAGTTAGTGACGTGTCTGAAGACGCTATCGTAGAGTATGACAAGACAGGCAGAGCAGTGAAGGTCACTGGGTCGACACTTGAATACACGCGCGAATACAGTCCCAATGGATATATCACTCATGAAGTGATTAGGAAAACAGATGCAGAAGGAATTGTCACTGAGGAATTCTGTGAATTTAGCTACGGTATGCAGCGAGGGAATTATTGTGTCCAAAGAATATCAGTTACTCCATACAGAGTAACAGGTGAGCAAAAAACACAGATCAAGTCGACATTC
Source organism: Candidatus Levyibacteriota bacterium (assembly GCA_016214555.1). Lineage (GTDB taxonomy): Bacteria > Patescibacteriota > Microgenomatia > Levybacterales > UBA12049 > JACROF01. Next base: position 89,327 of record JACROF010000002.1, read on the forward strand.
CTCATAGATCTTACGGATCTTTATCCACACGTGCCACTTAAAAAGTCAGCTCCATCTTTTTAAATCAAGTCTAGAGTCATAGTAATTTCTAATTATAGTGCTGTCGTGAAAAATCACGATTCCTCAACATAATTTTCACCAAAAGATTGACAGTGTTAGGATATAGTTTGTGTCTGTTTATCATAATTGACAGAAAAATCATCCTCCGGTAGTATGTTTGTTATGGGTAATACGCCGGCCGTCAACGGAGGCGAGGTGTTGAAGACATAATTGTCTTAACATATCAGGAAGTTTCCCTAGAAGTGCGACTCATACAATAATTTATGAATACTACCTGCCTGGTATCGTATACTTTATTATACTGTAAAAATCGCCACCCCTTACATCCAAGGTTGGAAGGATGTGAGGGGTTTTTTGTGGATCCCACTCTCACTGTGTCTAAATTCAGGTGAACTGTAAGAGTGGGTGTTTTTATTAAAAGTACCCTACCTATGAAAGGAGGTGAATGTATGAAAAAATTTTTAACACTTTTTTTTACCCTTACACTTTTTGTTCTAGTCAAACCAACCTTCGCAGATACTGTAAACGTTAATTTTGAGAACCCACCATATAATCTTGGGGTCATTAATGCCCAAGACGGGTGGAGCAGTCTAGGATCAGCAGGATCAGGATGCGCAGTATATGATCACGCTGTAAATAGTGCTCTAGGAACAACAGGATTTGGATCACAATCTCTTCGTATCTCAAATGCTATAACAAGCGGGTGTTTTGGAGATCAAACATTCTCAAAGTCACTCATAAATGAAGCAGGTGAATCATCAGCTGTAAACAATGGTTTGTCTGGCGGGACAAGACAGACACATTTTGAAGGCTCGTTTGACCTATCCTCCACAGTACCTGGGGCAGAACAACCTGGACTGTTTATGTCTGTTTCACCAGATAGAGGAGATGGAGCCCGTATGAGTTACCTTAAGCTCGAAGATCAAGCTGACGGAGTTCATGTTTTTTTCGATGACTATGTAGACGCAGCTCCTCTTGGAGGACCTGTTGGCGACAGTAATGGATGCAGTGCCGAGGATGATTTTGTTGAAAGTGATGTCGCTACACTCAGTCGCGCACCACATTCAATCAAATTTAGTATGGACTTCGTTGATGGCCCAAGAAACGACGTTGTAAAAATCTATATTGATGGTACTTTAGTCCATACTGGAACAAGCTGGGAGGATTACTTTAGATATTGTGAATCAAACCCAACTAGACCCGTTGATAGTATTTTGTTTAGAACAGGAGGAGGAGGCTTGCCAAGTGCCCCTGCAACAGCTGGAAATGGATTCTTAGTTGACAACCTTTCACTTCGCTCTGGTCCATCAACAGTGAAAGTAATTCTTGACAAATATATTGATGGGGTGATGGCTACATCTGTCACTGCAAATAGTTCCGCATTCCCAATGAACGCAACATGGAGCGCAGATAATATCGGCGCAGGAAGTGGATCATACAACTTGAGTACAGTAGGATTTAATAGCCCAAATCCCTATGAGGCTGTTACATCCGATATGACCTTTGGTGCTGATTACACTACAAATGAAGTCACCTGAGGTCCAGTAGTTGGAGCAACATGCTCAACTGGTCAACCATTTGCACTTGTTGGTTATACGACAGGAGACACGCTGTCTGCTGCTGAGGGAGCAACACCAACGGTGGCTGTTCCAAACTTCACTGACCTTGAGTCAAACAAGTATGTAATCGTCTGGAATCAGACATGCCCACCACCTGACCCATATGCAGTACCAGCAGAGTGCGTAGCAACAGGCTTTACGTATGGCGCACCTATTGTTGGCACAGGAGGCAATAACTCTATCAATGGAACTGGCGGAAATGATCTCATATTTGGACTTGGTGGCAACGATAAAATTGATGGAAGAGGTGGTAACGACTGTATCGTTGGAGGAGATGGAAATGACAAGCTATCTGGAGGCACAGGTCTAGATGTGTTGCTTGGAGGCATTGGAAATGACGCACTTAGTGGAGACAGCGGCAATGATGTCCTCTATGGCAATGAAGACAATGACAGTCTCAAAGGCGGGTCAGACAATGACAGGCTTTACGGTGGCACTGGAAATGACGCTCTAGATGGAGGAAGCGATGACGACATCCTCAATGGAGAAGCAAATAGTGATGCTGCTAAAGGAGGATCTGGAATTGACGCATGTACTGCTGAATCAGTTAAGCAGTGCGAGGTCTAATGGTAATTTGTAGTAGTCAATCTTACCCTTGACTACTACCTAATACTTACTTAGAAAACAAATAAAGAAAGGAGGTGAATCACACATGATCAACCGAAAAATTGCATTAAGTAGTATGTCTATCTTCGCATCTCTTGCGCTGATGGGCGGTGCTACTTTCGCATTCTTCAGCGACTCAGCAACAAGTACTGGAAATTCATTTGCAGCAGGAAGTTTTGATCTTAAGATTGGAACCTCAGCTCCAGCAGCATCTGATTCAATAGGAGCAGTATTTGCAAGCGCAAACATGATCCCAGGTGCAACTCCCGAAACAGCAACAATATTTTTACGAAACACTGGAACAGTGGCAGGCAACAAGGCTTACTTAAAAATAGAGAACGTTGGGGGAATTGACAACAACGCCAATCAGCCCACTCCAATGACTCGACAAGTTGATATTACTGTCTCATTAGACGGCACGCCCGTTCTCATTCCAGATACAAATGGGAATGCAAGGCAAGACCTTGAAGACCTTCAGCTATCAGGTAATGGTCTTCAAATTGGTACTATAACTGACACCGGAGTAGACCATACTTTAGTTGTTACAGCAGGATTAAATTCTGGCGCTGGCAACGAGTATCAAGGAGACTCAGTCACAGCAGACTTGAGAGCAACTCTTACTCAAGACTAATTCAGGCAGGTGGTGGGGGAGCGTATACACCCCCACTACCTCTGAGGAAAGGATAAGTACGTATGAAAAATAAATTGAAAAAAATTAGCAATCACAAGGTTGCAAAACACACCAAGACTGTATTGAAGTGGAAATTTAGTGTGATTTCATTTATATTTCTGCCTCTAGCTATTTTCACCCTTCTTACAGCCAAAACGACAATAATTCCAACAATCCAATCATTTGTCGTACTAACAGGTAGCATGAAACCCACCCTACCAATTGGCGCTGTTGTTTACACCCAAAAAGGAAGCGCCATACAAAAAGGTGATGTCATCACTTTCTCAAATAACAAAGGGCAAATTATCACACACCGTGTTGTAGATATTAAAAAAGCAACGAGCGGACTATCCTACCAAACAAAAGGAGACGCCAACAACACCACAGACCAATCTCTTGTCCCTTCAACCAGTATCAAAGGGAAAGTTCTTTTTTCACTGCCATACCTTGGTTATCTTATTAATGCTTTAAGAAGTCCTGTTGGGTTTCTGATGTTTGTTATCTTGCCAATTTTGATTTTTATTGCGCTTGAGCTATGGAATATCAAAGGAGAGATTGAAAAATCAATTGAGAGAAAGCTGAGGCAAGAATTAAGTATCAAAAAATATGAAAAAATTGATATTTCTTAATCTTATTACGATGACTGTTTTGTTTGGATTATCATATTCGGTAACACGTGCATTATTTGCTGATAGTGCTACAAGCACCAGCAATTCTTTTACAGCAGCAGCCGAATTTCCATCACCTACTCCTACACCAAGTTCATCAGTAGGATCAGTGGTCATCAACGAGCTCATGTGGTCGGGCAGCACAAATACAGATGATGAATGGCTTGAGCTTCGCAACATGACAAGCTCACCAATTGATCTTACTAACTGGAAATTGGAAGGAAACACTACTCTCACAATCGCATCAGGGACTATTCCAGCAAATGGTTATTTCCTAGTATCACACTTTGCTGAGACTGATGAAAATTCAATTCTCGGCATCACGCCAGATATCGTTTCTCCATCCGTTCAACTTAATAACACAAATCTACAATTAACTTTACGAGATGCTTCTAGCAATATAGTTGACCAAGCAGATGATGCAATTAACCCTCCCTTTGCTGGGAGCAACACTACTCCTAAAAAGTCAATGGAAAGAAACCTTGTGCCTGGAGATGGAACTGTGTCATCAAACTGGCATACAGCATCTACACAACTTAATCTTGACAGCGGAGCACTCGAGTCTGCTACTCCAAAAGGAGCAAATAGCTTATGAGAATTTTAAAGAATAAATTGATTCACGTTGGCATACTATTAATTGCAGTGACCCTTATTGCTTTTCATACTCATGCTATTCAGAAAATTTTCTGGCCGGAAAGAGTCGAAGCGGTTGGGGATCTGACCATTAACTGGGGAATTGGCACTGGCAATGTAGGGCCTATCTTTACTCTCAACGATATGGCCCCAGGCCAATCTGAGCAAAAAACGGTAAGCGTTAGCAATGGAAGCCTCAATCCGCTCACCATTAGCGTAAGAGGAGTAAAAGCTTTAGAGACTGCAAGCCTAGCTAATGTAATGAACATTGCCATTTCCCACAATGGTGTGGATCTATATGGAGGTTCTAGTCCTACTGGATTTAAAACATTGGCAGACTTTTTTTCAGATAGCTCAAACATCCTGGGAATCTCACTTAAAACACAGAGCCCAAACACAACAGAAAATTATCAATTTACCATAACTTTTAACGAATCTGCAGGCAACACATACCAAAACGCATCACTATCTTTTGATATTCATATGGGAATAGCTATTGACATCCCAATTGCTTGCCAATCAATTAATTTTGGCACTCATGAGCCAATTATTGGATCTAAGAAAAGCGAGAAACTAACTGGTACAGCTCAAAATGACCTGATACTTGGAATGGGTGGCAGTGACAAAATTGATGGCAAAGGAGGCCATGACTGCATTCTGGGTGGAGACGGTAGTGACTCAATTACAGGAGACACCGGCGATGATGTCCTAGTAGGTGAGGGCGGAAGCGATACTATTCGAGCAGGAAGTGGAAACGACACCATTACTGGAGGCAACGGAGCAGATAGCATGTACGGAGACGCAGATAATGACACAATTGTTGGAGATGGTGGATCAGACAAAGCGGTTGGTGGAACAGGGACTGATACTTGCAGCGCAGAATCAAAATCACAGTGTGAATTATAAAAAGATCTTTTCACTTCATGGGTAGAGATTTCCTAAACATGAAGTATCAAATATCTTTTTTTGAAAGGAGGTGAATACAAAAATGACAAATCTAAAAACAAAAATTACAACCGGTCTCGTGACTGCTGGTATTATTGCCAATTTTGTTGCTCCAGCAGCTTTTGCGGATACAGATGTTACTGTTAAAGAAAACGGCGATAGTTCAACTAACAAAGTTAAGGTTAAGAACAAACACGTCGTCAAGGTTAAGCAAAAAAACACAACAAATATAACAAATTCTGTTGGCTTGACTCAAAGCACTGGCGGTAACAACGCCAAGAAAAATACCGGTGGCGATGTCACCCTTACAAGCGGGGACGCTACAGCTAATGTAACCATCGACAACACAACAGATGGCAATACAGCTACAGTTGATGGGTGTGGCTGCGCTGGTGGAGACACAACAGTAAATGTTGAAGGCAATGGAGCCGACTCAACAAATAAAGTTAAAGTCTCCAACGTTAATGTCACAAAGGCTACTCAAAAGAACACAACAACTGTGATCAACGGAGTAAGTATTGGACAGACAACGGGTGGCAATTCAGCAAATAGCAACACAGGTGGATCAGTTGATGTTACATCTGGTGATGCTGATGCTACTGTAGGCATTGCCAACTCAGTTGGTGAAAACTCTTTAACTATTAACTAATAGTTTGAGTAAATCTTCTAGAAGGACAAGGCCCTGCCCAGGCTGACGAGCCCAGGCAGGGTTTTTGTTGAGAAAACTCTTACACAAAATATACAAATATGGTATAAACTATAGGTATGCGATTTATCCTCCTTTTCCTCTCAATTCTTTCCTTTATTGGACTTAAAAAAACTTTTGCCGAGACAAATGTTGTAGTAAAGTCAAATGGTGGTTCAAGTCACGTAAATGTTGTTTCTAAAACGAGCTCAGGCGACAGCACAACCTCAGAGAGTCATGTAACAATTGAGAACAATGGGGAAGTTAAGACCTTTGATGTTACAGGGGATGAGTCAATTGATTGGACCTCAGATGATGGCAAATCTACAGTCAAAATTAACGCTCAGACAATTACGCCATCACCCAAAGCCTCCATGTCACCAACAGTTACAAAAAATGAGGAATCAAAATCCACAGTGTCTTTGAGTCAAGACCAACCCAAAAAGTCAGTTTCTCTTTATGAGCTTGTTAAGAAAGTACTTCAGGACATCTTTTCCTCTTTTGGTAGATAAACCATATTTGTCTTACTTGACAAACAGCGCAATATTTTTCAAACTATATATGTGGCTAGTAAATCTGTCAAAAAAACATCGCAAAAAAGCCGTCTTGAAAACCCTGTTCACAACTTGATAGGATATGGGGCACTTCTTGTCTTATCTTTTGTCGTTCTTGCTATTGTCTACAGTCTCCAGTGGTACATCATTCCCTGATTCCTTCGCAAAAATCAAAAGCCTTTTCCAATCAGTCCCAATAGGTGTGCAGGTTTGTAGTATAAGAACATCATCTTTTCTCTGAGTAACTTCATTAACTTGCCTTGGGCTGACCTCTTTTTTATCAACAACAGCATAGTGGTACTCTTTACTTTGCTTCCACACAACAATACTATCTCCTTTTTCAAGCTCTCCCAATCGAAGAAAGATGCTATTGTATCTTGTAAGTTCCCAAGGTGAGCTAGATGAGTGTGCAAAAAGATATATTGGTCCACTTTCTCCTGGCAGGGCAAATCCCTTTGCGTGTGCAATTCCTTTTTTTAAAGCAGGTATGTATTCATTTTTATTCCAGGGATCAACTTGTGCAATGATATTGCCTGAAGCACGTATTTTTGGAATCCAAATTGAAAATTCTCTTTCATATACCGAGGGCATTGATGTAGGGAAAAAGTATGCGTGGAATACGGGAAAAAATATATATAAAAATCCTAAAAAAGACAACAATACTAAGCCATTCCCAATTCCTCTTACAAGTCTATTTTTCATCTGAGTATTGTAGCTAATTCGACTCACAAGGTCAAAAAAAATCCCCTTGCGGGGATGTTTTTAGATTGCAAATGCACCAGGAGACCTGCCGGATCTCAGTCTTAACAGCACACCGAAAAATAACATCAAGAGATTTCCAAGAATGGCAAGTAATATCCAAGGATTTCCTGTTGCTGGCAACACCTCGCCTGTTGTTGTACCGAGTACAGAATTAGATGTCCCACCACCATTTCCACCTGATGATGGAGGGTTACCACCATTTCCTGAAGGTGGAGGTGGGGGAGGAGGATTGCATCCATCTCCTTCACATGGTGGTGGAGGAGGTGGTTCTTTGCATCCACAATCCACAGTAACTTCACTCTGATTTGCTTGGTTGTCGACATCGATTGAGACATGAATATCACCAGTTTTTATCGCGACATCTCCATTGTTACCATTTGCGTTATTATTCCCAGTGATCAAATTCCAAATGCTGTGATTAAAGATGTCTGAAACATTTGAAATAGCAATCGTAGTGCTGGTGTCTTCTCTTAGAGTTATGGTGTTAACACTGCCTTCACCATTTCCTGAAATTTTGATTTGAAATCCACCGTTTCCACCTGTTAAAGCGTTAACAATTGCGAGATTTGTTTTATTTTTGATGCTTTCTTCTACAGTAATATTTCCTGTTGTGATTGCTACATTTCCGTTGTTATTGTTAGCGTTATTGTTACCTGTAATAGCTGTTCCAGATATGTTATTTGTGATAGTTGCTTGCTGATTAATACTTATTGCGCTTGTAGTAATACTTGTATAACCAACAGTGTTTATGGAGTTAGCGCCATTTCCAGAAATGATAGCCTGACTGTCATGATTGTCGCAACATGCACCAGCTGTTATGTCACTATTATTCATACTGTTAGCGATGGTTGTGTCTGTACTGATATTTCCCGTGGTAACAGCGGTATCTCCTCCAGTATTGTTACTTGCTGAATTGTCTCCTGTGTTAGCCAAGACATTTACATCATTGTTAACCTCAGCATTATTTTCCTGAGAAACATGTACATCATGGGACTGACTTATAGATACATCACTCGAAGATCCATCGCCATTACCAGTAATTGTCAGCGTCTCTGCATGAGCAGTACTCACTGCAAAAGGCAGGAGAGTCGCACTAAAAACGGTCAAAATAATTTTATCTTTTTTCATCACTAACATAATGTATGTTTGGGGGCAGAGGACTATTTGGTTGGCAGACCTAGACTAATTTGCGGGCAAGTAATTTTTTCCTTTTCACAATAATTATTCCAACAATTGGTAGCACAAGTAGTAGCCATGCAAGATTGATGCTCATAGCTCCTTTTGCTGTATCTGCTCCAAGAACTGATGTATCAAGACTCGCACCTTTGACCAAAGAGCTATTTTCATCCTCAGTACTACCAGATCCAACAGATCCTGCACTTGCATGTGATCCTCCTGATGTTACCTCAGTTGTACCATTGCTATTACTTTTAGTAGATGAGCCTGTTGACTTTGTATTTGATGACTGGTTGCTGGATTTATTCGAGCCGTTATCATCGTCATGACTGTCTGTTGTGTTACTTGCAGCACTTTCAGTATGAGTATCAAGAGCTGTCTTCTCCTCTTTCTTCTGACCAGGAGAGACAAAATCTCCAAGCCAAGTTCCAAATACATTAACAACGGTGACAAAAACTTTTCCATTTCCTTTAATATTGTTGTTAACAAAATTGATCATGTTAGCTACGATTGTAGCGTCTCCTGTTTTAATATTTGAGTTGCCACCAGTATTGTCACTTGTTGCATTGTTGCCAGTATTTGCAGACAAATTAAGAGTATTATTGATGTCTGCATTGTTGGTTTGATTTGTAGTATTAGTATTTGTTGTCGATACAGCTGTATCGTTGGTACTATTGGTTCCATTTTTGTTATTTTTTGCTGTGACGTATCCATTTTCATCGACTTCGAAGTCTGATCCCTCTGATCCTGCAAAGAACGCGTCATCTGGAGCACCCATGATTTTCCCAATCCATCCCTTTGTAACATCATTAACTAACACAATCCACCAATTTCCACCGACAATATTGTTGTTGGCTATATTAAGGAGATTGACATCAATCGTTGTGTCACCAGTGCTGATTGAAGAATCTCCGCCTGTGTTTCGACTGGCTGTGTTGTCTCCAGTATTAGCATCAAAGACAAGGTCATTTGTGATATCTGCTGTGTTTGATTGAAACGTATTATCAGTATCAACGATGTCTATGTCTGAAGTGTTGGTACTATTACTTCCGTTGCCTGTATTGGTAGCTGCGACATTTCCTCCGCAGCACGCATTCAACTGATCCTCAGGAAATATGATATCTCCAATAAAATAAAAAAAAATGTTGACAATGCCATAGATGACATTCCCAGCTATATTATTGTTAGCAAAGGTTACAATATTTGCTGCAACATTCGCATCGCCGGTTGTGATGCTTGAGTCCCCACCGGTATTTCGACTTGCAGTATTATTTCCAGTATCAGCAGACAGTACGAGATCATTTCCAATTTGAGCATCGTTTTCTTGTGTTGTTGTAGTTGTATTTGTGGTATCAACACTACCTTGATTGGTTGAATTTGATCCATTTGCCGTATTTGCAACATTTGTTGTGCCTCCGCATCCTACAATACAGTTGGCAGCAAAATCCAGAACAACATCTCCAATCTGATCATCAAGAACATTAAACTCAGAGACCATTACTCCTTCTGCATTCGTATTCACCATAGTAATTACCGTTCCTGTTGAATTTGCATCACCTGTCTTAATGGATGCATCTCCTACATTGTCTGATGCTGTGTTGTCGCCAGTAACCGTTGATGAGTTGAGGTTGGTATTTACTGATGCGCTATTTGTTTGAGTCGTATTATTATTGTTGTCAACAACAGCTGAACCACTGTTGGTCGATCCTGTACCATTTGCGGTATTTGCAACTACAGCACCACTACCACCTGAACCTGCTCCGACTCCAGCGAGGTTGTTGTTGCCACTATTCACAACGCTTGTCGTACTTGCAGCATCGCCTGTATCTATTTCAATATCACCAACACCATCTGGTGTCGAATCCGAAGTTTGAGAAAGATTTGTTGGAGTTGGGGTAGGGGAAACTCTATTTCTTTCAGGTGGAGTAATGCCCTGACTGATCAAATAAGCATCAACTTGATCTTGAATTTCCTTCTGAAGCTGCTCTCTGTATAGTCTTGCTGCCTTGTCTGTTTCATCCTCAACATAAGGAGTTGGAGTGGGGGTAGGAGTTGCCTGCTCTTGAGTTGGAGTAGGCTCAGTTGTTTGAGATGCCTCCTGAGTCTGCTCGCCTGGCGTCGTTTGTTCTGTTGTTGTACTACCTTGATCTACTACTTCGTCAGCATACACAGCCGGTGCGACCTGTGTCGCAACTTGTATAGTCAAGAGTGTGATTACTAATAATTTTTTAATTATATTTGTCATATTTGTTAATTGTTAATTTTCTATTCTCCTTGTATTCGTGGGGCTTACGGAAGTGCTCGTAACACCCCACGAATCAAGAGAGTTTGATTAGTTGTGGCTTAGTAGCCAATCAACCAAATCTCCAAGATCAAAAGAAAGATCTAAGTGGAGATCGCTAAGATCAACATCAGCATCTGGACCATAAAGGTTCATATTGCCGGTGTTTGAAGCATCTACGTTTACATCAGATTCACCAGTTGTGATGGAAGGATCAGATCCTGCCCAACCTGTGTTATCGTCTGCATCGTTGTCGCCTGTATCACTATCTGCGTCGACATCATTGTCAACATCAGCATCGTTGTCCTGATCTACATCGAGATCTGCATCACTTTCGTAATCGATTTCGTTGTCTGAATCAGTACCGTTACCTGCGATTTTTGCTTCTAGATCTGATAGACAGCCACAAGCTTCTACATCTGCTGCGTTGAAGTTAGCCATATTGTCTAACGTTACATCAACATTTGAGTCGCCTGTTTCGATAGAAACATCTCCGCCGGTGTTATCCTCTGCGTCGTTGTCTCCAGTATCAGAGTCGACGTCGACATCATTGTCGAAGTCTGCATCGTTGTCTTGATCGACATCGACATCACTGTCGAAGTCTAGATCAATATCATTATCTGAATCTGATCCATTACCAAGAATCTTTGCACTGAGTGAGCCGCCATCACCAGAGCCACCACCAACAGTTGCACTGTTAGAGTTAGCCTGATTTTTGATCATTACGTTAACTTTACTGTCGCCTGTTTTTACCTCGACATCTCCGCCGGTGTTGTCATCAGCATCGTTGTCTCCAGTTTCAGAATCGACATCGACATCGTTATCGAAGTCTGCATCGTTGTCTTGATCGACATCAACGTCAGTATCGTAATCGAGATCTACATCATTATCTGAATCAGTACCATTACCTGATACCTCAACTGTCGTGTTACCATTTTGGCAACATGGGTCTACGTTAGCGTAATTAGCATTTGCTTTGTTTTTGATTGTTACATCAACATTTGAATCACCGGTTTCGACTTTTACATCTCCACCTGTGTTATCACTTGCAGAGTTGCCACCAGTACTTGAATCGACATCAATATCATTATCGAAGTCTGCATCGTTGTTCTGATTTACGTCAACATCTGTGTCATGATCGACATTGATACTACTATCACTATTAGAACCGTTTCCGGTAATAGTAAATGATTGAGTAGAAGCGAATGTCATTCCTGCTAGTGCGTGGAGTAAGACTGATCCGGTTGCAATAGCTGTTGTAATTCGTGTTTTATAGTTTGTCATAATATATTCACCCCCTTTCTTGACGATAATTTCCAGACCACCTGGTCAAGAGCACTTCATCCCGCTTTATCTTGTCTACTGCCTGAGCTTTGACAAAAAAAACGGAAACTCCACAGCCTTAAAGACAATAAGGTTGCAAGGTTTCCGTTTTAAAAAGCATCTTTGTTACCATAATTTTGTAGTCGTAAGGTTTTGCAACAAAAAAAGCACCACACATAATTGTGAGGTGCCTCCGTGTACGGTCAGCAAGCCTTTGCGACGTTCGAATATTTTTCTGTTAACCAAACTATAGATGAGTACCTAAAGTCTTGTCAAGAGCCAATTTTCACAGTCCTTCCAAGAGAAGAATCTTGGTTAGTTTTTTTGATATTTCTTTCGGTGATTTGTACAACTTTATAATTTTGAACATAGATTTCAACACTACCCCAACCTCTCACATTTTTCAATGCTTCTGTAACTTCATCAATGAGTTCTTTACTTACTTCTTTTGTTGAATAATCATTCATAGCACTTCACCCAAACGGTAGATTATTACTGCAGTTTTAACTTGAATTCTTCCTTACTACCATTCAACTCTCCGATAAACAAGGTAAGATTTTTATCGTCTTCATTAATAGGGAATGCGAGCCGTGATTGTTTTGTTGAATCAGGCTGAATCTCAACAGGGTCACTATGAATATCAGCTGCAAATTTGTCTTTTCCCCCATTAACAGTGAGTCTAATATAATCTCTTGCAGAAACCTGAATGCTTGCTTTATAGGTATTAATAATTTTAAGTTTTATCACAAGAAATGTTCTTCCATCAACTGCTCGCGCTTTTTTTCCTTTGACAATAAGTTCATCTCGAATTTCTGCTGATTCGATTAAGTAACGAATTTTGCTCACTTCTTTGCCACTAGAATCTTTAAGGGGGAATCGAACTTCCTTGTTAATTTCCTGAGTTGCTTTTGCCTTTTGAAGAGTGATCTTCCCACCACTTGATAATGAATCTGAAAGTCCCGATGATTTTCTAAGAGCGAAAAAACCAAGAAGTAGTAATATAACTCCGACAATTACTGCAGGAATAAGCAAAGAGTTTTTAGAGAATTTTCGTGATGTAAATGATTTTCTGACACCGTCCATATTAATCAATAAAAAAGCCCTGTTGTGGCAGAGCAGATGAACAGGATAGTATCAAATAGTTTAAAATAATGTCAAGTGGCAATAACGATAAAAATCAACTATTTATGGAGACGAGGGTGACGAAAGCGAAATCTATCAGGATATCGGAGCCCTTGAATAATACCACCAATTGATGCTCCAGCTGCTGCCTTTGCAGTGGTGTAATGCATAATATTATCATAAAGCAAAAGAGCTCCAACGACTATCACAGAAAGATAAAACCAGTGATGAAACCAAATTGTTTTGCTCTTGGTATGAATTCGTACACAAGGAAGGATTTCAATGTTTCTAAACTTCACATGGGGGAGTCGATTGGGAAGACTTCTCCCATTCTTCTTAACAGGCTTTGACACGTATACTGAAAGATAATAACCCACTAAAAGCGCAACGGCAAAAAGTAAGAGTGATTGCATATAAGATAAAAATCAATGATTCCAAATTCATCGTAGAAAATTCAGACACTCTTGTCAAGTCTTATAATTTTCTTACTTGTTTCTAATGACTTTTTGCTTAACAGGTGGTGGCCGTCTCAGCCAAATCGTATACACATATCCCAAACCATACTCATAGATTGTTTTAAGAAGGCCAGATTTAAACCTTCTCATATTAGGAACAACGACCATATCTCTGATAAAAACAACTTTCCCCAACTCTTTCAACCGCAGTCCCACTTCAACATCAGGACTCATAGTATACCTCTCATTCATTCCTCCTATTTTTTCGAATGTGTCTTTTCTCACAGCAAAATTAAATCCAATAAGGTGAGGCTTAGCAATTTTTTCGTGTATGATAAGAAATACGTTGTAGAAAAAACTTCCCAGTATGCGGTAAAGAAGTGGCCCTTCTAGCTTAATCGATCCTGTGGCACCAACAATTCTATTGTCTTCAAATCTTTTTCTTATACTGGCAACCCAATTTGATAAGACAGTAGTGTCCGCATCTGTCATAGCGATAACATCAGACTTTGCCTCATGCATACCTGCATTTAATGCAAAAACAACACCTTGTCGTTCTTCTTTAATAACTTTTGCTCCGTACTTTTTAGCAATTGCTGCAGTTTGATCGGTTGAATTATTGTCGACGACAATGACAGAAAAATCTTTGTCTGTTTGGTTTTCTAGACTCTCTAGCGTCTTTGGAAGATACTTTTCTTCGTTATAAGCAGCAATCACAACACAGATAGTTGGTGTAGTCATGTAGTAATTATAGTGGAAATAACAATGAATTACTCAAATATTTTATTAAGGAGTTCTGTTGCCCTGTACAGCCTCTTAAGAGTTGCTTTGTTAATATTGCGGATACGAAACCTACCACTATTTTTTTTAAGAAGTACTCTTTTATACACCTCAAGAGTTTCGTTGGCTAACGCTGTTGGCAAAAAATTTGCTCTTATAAGCTCACGTGATTTTTTTGAAAAGTTTTCTCTTTTTTTTGCATCATCAAGAAGTTCAAGCACCTTTTGAGCAAATAGCATAGGCTTATGACTGACCATATAGCCATTTTCTCCATCTATGATGCAGCCAGCATATGCATCATCTTTCACCACCACAAAAGGTAATCCAGCAGCAGCAGCTTCAAGCACAACTATACCTTGCGTCTCTGTCCGTGATGAATAAACAAAAATCTCTGCATCAGCATACACTGATGGTATTTCCTTAGGATGAACTTTCCCTGGAAAATGGACCCTACCCCCAAGCCCAAGTTTTTTAACCAGAGACTTAAGCGATTTGGCCTCCTCGCCATCTCCAACCATAACAAGATGAACGTTGGGATTCTGGTTTGCTATAACTTTAAAAGATCTAAGTAGAAATGAACAGTCTTTTTCTTTTCCAAGTCTCCCTACGCTAAGAAGAATGGGGGAGGAAGGAGGAATATTGCATAAATCATGTAAATAATTTTTTTTAGCGCTTCTAAATCGTGCTGTATAAATAAAATTTGAAATGACCGTAATTGGCTTAGTAACACCGTAGGACTTAAGATCTTTTTTCATTTTGAGTGAGGGTGTGATGACCTCATCACACATATTGCTAATAACACGAAGTCCTGTTGCAGCAATACGAGGGGTAATCAATTTTCCATTAAATACATAGTGCGTGTAGCGCGTATGTTGCGTATGCACAGTCAGGACATAAGGAATGCCCTTGAGCTTAGCAACTTGATATCCTAAAAAGGAAAAGAAGCCATTACCGTGGGCATGTACGATATCAAAATCTCTTGGACTGATTTCCTTAAAAAGGTTGTGAGGGAGAACAAAAGGCATATGAACTTCAGGTTCGGTCGACAGTAACTTTACAGCACTTAGTCTATATACATCCTTTTCTGTGTCTTTGTACCCGTCAAATTTCGGCGCAAAAATATAAACAGTATGGCCATGCGACCTAAGCTCGTGAGCAAAATTTTCAACTGAAATAGTTACTCCGTTGAGCATGGGATAATAACTATCAGTAAAAAAGGCTATTTTCATATATGCATTCTAACAAAATTCATTGCTATTTCAAGTTAATCACCTTTCTATAAAAATATGCCATTTAATGGCGATCATATGATCTTTATTGTACAATATACGCATGACATCTCCAAAAAAATCTGTATTGATTACTGGTGCATCATCTGGCATAGGAAAAGAATTTGCAAGAGTTTTTGCAGAAAATGGATATGACCTACTACTAACAGGAAGAGCGGAAAGTGAGCTTAAAAAGATAGCATATGACATTCAGGAATCATACGGTGTCGAAGTGGCCATTAAAGCTATAGATCTTACCACAAATAACGCAGCAGAGAAGCTTTTTGATTGGGCAATCACCATCGAGCCTCGTATTACCTGCCTTGTCAATAATGCAGGAATTGGTAACTACGGTAAATTTAGTAAAATCCCCTGGGAAAAAGAAAACGAATTGCTACAGCTTAATATCACAGTCCTCACAAGGCTTTGTCATCTTTTTATCCCTTACTTTAAGGAGAAAAGGGAGGGTTACATCCTTAATGTAGCATCAATGGCTGGATTTCAACCTGGACCATATTTCTCAACGTACTATGCAAGTAAATCCTATGTGCTTCTTTTCACTGAGGCACTCGCATTGGAGCACAAGAATGACAATATTCACATCAGCGCACTTTGCCCAGGACCTTCTCCAACAAATTTCTTCAAAAGAGCGAATTTCCCCAACTCTTCGTTTGTTCTGAAATTCTCGATGCTTTCTCCAGCAAAAGTAGCAAGGATCGGATACAAAGGGCTCATGCAAGGAAAAACAATTATTATCCCCTCATTTAAATATCACGCAATTCCTTTAGGATCGAGATTTTTCCCAAGAAAAACTACGGCAAAAATCAGTAAGAAATTTGTGGAAATTGCCTCAAGAGGATAATATTATCTTTCTTTTTTGTAAAAATACCAAAACAACCCAATAGGAAACACTGACAATAAAAGAGACAAGCCTGGTGTGTACTCAACTCCTGGCATAATGAATTTAAGATCTAATATATTTCCTAAATTCAGATATACATACTCTTTTGTTGTGAGAGCATAAATAGCAATAATGACTAGGTGAAAGGATGCCATCCAAAACAACATTTTTTGGAGTGCGGGGAAAAGAGCACTTTTACGTATTTTCATAATATTTATTCTAATAAAAAATTGCGCGTAAGTAAAACTATTTTTTAGACTTTATGTATGTTTCCAGTGCTTTCACATGAGATGGAAATGCCATCTCGGCACCAAGCACGTCACTTTTTGAAAAAAATTGATAGCCTCCTACATCATCTCCAGCATTGAATGAGCTAATATCTGTCTTTGCACACCCATAGAGACAGAGTACAGGCACATTTATTCCTTGATACAAATAATCATCAGCAAAAGCATAAAGAAGCGTTATTTCTCTCAATTCAATCCCTAACTCTTCTTTAACCTCTCTTGTTGTTGAAGCTACAAAATCCTCGTTTGGCTTGATAAATCCTCCAGGAAAATCCCAATACCCTTTCATCGGATCAAATTTTCTCTTAACGAGCAAAATTTCACCCTTATCATTTTCAATAATAAGGGCATTTGACGGTGCTGGATTGAGGTAAAACACAAAGCGGCAATTGGTACACTGCAAAGCAAAGTCAGTTGAGAGAAAAGGATTTTGGTATCTCTCTCCGCACTTTGGACAATATGCGTATGCTTCTTCAGGCTTCATTATACTTTTGACGTGAGACTAAATTTGGCTAAACGGTACTGCTTAAGACACCAAATACCAAATAAAATGCACCCTGTGACAATGCTTGGGTAACGATTTTTGAGTCTTTTATTGTAAAAAATCTTCATTGCATCGCTTCCCGCAACAATTACTTTTTTCTTTGTCTCTTTGTTAACCACAACTTTTTCACCTGACTTTTGCACTTTTCCTTTTGTCGCTCCTTTATAGTGATTAATGGTAATTGATGGCACATACATGATCTTATAACCTGCTTCCTTTATTTTCCAACAAAGATCGATATCTTCACCGTTGAGGAAATAATCCTCGTCATACCACTCGATCTTATCCATCACTTCACGCCTGACAAGACAATATGCCCCCTCTAATACATCAACTTCTGACTCAATCTCAGGCGAAAGATAACCATACCAATACCTTGCAAACAACCGAGAAGTTGGAAATAGCCTGTCAAGCATTGTCATATGGGTAAATGCGACCCAAGGAGTAGGGAAAGACCGCCTTGCATCCTTGTCCAAAGACCCATCATGCATAACAATCTTACATGTCATAGCGCCAACATCTGGATGTTCTTTCATGTAATCAAGAGAGAGAGGCAATGAGTCTTCTTCAACCTGTGTATCAGGATTAAGCATCAATATATAGTCTCCCTTACAGAGATGCCTGACGATGTTATTACCCTTTGCAAATCCTACATTGTCATTTTTTTGATAGAGCACGCTTGGGAAATCTTTTTTAATCATCTCACCTGTATCATCTGAACCATTATCAGAGACTATCACCTGCATCGAATAACCAGCTTTTTTGAGTGGAGGTTCAGCTTTTTTGAGTGAGGAAATACATGCAGCAACAAAATCCCTCGTGTTGTATGCAACAATAATGATTGAAAGCGTCATAAAACAAGTATAGTCAAGTAAGGTAAAGAATGAAAGAATTATTTCTTCGTTTTCCTCAGTTCTTTACCAAGTAGCTTGTAGGTCTCTTCCATAGCCTCATAAAGAGTCATACCTTGAGAATCTGCAGCTACCTGAAACGTCTTGGTTGTAATTGATTTACCATCTACATCAAAACCAGCGCTCTTCAAACCCATATCATCATCGGGCATATCACACCCACAGTTGTAGCACATACTTCCTCCTTTCATTTTTCATTATATCCTTAATCCTTCATAGGCATAGTAATTCCCATGTTTTGCCACACAGACAAACGGCGTATCTTTTCTCATGTTCTCAGCGTGTCCTGGTGAGTTGATCCAGATTGCAACGACTTGTTTGTAATCAGGAGTCATCACTATATTTTCCGTAATCTCATGGTAGCTAGGGTAGGGAAGAGTGTGGCTATGTATTCTATTGGTAAAACCGTCGTGGTTAAAATTAGAAGAAATCTCATCGGCCCTCGTCTTTGCAAAAGCACAGGTTAGTGGATCTTCAGATACTTTTGAGAGCCCATTTGAAGCTCTGTATGCATTGATCGCATCCATAATAAAATTTCCCTCAACTCCCTGACTACTTGCTCGTGTAGGCTCAGGCGTTGAAATTGGCGTTGATGTTGCTGTTGGTGTAGGTGTAGGAGCTTTTGTTGGAGTAGAGGTAGGTATGGCAGTAGGTGTAGATGTTGGGGGTGCTGATTTCAACTGGGATGTGATAGGAGAAGCTGCTTTATAATTTGAAATTTTTATCGTTTTTTTAACAACCTTTTTTGAGGTGGTTTTAGCCCCAAGCACTGAAGGGGATGCTAAAGACTCAAGGAGAAAAAATGAGAGAAAGAGAATGAATACACTACAGACAGGAAGAGTAAACAGCAACACTTTTCGCATTAACAAATACAGTAATGCACTTTTGCTGTCTTGTCAACCTAAGCTCGCACAAAAGACTAATAGATATGCTCAAAAAATACTTTAAGTCCCAAGAGAATAAGAGCGGTTCCACCAATAGCATCGAGCTTTCCTTCAAAATGTTTGTTCAGGTGAAATCCAAAAAGAAATGCCGGAAGACATAGGGCAAAAGTAACAATACCAATCATCCCAACAGACAGTAATAAAGGAACATTAATTAATCCAAGAGTAATCCCGACGGTAAATGCATCGATACTTGTAGCTATCGCAAGTAAAAAAAGGGTTTTGTGAGAAAGAACTCTTTTTTTCCCCTTCTTTTTCCTCGTTGATGCAGCTTCTTTTAACATAAATACTCCAATACCTACCAAAAGTAGCATTGCAATCCATGGAGCATACAGCGCAACAACACTCTTGATCGATGACCCAACAACCCATCCTATAAGAGGCATTATTGCTTGTGCGCCACCAAAAGCAAGAGCAACTCTTAATGCGTGCTTAATTTTCTCCTCTTTTACCTCTATTCCCTCAGCTATGCTAACACTCACTGCATCAAGCGCAAGAGAAATCGAGATAATGAGAACTTGAACAAATGAACTCATACTATGAGTGTATGCAATACGTTTTCGTATGTCAAACTGAAATTTTAGACCTATAGACTTAAAATATGGTACAATGAAGGAATGACTAAGGACACAAATCGCTACTTTTTTGTTTTAGGCAGATATCCAGACCTCTCCACTAAAGAAATTAGGTCAGTTCTTACTAAAATTGGCTATTTCTGGAGTATTTTCTACCATACCAATGAAATTCTTATCATAGATATGGCAGGAGAGGTTGATGTCCTATCTCTTAACAAGATATTAGGCGGAACCGTAAAAATAGGTGTGATTCTCAAAGAACTTAGCCTAACCCAAACATTTGATGATATCCAAGAATATCTTACATCGGATGCTCTATTCACCGACATTCTCGCCATTAAAAATGAAAAAGTAGCTTTTGGAATCAGTTATTACAGTGAAAACAACAGCTCATACAAAATATTTGTTCCTCAACTCTTGCGAACCATCAAAGAACATCTAAAAATACAAGGTTTTAAGCCTCATTTCCCAAGACAAACAACAAAAACTCTTTCAAGTGCTTCTGTTGAAAAAAATAACCTCCTCACCACAGGCGCTGAGGTTGTTCTTGTTGAAACAAAAGATGCATTGCTTCTTGGGAAGACGGTGAGCGTTCAAGACTTTGAACTTTTTAGCAAAAGAGACTATGGGAGACCAGTTAGAGATATGGAATCAGGAGTAATGCCGCCAAAACTCGCTCGGATGATGCTTAATCTTTCTCAAAAAAACATTGATGCAGCTCTTCTTGATCCTTTTTGTGGAAGTGGAACTGTTCTTCAGGAAGCATTACTCCTTGATTTTACTGACATTACGGGAGCTGACAAATCTGAAAAGGCGGTTTCAGACACACAACAAAACATTGAGTGGCTTATCATGGAAGAAAAACTTACACACAAGCCTGAAATTGTTCACTCTGATGTAGAAGAGCTTGCAAAGACAACTAAAAAAACCTTTGATCTTATTGTGACAGAGCCCTATATGGGTCCAAATAGCAAAGGTCTTCGAAATTTTGATGACATGAAAAAAAATAAAGAAGAACTAGAAAATCTCTACCTTACATCATGGAAAGCTTTTGCAAAACTTCTTAAAAAAGATGGGGAGGTAGTCATGATACTCCCTATTTTTCATTACAAAAACACCTATCTTAAGATGGATATAATCGAAAAAATCCCATCACTAGGGTTTGAGCACATAGCACTCAGCGAAAAAAGAAGAAAATCTCTTATTATTGGTAATAGATATGATTTTGTACTTCGTGAGATAATACACTTTAGAAAAATATGAGACAAGAGCACGTAATGATTGTTGGGCGCAATATGGTTCATGACACATTGCTATCCCAAAAAAAGATCCAAAATATATTTATTGGCAAAAATAGCAGACTTGATCCAAAAGTTCTGGAAATAGTCCGATTGGCTCAACAAAAGAATGTACAAGTAACTTTTGTTCCACCTGAAAAGATAAGAGCTTTGAGTGGATCTGAAAATACCCAAAATATTGTTGCGTACCTTCAGAGATTTGAGGAAAATTCTCTTAAGCAAATTATTGAAAAATGTCAAAAAGAAGGCAGGGATCCTTGTATTTTGCTTTTTCATCACATGGATTACGAGCAAAATTTGGGAGCAATTATTAGAACGGCATGGGGTGCACAAATTGATGCGATTGTTCTTTCACCCTCAGGCGTTCATGAAGTCACACCAATTGTAGCCAAAATTTCTCAAGGTGGAGCAGCGTACATTCCTGTTATTGGGCAATCTCTATTCCAAGCCATTGCAACTCTGAAAGATTTTGGTATTCCTGTTGCAGGAGTGGAAGTTGGTATGGGACAGCCTTATGACCAAGTGCCTCTGAGTGGCCCTGTTGCATTTCTTTTTGGAGGAGAGCTCACAGGTATTAGTCAACCACTTCAAAAACAGTGTGATATTTTTATTCATATCCCCATCAACAACGAGCTTACATCGCTCAACGTCAGCGTGGCAACAGCTCTGATAATATTTGAAAAAAGAAGACAAGAAAGATTGCTTGAAAAAAGCTCTGATCAAAATTGATCAGGGGGAAAGAAGATCTATTACATTTGTCACGAAGGATTTTTCTACTCCAACAACTTGACCAGTTTCTGCTGAAACAACTGCCTTTACTTTTTGTGAAACTGGCAACAGAGCAAAAAGCTTGTATTCTTTGCTTCCTGAGACTACATAGACAGGCTTATCATTGATCACCTTTAATGCAACACTTGCTTCACCATCATCCTCAGGTGTGCCAGAGTTCTCTGAGTCAAAAAATGTTACAATCTTCTGCGTCATAATAGTCTTAAGAGCCTCATCCGGGAGTATTGCTATAGTTTTTACTCCGTTACTTGTTGTCACCAAAAGCTCGTTTGTTCCAACATCAACAGAAAGAGGAAATTCAGTCAAAGCCGCTACATTGTTATGCTTAAAGCTGGGCCTACCACTTCTTGATGACAATTCAATGCCTTGATCTTCAAGCTCTTGCTCTACTTCATCCTCAAGCTCGTTAAGCTGATCATCTTCAAGTTCGACTTCATCTCCATTATCATCTTCAACTTTTTTAACTATTTCACCATTGATAATTTTGTATCTTATTTTTAATTCACCATGCTCCAACTCAACCTTTGTTGTACCGTCATCTTCTGTTTTTGTTTTAATTTTTTGCCCATCTGAGGTCTCGATTTCAACCTCCTGTTTAGCACCTTCTTTCTGCAATCTTATCTGCACTGACTTGGTAGGAGTAACGGTTTTTGAAGTATTAGACCTGCTTGTCCTAGATTGCTTTTTTTCTGACTCCTTTTGAGCCTTTTGTCTTTCTTTCTCTTGCTCTTTCTGCAGCTCATCTTCCTTTTTTTGCTCTTCAACTACAGAATTACTACTTGTTTTATCTTCATCTTGTTCATCGTTTTCATCGTTTTCCTTCTCGTCTTCAGACTCATTCCCACTACTATCATCACCTAAAACAGAAGCCCCTAGCACTTTGGTAGGATCATCAAAATGGAGGGTGGCTTTCTGTACAAGTGTTTGCGCAAATGCAAGAAGTAAAACAGAGCCCAAAGCTACAAGAGTAACTCTTGTTAGCAAAACTGAAGGAGCATTTTTTTGAAGACTTTTTCTCTTTTGAGACTTTTTCATGACTAATTTAGTTAATCACACATACAATATAGTGTCAAATTCTGTTAAATTAACTTAGTAGAAATTGCGGTATCAGAAAAAATGCCCGTCTCCCACTTTTTTCTGTCCAACAATGCTTTAAGATATTTTCCACCTTTCTCATCTCGTAAAAATAAATTTGTGGTGACTAAGATCCCATCTTTTCTTAAAAGTTTCTCAAATTGTAACAACATTTTCATCTGAGGCACATACCCATCGAAAAAAATGAGGTCAAATTGCTCAGAAAGCCTAGACAGGACATCTTCTGCTTTTTCAACATAAGTGGTAATTTGTTTTTCATAACCATGCTGCTCCCAAATCTTTTTTGCAGTTGCTACGTGCGTTGCATCCTGGTCGATTGTTACAATTTCACCAAGAGGATTACTCTCCAAAAGACAAAGGGTGCTATAGCCAAGTCCTGTTCCCACCTCAAGGATCTTTCTTGCAGAAATTGCTTTTGAGAGAGGAGAAAGTATTTCCCCTGATGCGTAAGGGTACGCTCCACACAAGTGAGACGATCGATGCTTAATACACTCTTGAAAAACATCTGGAAAAGGCTGATTCATAGAGGGATTATACTACGTGAGACGAGAAGTTCTTTTTCTCTTCTAGACAATTTCTTAAGAACAGCCTCTCTTGAACGAGCAGTGCTAATTGAGTCTACCTGCTCTTGATAAACAAGCGCTACAGGTCTTCTGGCTTTAGTATATTTTGCCCCACTTTTGAGATTATTGTGTTCATTTACCCTACGAGAGATATCAGTTGTTGAGCCAATATAAAAAGTATTATCAGAACAGAGAAGGATATAAACAACGTACATATGAGGGTCTACTTAAGAGCTTGATCAAGCCTGAGTGAAACATTCTCCCAATTCACTACATTCCACCATGCCTCAACATAGTCAGGTCTTTTATTGTAATACTGCAAATAATAGGCATGCTCCCACACATCAAGTCCCAAAAGGGGAATTTTTCCTTGAGTTAGGGGAGAATCTTGATTGGGTGTCGAGACTAGCGATACCTCGTTATTATCCCAAACTAACCATTGCCAACCACTGCCAAAAACTTTCACTGCTGCTTCTGAGAATTGTTTTTTAAAAGTCTCTACATCCCCAAAGCTATGCTGAATTTTATCAAGGAGTGTTCCTGCAGGCTCTTGACCTTTATGAGGAGCCATCATTTCCCAAAACATTGAGTGATTGAGGTGGCCTCCACCATGATTCCGAACGACCATTTTGATGTCATCAGGAATAGTGTCTAAAGAAACAACTAAATCTTCGACTGATTTGTTACTAAGCTCTGGATGTTTTTCTATCGCTTTATTGAGGTTATCTACATACGTTCTATGATGCTTATCGTGATGAAGGTGTTGAATGTCTGAGGAGATAAAGGGTGCGAGGGAGTCATAGGAGTAGGGGAGGTCTGGGAGACTAAACATATGTTCATGTTATATCACATTTATCATCAAACAACTAGAGATATCAGTTTTTTTGGGGATGAGATTTTCACTTATATTTTGCAGTTAACAGCAAAACAGCCCTTGATAATTCAAGGGCTGTTAGGAGGGGAAGGAAAAGCCTTAGTTCATTGCTTTTGGCATTCTCCCAAATCCTTTATGTCCAAATGGCATAAGGTATTTAAGGTCAATACCATTTTCCTTTGCCCAGTTCTCAAGAGCTGTTTTTTGCTCCTGCATTTTTGCTTTTCTCTCATCAGCGCTCAAGTCTTTGAAAGAATCTTTACTAGCTTCTCGCCGATCTTGAAGTTCTTTCATCTTGTTTAAAATAAGAGTCTTTTGTTCTACGGTTATTTTACCCTCAGTTACAAGCTGAGAGAGACGCTCTTCATTTTTATCCTGCATCTTGTCTACCATTTCTTTCTTGTGTTCATCAAAAACTGCTTTGACATCAGATTTATTAAGTCCAAACCTGTCAGCTAGTTTCTGAACAAGTGATGAAACAGGATCTATCGCTGTATCGTCAGCAAATACCGGCCTTGAGAGAAATAACCCTGTACCCAAGATCGTTATTACTGCAATCACAATTGCTGGCTTTTTATACATATCTTCACCTCCTTTCATGTATAACAACACTAAAGGATCAAACTTAAAAAATGCTTAAGAACTCGAGGTATTAAGAAGTATAGTAAATGTCGTTCCTTTTCCTAACTCGCTTTTTACTGAAATCTCTCCGCCGTGTGAAGAGACAATCTTTTTTGCAATTGAGAGCCCCAGGCCATACCCTTTGACATCGGAACGAGAGCTATCGACTCGATAAAACCGATCAAAAATGTGAAAGAGGCTTTCCTTAGAAATTCCTACCCCTTGATCAACAACCTGTATCAAAACGTGATCCTTTATTTTCTTTGAGTTGATTATGACTGTCGTTCCACCTTTTGAATATTTAATTGCATTATCAAGAAGGATAATAAAAACCTCAACAAGTCTATCTGAAACACATATAAGAGGGATATTTTTTACGTTCTGTTTGATGTTAATTTTTTTAACGTCTGCAAGAGGTTGGACTTTTTTAACAGCTTGCTCAACAAGAAATGAAAGTGAGGTCTTAGTCATAAGAGCAGGATCCACTAGGTATCCATTCTGAGCTAGTTCTAGTAAACGTTCTGATAACGACTGAAGTCCGATGACATCCTCAAGTGCATTTTCCAACAATTTCTTAGTTCTTTGAGGTGATATTTTTTTCTCTCTCAATTCCACCTCAAGACCGGTCCGTAAAGAGGTGAGGGGTGTTCGAAGTTCATGAGAGGCATCAGTAATAAATCTATGTTGTTCATCAACCATTTTCTTAATGGGCCTCAATGTTTTCCCGGCTAAGAAATAACCAGCAGCTCCTGAGAAAAGAAAAATTGCGATATTTATTCCAGCAAGTGCAACTACAATGCGCTTCCTTGCATCTTGGATGATTGCTGGATCGGGTCTTCCTACACGAAATACTAAATTACGGTTAGGGATAGAAGGAACTTTTTCCTCTTTCAACTCATCTTGAATTCTGACCTGCATTCTTTCAAATCTTCCGAATTCTGATGTCACTCTCGTGTAAATTGCGATACTAAACAAAAGACTAATCGCCATAATGATGGCGAGATATTGCGCAGTGAGTTTTAGTCGTGCAGATTCAAACATAATTATCCATCAATCCTATAACCAAATCCTCTGATCGTATGAAGCAGTGGGGAAGATGAAAAAGGCTTCTCTATCTTACTTCGAAGATATCCCATAAAAACTTCAACAGTATTTGGCAACACATCGGCATCATAATTCCATACATGTGCAATCAGCTGATCTTTTGTAACAATGTGTCCTTTATGAAGCATGAGGTAGAGAAGGATACCAAATTCTTTTTGAGAAAGCTGAATTGTTTTCCCCTGCCGTTTAACTTCACAAGAAAGCGTATCAAGCGTCAAATCTGAGACCTGAAGCACACTCTTCGTTGTTTTTTCAGGTCGCCTAGATAGAGCACGAATTCGGGCCAAAAGCTCTGAAAATGCAAATGGCTTTGAGAGATAATCATCAGCACCACTGTTAAGACCTTCTACCTTATCTTTAATTTGTCCTTTGGCAGTAAGAAGAAGAATAGGGGTGTGATTGCCGGAATCTCGTATTTTCTTTACCAAGACAACTCCTTCGATTCGAGGGAGCATTCGATCCATAATAATCACGTCATATTTCTCACCAATGGCAAGATCAAACCCTGACTCACCATCAAATGAAAGATCTACGGTGTATCGCTCCTGCTCAAGGCCTTTTTTAATAGCTTGAGCAATTTTATGTTCGTCTTCGATCACGAGAATACGCATTGGACAAAGATTATAGCAGTTAGCTGAAGTTAAACTGAAAAAACAAAAAAAATGCGGCCTGCCATTGAGGCGGGCCGCAAAAAAAATCATCAATACATCGGGGAGGGAATCAAGCCAAGTTCTCTCCAATGCGTAATGAGATCATCAACGCAAAAGAAAAATTGCTTGTTTCCTTTATCCTCGTAGTGCTCCATCAGGCATGCATGCTTCAAAGGATTCGTGCCTTTGTTTGTAGCATGCGTATAGACAATCGCAAATGGTGACTCTAAAGATTGCGCCTGAACAAACGCTTCAAGATGACGCATTGCGATCGTGTCAGGATCAGCAACGATCGGCTGGTGGATCACAATTACCCTCACATCAGCAAGAGCAGGATCCAAGCAGACGTTGATCCCCTGCATTCTCGAAAGTAGACCTCTCACGCCGTCGACGCTAATTGCAGGAAGCTTGTCTGTTGCAGGAGTAATTGAAACGTTCATAATTCCTCCTATGGTAAGGTTCTCTGAACAAGCTGTTCAGACTACAAGTATATCAAGAAATACATTAAAACTCAAACTATAAGATGTATTTTCTTTAAAAATCTGCGTAGCGTATGCAATAAAATAGTCAGACACAAAAAATCAAAAGCAGAAATTTATATCATCCAAAAAAATAACACCTCTTGCTTTTCTCATAATATGATCCTATAGTTTGATTTTGAGTTCAAAATCCGCTATAATACCTCCTCTATGTCAGAACTACTCTCACACATTCCTCCTGAGGCTAGCGTTGCTGTTCGAAATCAGCTTGATCTTGCCAATGAGCACCGTGATTACAGCATTTACGCTCGGCTCATGGATGCGGGACTTGAGGCAAAAGCACGCTCTATTTTTCCTCATTTTGGTCCTCTTTATGAAGGAGCAATTATTGTTGATGCTGGTTCAGGCACGGCAAAGCTCAGCGAGCTTGCGGCACAAGTATTTGACAGAGCACACGTTGTTGCTCTTGATAAATCACACGAGCTTTTGGAAATGTCTCGCGATAACCAATCTCTTGTTAGACTTAAATACGGCGACATAGCAGAACAAAACTTTCCCGACAACTCAGTTGCTGTAAAGTATTTTTCTACATCACTCCATGAAGTAGGCTCGTTTTTGGGACTTGAGGCAATACATGCTGCAATAAGAGCAAGTTATCGTGAAAACGAGCCAGGTGGAAGAAATATTATTCGTGACTTTGTCAAACCAACAACCACTGAACCTATCTACATGCATATCGAAAGCAAGGCTGGGTTTGATGATGTAGCTTGCGCATCACGTGGAGGAATTATTGATTACAATCTTCTTTCACCCAGAGCTCTTTTTGAACGATTCCATACCGAATTCAGAGGAGGAAATGCATTTGAATATGAAATTGTGAGTATTGAGGGACAAGAATATATCAAAATTGCTCCAGAATGGGCATATGAATATTACATGCGAAAAGACTATACGGCCAACTGGAGACAGGAGATCAATGAAAAATACTCTTTCTGGACTCCAGAGGAAGCCGTAACAACTCTTAGTGCTGCAGGATATGAAAATGTCAGAGTAATTCCAGACCCAAATGACTTCATTCTTACCAATCGTCTTATTGACAAAATTGGTCTATTTGAAATGGATCAAGAAGGCAACCTTACTCCAATTCCTTTTCCTATGACACACTTAGTCGTCGTTGGTGAAAAGCCAAAAGGTAAAGAAGATAAAGTAAGTCAATCACCAGACCAAGCGCCTATTGAGACAGTTGATTATGAAAAACTCAAGCAAACTATTTCAAGAGAAGGAGAAGTAGTCAAAGTAGGAGATCAAACCTTTGAAGTAGATCTCACAAAAGGAATTCACACTGGCAGTAAGAAAAATGTTTATTGGCTCAAAGGAGAGCCCAAGCAAGTACTTAAAGTCGTGAGGACTGATGGGTACAATGACCACACGTATTTTAAATCAATGTACCAATCAATCGAGCATGAATATGTCCTTGATCAATACAAGGTGCCACACGCTCATATTAGCGGTGTTGATCCCCACGGTCCGCCTTTTAGATACTTTATCCAAGAAGCTGCTCCAGAAGGAGCAATCTCTGTCTCAGATCTTATTCGAAATGGCGAGTTGACCGAAAGAGACATTGAGCAGATGGCTACACTTGTTAATATGTTTGAGCTGCAAAAAAAGTGGCAGCTTGATACCAATCCTTTTAACTGGCACAGAATAACACAGGAAGATGGAACAACGCAGATGTATTATGTCGATGGAAAAGTCTATAGATATGATGAAGCGTGGGAATTCAGACGCATCGGACTTTTGCAATGGATCAATGCTTCTTATGTGACTGGGACCGATGTTAGAACTGCTTTTATTCCCAAGACAAAAGAGTATGAAGAATTAGTAAAAGAATGGGAAAGTCAAACAGACCAAGTAGCTGTTTGGTGGAAAAAATACCTCCACCCCTTCATCCAGCCTCAATAGACAACTACTGAGCTAATTTTTCTATAGCTTTAAGTGCATAAAACTTTACTCCTGGCAATATCTCATTATTTTGCAAAAGATCTTCTTTGCTAAACCACTTTATCTCTTCACTTTTTTCTCGATCACTTGTTTCTAATATAACATCGGTGGTTGCTCTTGCAAAATAGACCATGCTGATATGTTCATGATTATTATTACCAATAATGTAATGTCTATTGAGAAAATAGGGAGGGATTAGCTGCCTCCCATCAAGTATCTCTACTGACCTATCAAGAAGACTGTCGTCCAAAACTATGTCAAGACCGACTTCTTCTTTGGCTTCCCTAATTGCAGCCTCATTCGGGTCTTCATTGAGCTCAATATGTCCACCTGGGCTCATCCATGTCTTGTATTTGTCATGCTTTCGCAGTAATACATTATTATTAAAAACGATAAAAACATCAGCTATGAAGTCAATTTCTCTATGAATATGCGACACCACTGAAGTATATATAAATCATCAGGAAAAGGACAAGGGGCATCCCCTCAATAAAAAATTGTGCCATAATTGTGCGGATGAAACTTTGGATTTTGTTTAACGAGTGTCTTTAATGACATTACTTTATAACATGGCATACAAAAACCCTATTGCAGATACTGTTTTGTTGGAGTATTATGCCAGTGAAGTTCGTTTTTTATGAAAGTCGCAGATATAGCCAAAAAAGATGTCGACTTTGTCAATAAGACCCAGTCTGTTCTTGAAGCAGCAAAGGTCATCTTCAAACATGGTCACACAGGCATACCCGTGGTCTCAGGAAAAAATAAAAAGCTTATCGGTTTTATCACAGATCAAGACATCCTTTCCCAATGTTTCCCTTCCCTTAAAGAATATATCGACGATGTAGTAAAGTCACGCGACTTTGACAGCATGGAAGCAAAGCTAAAAGAGATCATGAAAATGAAAGTAAAAGATGTGATGAATCATGAGCTTATCTGTATACAAGATGACGCACCACTACTAAAAGCTGAATCTTTAATGAAAGTAAAACATATCGCAAGACTTTCAGTCGTCGACAATAAAGGAAATTTAGTCGGAATCCTTACCAAAAGAGATATATTCAGAGCCCTCGTTGGAAAACTTCTATAGACCTCATCATTTCATCAGTGCAAATATAAGAAATAATATCCTATAGAAATTAAAGGACAGGTGTGATAAAATAACAATCGCACTTTAACAAGTGATTACTACTCAACGTAAGGTTACCCCCCGCAATGTGCGGGGAAAGAAAGGACGAAGTTTGTCAACAGTTCGTTGACTAGTGGCTCATAGCACGAAAGGAAGGAGATCATGTTTAAAACGAGATTTCTCGTTTTAGTCGCAATTTTGGCGCTTTCTGCGCCAAGACTAGCCTTCGCTGGAAACTACATCGACAACGCAGCAAGTGTCTTGAAGAACTCAGGAGCCTATGTGGTTCCTGGTACGGAAGGCACGGATAGCTCAACTGTCCTCAAACTGCAGTCAGTATTAACCGATGGCGACAAAATCGCATTGGTTATGCTTCCAGCATCTGCCGAAGATGAGCTTGGCATGGATATCAATACCATTGCAGCAACACTTTCTGATAAGCTTGGCAACAAGCGCATTATCGGACTCTCAGTTGGCAATATGGTACTTGAGTACGCGCCGACCCTGCCATCAGGTGTCGCCAGTGATCAAATGAGGCGTGCAAAAAACGTCTCAAACAACAACCCTGTCACTATCTTGATTACTTACGCACAGAACATCCGCGATTGGCAAAAAGCTCATCCAGAGCCACAGACATCACCGCTTGACCCAACAGGGGAGGGTGGTATGTCCTGGGCCGTGTGGATCAGCACTGGGTTTATAGTTTTGCTCGCTGTGTCTTTTCTGTATATCTTCCTTGGCGGTTCAACCGAAGAGGAGGAGCAACAGAAGCTGGCCCGCAGAACGCGCTTCAACGCTCATGACCAGATCAATGATCTTCTATCAAAAATCGCGGTTCAACGCGATGATATCAAAGACATTGACCTGCAAGCCACCATTACAAAACTTTGCGCGGACGTCGAGAAGTACTTCCAAACATGTAGCAAGGACAAAATGGCAGATGCCATCACTTTCCAAGGCTACCTGCAGGGGGTAACTTCTGTTCTATCCGACTACATCAAGGTGCAAGGCTCTAAAGACAATTACCGCAAACCTGCTGATATTTTGCAGCGCGGAAAATCGTCTATTATCAGCTTTGCAGACTACGTTCGAGATGCGGTCATTCGTGGCCATGAAGCGGATCTTCTTGACTTCAACATCAATACAAAGATTCTCGAAGCTCAAGGATACCGCTCAGGGCAAGAAAGGAGAAGTATGTAGGAGATACATACAAGAAACAGATCGTCGTAGTGCCAGGCTGCATTTGTAGCCTGGCATCATGTATGGAGGGAACCATGCAAAATAAGTCAAAAACCAAAAAGATTTCTCTGGTTGCATCTGCTCTGGTCGTTGCATTTGTGGGGTTACTCCTCGCTGCGTGCAATGAGACCGGAGCGACGTCATCCGCCTCGTGTGGCTACGTCATCGGCACCGGAAAAGACGGTCATGATGCCAACGTCCATGAGGTCGTCTATCAAGGTCAAAAACTGACGGCTGGAAGCTACGAGACGGTTCGGTACATTCCGTGCAACTCACGAAACTACATCATCAACGACGGGAGCGTCTACAACCCCAATATCATTGATGACGCCGGAAATCAGCAACATGTTGGCGACCGATTCAATTTGATCGTCGCTTACACGAAGACCGGTACACCGATCACGATCGCTGCATCAGCCTATTGGACTCTCAATCAGTCCAAGCCGTCAATGCTCGTATTTGCCCCAATTTGTCACAAGTACAACTGCTGGACCTCCTCAGACCAAGCAGGCACAGCCAACTTCTCAACAGAGGGTTGGAATGGCATGCTGGCTGAAAACTTCGGACCCGCCATGGACAGAGCAGCGCTTATCGCTGCAGCATCCGTGGACGACTCGATTTGGAAAAGCCACTCAGTCGAACAGACTAAATTGCTGGCCGACGGCATGTCGGCGGCCTTTAACGACGTCGTCCAGGGCATGTTCGGCTACTCAGAACAGATTTTCTGCGGTTCTGGCAACTCTAAGTGGCCAAATCCTGACGAACCTGGTAAAGGTGAGTTCATCTGCACTCCGGTTCGCATTGCCATTGACGATGTGCAACTTGCACCGGTAACCCAGGCGAGTCAAACCGGCGAGGGTCTCTTGGCAATCAACCAGCAGCGCCTCACAAACGCGCAGGCGCTCTACGGGGATGATGCCGGATTCTTCCTGGGCATGCAGGACACGGTCGCAGCGTGCAAGGATGCCGGTGTAACCTGCGTCTTCAACATTGGAGGCGCAAACTCTCCGACGATTTCGGTTCCGAGCAACGCGTCGGAACCCGACACTGGTCAATAGTTCGAGATTATCGTGTGAGTAGTAATTTCTCAATCATGTAACGATTGAGATCACACTGGATTCGAGATCCATTTATCTCGAAAAACGGGAGTTCCGATTCATCGGAACTCCCAGACTCCATAGATGCAAAGCTATGCTGATGAGCCGTAAACGGCGAAAGTCTCAAACCCGCAACAAAGCGGGTTTTTTGATGAAAATTACTAGTTGCAAATTATAATTACGTCCTATAGCTTGACTTAGGCTATTATTTTTACTATAATTCGTAGGCTCATTTACAGTTCGGTAGCAATTCTCTGAAGGGAGAAAAAATGTTAGAGCCCAACGAATTTATTCGACAATTGGACCATCTTTTTGATGATGATCCGGTCAATATCCACTTGATCGATGGTGTCCTCATGACCCTCACTAGGGGAGCCATGCAGGCAACTCTCGAACAACGAATCGAAGGACTGATCCCGTATATGGCGGGTGTCAACTTCATCCTCAATGAGATTGGCTGGAGATGTGAGGAAAATCCAACAAATGGAACTCTTCACTACATCAAGGGTCGTCTGACACAACTCATCGACATGATCGATGCAGCAGACGACACGAGTCTCTCAGAGCGGGTGATTGACACTGTCATCGCAACTCCTTTGTACTTGAAAGTTCTTCAAGGACTTGAAGCCCGCAGCGGACGAACGATCTGGATCGGCGGACTCGCTGAAAACAAAGCTGAGCTGGACTCGATCATGAACTGGATGGAACCACATCAGCTTATCGAGGTTACCAACTTCATTGCCAGCTTTGGCCCCAAGGGTCAACGCACGCTTGAGGCTGTCCTGGAGAAAATGGGGGATCAACAATCGAACTAATATGACAAGCACCAACTGGTGCACAATAACAACTGCACCTTGGGATCGCACTGCGATTCCAAGGTGTTTTTTTATGGGTAAGTGAGAACATTCTACAAACAACTCATTCTAAAGAGTGGGTTGGAAGTGTTATTTTTTTTACACATCATGATAAAATAAATCAATGAAGCAAGACGAAAAGACAAAACAAAGGATCTATACCTTGAGTATTGCCGATGTCTATCCTCACTATATCGCTAAAGTAGAAAGAAAAGGCCATACCAAAAAAGAAGTTGATGAAGTCACGTGTTGGCTGACAGGATATAGTCAAAAACAGTTAGAAGAACAATTAAAAAAAGGGACTGACTTTGAGACTTTTTTTGTTAAAGCTCCTCATCTCAATCCTTCAAGAAAGCTCATTAAAGGCGTTATCTGCGGAATTCGTGTTGAGGATATCAAAGATCCTATCATCCAAGCAGTTCGTTATCTTGATAAGTTAGTTGATGAAGTAGCTCATGGAAGACCCATGGAGAAAATCCTACGAAAATGATCCTGTTTTGACTTTTCTTGCACGTTTGTACGAAGCAAAAAGAGTGAGGGGTACCATCGCTGGTACCCCTTTTTTTATTCGTGGTATCCATCGGATATTTCAACCAGCTCCAAAGGAGCAAAGTCGTTCATCCGACGAAAAAGATCGTTCAGATATGCAGACAAGCCAGGATCATTTCCGGAAGTATCGATGAATAGCCAACAAGAGACTTTTCGTCCTTTTTTGAAGCGAAAGTCATCAATGTAGGCTGGTTGATACTCCTCTGGAATACCAGCATGCCACTTATTAATCAACTGATTGATTGGCCGGGTATTTCCGGGTTGTAAGGCTTCCAGAAAAGTGAAACGGAGTAGTAAGTCGTCGCCGCCGACCTCCATGTCGTCGGGCTGCGTTACTTGAAAAGGAAAGTTATCCAGTTCAAACACGATCCACCTCCTAAACGTTGGATGCCACAAGTTGCATTGCAGCTGATTTTCGATTATGAAATTATAACAGAATAAGCATCCAAAATCAACTATAGGCTTATTTCTATATATTGCAGGACATGCCCTCAAACGAGGATTTCGCTCTGCGGAGCTCAAGATTCAAAACAAGTCAATATCTAACACAAACTCATAAAAAAATCCCGACTTGCGGGATTTTTTTTATGAGCTGCGGGACATGGATTCGAACCATGATAGCAGGATCCAAAGTCCTGAGTCCTACCATTAGACGATCCCGCAGTGTAAAGAAAAATGTGCTCACAGAACACGTGCTTATTTTATCATACGCACAAGCTTAAATCACTACTTACTCGAAATTTAGAAATTGCAATCTTAGATCGTGTTATATTCGAAGACGATATCTACATGGTGGATAATTTACTGAGAACGAGAATAGATGCCAACGAGTTCGGCTTTTACAACCACATGATTTTGGATTGCGTTCTCAATCTCATTAAAAGTAGGCTTTTCGGGAAGGTCAAGCATGATATCAAGCGCATAGAGCTTAAAAAAGTAACGGTGGCTACCACTGGGAGGACATGGGCCTCCGTAGCCAACAGTGCCAAAGTCTGTAATGCCCTCCGCACCGCTCTCAGGCTTACTACCCTCAGGAATGCCATTCGTAGTCGGAGGCATGTTGTAGACGCTCCAGTGCCTCCACGTACCATGCGGAGCATCGGGATCATCAACGAGTAATAGGAGGCTTTTGGCAGTTTTGGGGATATCGTGGAAAGAAAGAGGAGGATTGATATTGGCTCCATCACAGGTATATTTAGAAGACATTAGTGTGTTGCTCTCAAATGCTGTGCTTGTAATAGTCATACCAGGTGATTTTTCGTTCTTAGTTATTGTACCATGAGGGGACAAGAAGACCCAAAAAAGAGAGATGATAAGGCTAACCAGCAGAACATAGACAATCCACTTCATAACTGATTCAAAATCATAAGAAAATGGGAGCGGGGAACGGGAATCAAACCCGCGACCTCTTCCTTGGCAAGGAAGCGTTCTATCGCTGAACTACCCCCGCTTCCATTTTCTTAATTAAAAAACTTGCGATCTGTCCGACGTACACCGGACCGTTCTCCTGCTGAACTACCCCCGCAGCTTCATACAGAAGTAAGAGTGATTATAGCAAATTGCTGTAAACTTACAAAGATAAAGAAAAAGCGCCAGGCAATGCCTGGCGCAAAATAATTAGAAATCACATATGTCATCTTCGCTGGATTTGACATATGACTGATTTATAAAACTATCGATTACAGCTCTCTTTCGTATCATCGACTCTGTACAGTAGGAACACAAAGCGATTCCCTGAGATTCATCACCATACATATGCACAAATACCTCCTCGAGACTGTCTGCCGATCCTGCGACCCTACACGTGACGTATGTACTAACAAATTGAGGAAAAAGACCTTTTAACTCTGGGTGTTGACTCAAAAATGCTTCTTCTTCTGCAATAGAAAGTCTAGGAAATTTACCCATGTCTTTCTCCTTTTCCTGCGCAGTAAAGCAATCTTTTTTCTTTACGGACAATAACACATAAACGAAGAAGAAGTCAAAAGTGGAGTAAGTAGGGGATAAAAAAGAAAAAGGGCCGAGGGAAATTCCCTCGGCCCACTTGGCCTAGAGCTGCGGAAGCAGCTGATAGAGCTCCGACGGCACATAGCCGTTGAGCATGTCGATGTCGCCGAGGATATCCTCGAGCAACTCCTCCAGATCGTCCACCACGATGGTGAGCGAGAGATTGTCTGTGTGCATCCCGTGAACGGGACACGACATGCTGGACACGATCACCACGTGAATCTCGTGGATCCGGCCGCACCCGGGGCATCGGTGTGCGGACGCGACGATTGAGGTGATGGTAACACCATTCGTGTCACCCTGCATGAGGGTGAGCGACAACTTGATCGCCGGAGAGAGCTGATCGTCCAGCAGCGAGCTGAGATCACCGAGACTTTCTCCGAGGAAGTCGCCCATGATGGACGACGAATCGAAGTCTTGGCCCCAGTCGGAACCATCGAGTGAAAACGGGGCCATCCCCATCATCACGATGTCCGACAGGTTGTCGTAGAACGGGATGGAACCATTTCGGGAAGATCCCAAAGGCCCACCCAGCCCTCGAGTGAAATCCTCCTGATGATCGACGGGCTTGATCCACCTTGGCGCCTTGCCAAGACGATCGGCCATGTCTAGATCAGCCAGACTCACGGGCAAACGCCGCCGAGTGCCGAACGCACCGGAATCCGAACGAATTCCGCCGAGTTTCGAATCGTATCGACCATTGGAACTGAACGGAGTATCCATTTCATGCTCCTTTTGTAATTTGTCAATCTCCACTGCTGATGAGAGCAAAATCGCTCCTATCATGCGAAGTGAGTAATTATAACAAGTATCGAATGAAAAGTCAATATTATAGGACAATATTATTGAGAAGAGATTAATTGCATATATGCTGAGGGTCAGATGATTCTATCCGAAGGATAGGTTCGCCCTCGCAGAGGAGTCGAATTGAGACGAAGATCTCAAACTTGCCCTGAGCGAGCAAAGCGAGTCGAATGGGTGCTGAGGATCAGATCTAGGAGTGAAATGACGAAGACTCTGAGGCAACGAAGAGTTCGAACTCGCGAAGCGTCAAGCCTAAAAAGAAAAACGACGCTGAAAACAAAAATGCCGTTATGTGCTGAGGGTCAGAGTCGAACTGACATGGCCTGTTCTTCAGACAGGTGCCTTGACCACCTTGGCTACCTCAGCCTGTACTAACGGTGCAACTATGAAGATACTGCCTAAGAAACTCAACGAACACCCGAAACAAGTACTATCGTCAAAAAACCGTTAGTACAGGCCTCAGCTTATGCGTTTCATAAAATTTAGGCTCGGTTAGTATACCAGTTTTTAAGTCTCTTTCTCAAGTAAGTTTTTCCTAGCCTACTTTTTAAATATTTTTCTCTCTTGTATGCATCCTCCCTTTCTACACATGCTTCGTAATAAATAAGATCGAAGGGCAGATAAGGTTTTGTTGAGGTTACTTTACCAGCATTATGCTCGATAAATCTGATTTTTAAGTCCTGGGTACATCCTGTATAAAAATAGCTTCGCACTCTACTTGAAAGAATATAGACATAGTGCATAGCTTATGTTTAGTAAAGCATACTATCAAAGTCAGATCAAACTAGGCAAAGAAAAACCCCCTGGCGAACCAGGGGGCAAATTCAGTTGTTCTGTAACCTTTCGGGTCACATCGCAGAAAGCCTTCCGCGAACCCCATACGGGGTGAGATTGTCCTTAGAAACATTTGGAGCCGCATGGCTCCGAAACTGAGAACATGAGAAGTATATCATACTATCTCATGAAAGTCAAGACTATAGGGCAATTTAACCCAATTGTGTTGTCATGTTGTACCAGAGGCTAAGCTCGTCCCCGTACTTCCAGCAGTCAATAAGCACGCCGACTGCCTTGTCAAAATGCACACCAGCCACGCCATCGATATCAGCTTCAATCATCAGCTGATATGCAACATCTTTTAGATGATAGCCTTTTTGTATTTCAGCCTGGATAAGCCGTGCCCACCTCTCAACAAAATCCCTAAAGACTCGACCTTCATCCTGAATACTCGTATTCCAGGCATCTTGGTCAGAAATTGCAAAGGCAGGTGCATGCTCAAGTCTAATTTCCATAGCCCGAGCTTTAAGCTCATGATCGACAACCCAACGTCTTGTTGCAGTATCATCTGACAACATTTCAGACACTCCTTTCAATGTGCTAGGGAACGTAGGGCAATTGTATGAAAGGGGATAGAGGGAGTCAAGTGGAGGAGATTGTGGACCCTGCAAGGCTCGAACTCGCGACATCTTCAGTGTAAATGAAGCGCTCTACCAACTGAGCTAAGGGTCCAGGTAGTGTCGGGCGGATCTAATCGTCCGAAAACAAGTCTGTCTATTATATACAAATCATAGAAGAATTATCAATAAAAAGGGGAGGCATTGCCTCCCCAGAATTAGATTCTCATGTCTTTATCGCAATCAGGACAGTTGGTTGCGCCACTTGGCGTCAGTTTATGCGGACATTTTGCAACAAGCTCCTCAATACGTCTTGTCAGTCTTCGCTCTTGTGCGTCCATAATGCGTTTTTCACTTCTTATTTTTTTGAGTCGAACTCTCGCATCAAGAAGCTCATTTCGCTCACGGACTGTTAGCCGTGGTCTCTTACGAAGTTTATTTCGTCGCTTTATTTCACTATACCCTGAGTCATACATCGTATTACTCCGACTAAACCAACGCGACATTTCGCACAAGGATTATAACACAGGGGAAGATCTCACCAAAAAACCATAAGAAATTAATAACTATAAAAATTAGTACACAGAAAGAGTCTTACGAAGCTTAGAAATTTTTGAAAGTGTTTAGGAGAGATATACAGAAAATAGTGTTTTATATAAATATTCCCGCTCGCCACATGGGCGAGCGGGACGAAGCAGCGATTGCTGCTGAATAACTACTGGTCAGGAAAATCGTCAGTGGGAGCGCCTTTTGCATCGGACTCCGCATTGATCGCATCGACATCGATGACGCCATTATCTGACGTATCGGTGTTGAGGTGGTGCACGTAATAGAATCCATTTGCTGGATTTTGAACAAGCTCCACCGGGTCGCTGTACACGTGAGCGTACTCTTCGACCTGCTCGACGTGATATTTACCGTTTCTGAGGCAGACCACATCAGTTTGTGAGGACACTACGAGATCTTTGTAAAGACCGTCTGTGTCCGGCTGTCCCATAGCAAGTGTCTCATTGGCATCATGGCCGTTGTCGACCTGCTTTGGGTACTGGTTGTTGGTCGGCGATACACCAAATGGTAGTCCATACCCCCGGCTTTCGCACATGTCAACAGCACCCACTCCTTCGAGATAAAAGACCGTCCAGGTCGT
Source organism: Candidatus Levyibacteriota bacterium (assembly GCA_016214555.1). Lineage (GTDB taxonomy): Bacteria > Patescibacteriota > Microgenomatia > Levybacterales > UBA12049 > JACROF01. The sequence continues at coordinate 128,784 of JACROF010000002.1, forward strand.
TGACAACTTGGAGATCTTCATATCGTCGATTTGCTGCTTCAGAGCCCTTGGGGCGCTGAAAGGGTAGAAGTGGAATCGTTGATTCTCGAAGTACCACTTGTTCTGGATGCCAACGAGATCGTTGACATCATCGTCCACGCCGGCCGCCGCAGTGAGCGTTGGCAGCATGACGATCGTCAATAGGATCACGAACGCATTTCTCCAGGAGAAAATCTTTGCTTTCACTGTCACTCCTTCTTTTGTTGAAGCGTCCGTTCAGGATGTCGCTACTTGCGACATCCGTGCAGATTCATGAGCGTAATCGCTCGAGGCGAAACGTACTGGTGAAGATCTTCATCATCGAGAGTCACAGCAGCAGCGCACATGTACTCAACGTCGTATTTTTGTGACGTTGACCACGTCGCTGGCTCGGACTCATCGAATCCCTGAACAGTCGGCGCGAGAAGGTCAAAGTCTTGGAGGAATCCATCAATTTCAGCCTTGCGGGCCAAAACCCAGTCAAGCTGCTTGATGATGCCCTCTGTTCTGACGTCTTCTCGTTCATTTCTGGCTCCTTGAAGCCAGGTGTCGATCTTGATCACACCGAATGCCTGAAGGCCTCCGAGACCAAGAGCGAATACGGATAGAATGATCAAGATGATCATCCATCCAGCAATGCCTGGTGTATCTTTTACACCCGGCCCAAAGACTACTCTGTCCTGACGCACACCGTTCTCCTAACTACTGACCCTATGGTTTACGCCCATGCGAAAACCTAGAGACCAGATACCACTCGACAAAATATTATCAAGTCGGATCTGGTCATAGAGACGCAGCTGAAGGAGAAGTTCTGTATATCTTATTAAAGATCGCACTGTAAATAACAATGCACTTAATATTATACAGTATTTTTATCTTTTTTGCAATATTATAGGCTATTTGTAATAAAAGGAGTATGGCTGGGAAAGGTGCGAAATCCCCGTAGAGAAAACCCTCAGGAAGCGAAAGACTTGTGCGGATGAGAGGAGTTGAACCTCCACACCCTTGCGGGCACTACCACCTCAAGGTAGCGTGTATACCATTTCACCACATCCGCTCGTCAAAGCTCGATTTTACCCCTTCATCCCGATCTAATCGGGATTTTGGATGCCAATCGGCTTCTCCTCTCAAAATGCTTTGCATTTTGGAATAAAAAACAATTACTGAATTATAACAAACTTGATCGCTATTGACTAGAAAGCCAAAAAAAATCCCGCGTACGTTAGTACGCGGGAATGGTAAGTCTCAAGTCCGTTGAGGCCGAGTGATAGGGTAAATATCAACGAAATCAACCCAAAACTCTGTAGTCAATTTTTTCTTAAGAGCTGCCAACTTCTCGCTGGCCTCTTCGTTTCGAGGGTCATTCTCAATAAGTGCCCACGGGCCATGCTCAGGTGACAGTGTAAAAGAGAGCCACCCTGCAAAAACCTGAGGGAGTCTCACATCATGCCTCCTAAGCCAAAACCACCGAGGATTTCTCCTCGAGACGTATTTGGCAGGACCAAAACAAAAAGGAAACCAAAAAGAGCCATCTGCCATCACACGATAAAATGCTTTTTCTTTCTCAGGAACTTGATCGTATCCCTGCTCGCGCATGAAATCCACTACATCCTGAGGAGTAAAATCCTTTTGCGGCAAAATAAGCTTGTCCACTTTTTCCTCCGTTTTTTAACGTGCTAATTGACTGTGGGGATTATATCCTTATAGGATAGGAGAGTCAACTGTGCCCAGAAGGAGACTCGAACTCCTCGTCTTGCAGCACTGACACCCGAGCCAGCGTGTCAATCCACCTCGGCTTAAGGTGTAGCCGAGTCGAGACAGGATACTTCACTATATGGGCTTATCAAGAATATTTCACGACTGAAACAAAGTTGAGGCTAACTTGACAACAAAATCATAATTTGTCATGATAAAAAATACTCATGAGAAAGTTACTACTGCTCTCAACTTTCTTTTCGATTACACCTCTTTTCCTTGTCGTTCTTCTGACATCGCTTGTTTTTGTCACCAAAAATGCAGATCGAAAAGAGATAGCAAATGCAAAAAAAACCAAAGTAGCTTTCGCTGCACTTCCAACCGCACAAAATGTCTTTGAAGATACTATAAAAGCATCTGATGCCCGCGTAGAAATACTTACGCAGTTTTTTTTTTTTTTTTTTGACAACTATCCACAGGCTATAGCGACCATCTCCAAAACCCTTGCTGAAAAATATCGTGATGCAAATGGCCTAGTAACACCCGATCAAATTCAAAAAATGTACACACCTTCTAGTAATGGCTCATGGGCAAACGGTGTAAATCACTTTATTGAAGTACTTCAGTAAAAAATTGATCATAAAAAATGTTCATATAGCCTCAGCACTCACACTTTAATCACATAATTATCTCAATACCTCTTGACAAACCTATAGTCATTTGCTATACTACCACACAGATCCTGAGGTTTGTTTTCCAACACAGACGTCAGGATACAAAAGGATCCTAATGATATAACTCGTTAGGATTTTTTTTATCTTCAATTTCCTTTTAAATCTTCAGGAATATTCTCCTATACTTCGTATTTTTTGTAAGCGAGGAAGACTTATAACATCCTCACTCACAAAATTTATGAGAAAGACAGAAGCTATGAAAAAAATAATTGTAACAATCACGGTAGCAATCCTTTTACTCCTTGCTGCTCCAACGTCTTATGCTAAAGACGAAATAGCGGCTTCTTCTGCTGCGCTTATCAGCCATGTTGAAGGAGATACAGAGGATAATCGCGTGACTCATCTTACTGAATATCTTAAGACCAAAAATTCACCTTTGGTGGATTCAGCTGCAACGTTTGTTCAGGAAGCCGATAAATACCAGCTTGACTGGAAATTCGTCGCGGCTATCTCAGGACTTGAGTCAAGCTTTGGAAAGCATATTCCTGCTTATTCGTATAACGGATGGGGTTGGGGAGTGTATGGTGATAATGTCATGCGATTTTCTTCGTGGGATGAAGCTATTAGTACTATCTCACAGGGTCTTCGTGAGAATTATATCAACAAGGGCGCAACTGATATTGATAGTATAGGTAAAAGATATGCTGCAAGTCCTACATGGGCACAGCGAGTTAGTTATTTTATGAGAGAGATTGAGCGATTTGAAAAAAAGATCACAACTAACACTCTTTCCCTTTCTATCTAATTGCCGTATAATTAACAACACTTTATAGTTGCGCGCCGCGAGGCTCGCTTGGGAATTACCCGAGCAGCGCAACCTTAAAGGGAAATCGTTGGGAAAAACCGCGAGGTTTGTCCCACGCAGCGCGCGCGGATGTGGTGAAATGGTAGACACGCTGGTTTTAGGAACCAGTGCCTAAACAGCATGGGGGTTCGAGTCCCTTCATCCGCACCAATACCTCCTCTAATCCACTAACATCCTGTAATATGTTATAATTCCCGGATCGCACACGATGTGTGTGCACTAGCACCTTAAGGAGGAATAACATGCTCGTAACACGTAATGAAGCTCAAGCTACATTTACCCTTATTCCGCAATCAGCGGATGAGGATAGGAAAGTAGAAAGAGTTTTAAGAAGTGTTGCCCCTAAAAGTAGACTTACATATGGAGGCAGGGATTCTGACGCAAGTGGACGAAGTACCAGAGTTACATTTTCTGGCTTCGATATTACTGTCCCACCCGCTGAAAATGAGCCTTTCATCGATCAAATTCGAAATATAGCCTATTTTGGAGCTGGCCTTCACCTTCTTGGAGAAACCACCACAGATAATGGCCGCATAGCGCTTCTTGTCACTGGTGGATTTTGCAAAGTTTGCGGTGGCAATATCATTGAGTGGGGACGTTCCGAGTGGGCTACCTGCTCTGCATGCGTTCAGAAATGCCAGCACCAGTATGAAAAAGGTGCAGTGCATGGAGGAAATGTAGATATTGGAGTAGGTTTGTTTTGTGGAATTTGTGGCGTTGCAAAACCACGTGACCCAGACGAGGCTGTGATGATGCAAGCAGATCGTCATCAGGCCGTTTCAGACGAGCTGGGAATCCTAGTCGCAACGGAGCTAACAGAAGAGGTTCTTCTGGAGGCTATTGCGCTCGCAAAGGAGCATGCGCGAGCAGCATGATCATCTGGGGACACGACGAAAGTACGGTCCCCACTTTCTCTTAACCTTATTTCTATGGTATACTACTCCTCATGAAATCAGTCTTAACACGCCACGAAGACGGCACTATAGATCTTCACATCACCATCCCACATACAAAAATCAAAGAAACTTTAGAAAAATCACTCCAGCACATGATAAAGACTGCAAAAATTCCAGGCTTTCGCCCTGGTAAGGCTCCTAAGAAAGTCGTTGAGGAGTCAATCAACAAATCAAAATTACAAGAAGAAGTACTCAAAGAGCTTATCCCATCAGCATATATTGATGCCGTCAAAGAGCATGACCTCAAGCCAATCATCAATCCAAGAGTCAATGTTGAAAAAGTAGAAGAAGGAAAAGATTGGGAATTTGTCGCAACAACTTGTGAATTGCCGAAAGTCACTATGGGAGATTACAAAAAGAAAGTTGCCGCATTTACAGCAAAAAATAAAATTGCTATTCCTGGAAAAGAACAAGAAAAACCATCACTTGATGAAATTATTCGCATCGCAGTTGAAAACGCAACGACTACTATTCCCCAAATTCTTACAGACTATGAGGCAGATAGGCTGCTTTCCCAGACATTGGACGAAATAAAGCGACTTGGACTTAGCCTTGATCAATATCTTTCCTCAACAGGTAAAACTCCAGAAGAACTTCGAAAAGAGTACGTTGAAAAAGCTGCTCGTGATATGAAAGTCGAATTCACAATCTCACAAATTGCTGAGGATGAAAAAATCACTGTCGATGACAAGGATATTACTGAGGCTCTAGCAAAAGCAAAAAATGAAGGAGAACGTAAAAGTCTTGAAGCAAATACATACCTTTTGGCAAGTATTATAAGACAACAAAAAACGCTTGATTTCCTCCAAAATCTGTGATAGAGTTCTGCTAGCATGTCAGGCACAAAATTTACTTCACCTTTTAAAAAGCAAATCCTCTCCAATAATCCTATAGAAACAGGAAAATCAGCAGTTGGCGACTTCACCAAAGAGCTTGGTAATCAAGTAAAACAAAATATCGCATTAGGCGCTGATGATTTTATGAGTCAGTTGTTGGGTATTGATACTCACCTCTCCTCAGAAGTTAAAAAGGCTCGAGATACAAGCGATATGTATCCAGGACAAGAAGTCACGCTCTCACCTCGTGCAAAAATAGAAATAAAATCAGTTGAAAAAGCAGCTGCAGCCATCAATTACCATGCTGATATTGTTAGAAGCAGTGAACGGGGCAGTAGCAAGGAAAACCAGGAGATTCAGTACCAAATAGAACAAATCATGGACGAACTCAAAAGACTTATTGCTTCCTCAGATCGCGTTATCCAAATGGCATATGGTGAAGTTAGTGTCACAAGTGCACCAAAAATCGTTGGCAAATATCACACAAATTTCTTTAGCTGGATGCTCACTGTCATAAGAACTGCAAGGCAAAAAGTAGAAGACTCAGGTGCGTGGCTTGCCTCAAGCAAAGGCAAAGGCGGCAAGAGGGGATATTGGAGTGAGTTTAAAAAGCACGGCACATCTTTTGGTATGTCAGGCGAACGTCAAGTATCAACCCAGACCGGATAATCTCTTGACGAACCATTTTTAGTCGTGATAAGATACTTTTAATCTATGCAAAACAGAAGTCTCGTTCTCAATGTCATTATTGTCCTTCTTATGAAGGGCGGTAACGACGTGGTAAGAACGTAAGACTTACACACCAAAAATCGTTACCGTCCCCGAAAGGGGATTTTTTTATGCTTGTCTCGCCGGAGCTTTAGCGAAGGCGGAGAGGAAAGGAGGTGAATACTATGACAGAAAAAAGAGAATATATGGGTGGAACACCCTTGGATCCAAGCAAATTAATGCATTTTGTACCTGATGTGGATTTGAGCGAGTTAGCAAGAGAAACTACAGAGGCTGTTGAGAGGGTAAGAGCCTTACGAAATGGTCATGATTTTTATGCCACCGAGAATCCATTACGTCGGGATTCAAGTAGATTGGGCTTGGGCACCGTGCATTTACCACAAAGAAATTCATAATATGCCAGCATGTACTTTTCATGGGTAGGAGAGGCAGCCTACCCATGAATCCTATGCTATAATAGCCAACATACACGGGCTCGTAGCTCAGTTGGTTAGAGCGGTCCGATGGAAATCGGACAGGTCAGGAAAATTTAGGATCCATAGCTCAGTTGGTTAGAGCGCGTCATTGACATTGACGAGGTCAGTGGTTCGAGTCCACTTGGGTCCACAGATTATGCCTTTTGTCTACATTCTTCAGTCGTTAACAAACTCAAGATATTATATCGGCTCAACAACAAATCTATCTCGAAGACTAAACGAGCACAATAGTGGAAAATCCGGTTACACAAATGTAACAAAACCATTTAAGATAGTTTTCAGTCAAAAATTTTCAAGCCTAACTCAAGCAAGACAAATGGAGAAAAAATTAAAATCATTTAAGAGCAGAGAGATTATTGTACAAATCATAAAAGATCAAAAAATAAAAACAGCAGTTGGCTAGAGCGGTCCGATGGACATCGGACAGGTCAGTGGTTCGAGTCCACTTGGGTCCACAGATTATGCCTTTTGTCTACATTCTTCAGTCGTTGAACAAATCATAAAAGAATAAAAATACAGAGATGTTTTATAGTCCAACTATATAAAATCCTGTATACTGAGCATATGAATCGAGATGAGGCGTATGCCTTGCTGACCAAATATCTCAAAAATCAAAATCTTATCAAGCATTGTCTTGCGACTGAGGCTGTAATGAGAGCTCTTTACAGACATTTTTTCCAAAACTCTCCTCAGTACAACGCAGTTGATGAGGAAAGATGGGGAATTACAGGACTACTTCATGATGCTGATTATGAACTCTGCAAAGGACGTCCTGAGATCCACGGAGTACTTATTATTGATAAAGAGGGAGATAAGATACCTCCTGATGTAGCCTACGCAATAAAGGCACACAATTACCAAAAAACGCTTGTTCTTCCCAAGTCACTTCTTGATTGGTCAATTGCATGTTGCGACCAGCTAACAGGGCTTATCGTCGCTGCAACACTTGTCCATCCAGATAAAAAACTAGCTTCAGTCACTTCTGAATTTATTATGAATAGATATAAAGAAAAGTCATTTGCCAAGGGAGCAGACAGAACATCTATTGAAAAATGCGAAGAGAAATTGGGAATCACTCTTGATCAATTTGTCTCTCTTTCGCTATCAGCTATGCAGCAAATAAGCCAACCTCTCGGACTTTAACTCTTGCTACAAAAGCTACAAGCATCTTATACTCATAATATGAGAGAGATGGTTGTAAAACATGCAAAGAAAAAATCGTTCCATGGCCTAGCTGCTTCAAGTTTTGTAGCTGGAATTTTTTGGGCATTAGGGGTAACTATCGGATTCTCAATCTTTATTGCAATACTTAGCCTCCTTTCTCAATACCTCACGTATATTCCCTTTATCGGACCGTTTATCTCTGGTTTTCTCAACTTTCTTCTTTCTTTCAACAACGCAGTCAGATAAACTTTATTCGATGGACGATCATGCATTTCATACCGATATCTTCTTTGACGTTGATAGCACCATCGTAACTTTTGAAGGTATTGATTATCTAGGTGAACAAAAAGGGGTGGGGGAAGATGTAACGCGCCTTACCGATCTTGCTATGAATGGAAAACTCCGCATGGAACAAGTTTTTGAAGAAAAAATCAACCTTGTTTCGCCTTCAAAAAAAGAACTTCAAACACTCTCACATATCTACCTTACCAACATGACTCCTGGTGCAGAGGTGGTGATGGAGATACTCACCTCACTTAATAAAAAAGTGTATCTTATTTCAGGAGGATTTCTTGATGCAATACTACCGCTTTCAAGAAAATTGGGATTGCCTAAGAAAAACATTTTTGCTAATCGTATTTCTTTTAAAGCAGATGGTAAGTTTGACAGTCTGGATATGGGAAATCCTTTAGTCACTTCTCAGGGTAAAAAAACTATCATTAGCAAGCTAAAAATTGGCAAAAATGCAGCTTTCATAGGAGATGGAGCAACTGATCTTACAACAGCTTCAATTGTCAAAACATTTATTGGGTTTGGAGGTGTTGCCAAACGAACATCAATCCGAGAAAAGGCAGAGCACTACATAACAGAAAAAAACCTCATTCCAGTACTACGATATATATTGACACCTCAAGAAAAGAACTATGTTATCAAATCGCATCCTCACATCAGACGCTTTTTCTACTAAATTGTCGAGCTTTATTCTAGAGGGTATTTTTGGTATAGTACAGCTGTATGGATGAACAATCTCAGTTAAAAGATCACAAGCAAATTGGTCGCGAGCAAGAATTATTTTTTACCCACGACTATGCTCCAGGAGCGCCTTTTTGGCTTCCAAATGGCATGGTAATTTTTAAGGAACTTGAAAAATATATCAGAGAGCTTACGCACGCTGCTGGATATCAAGAGACTTCCACTCCCATCATGGTAAAAAGCCAATTATTTAAAGAGTCAGGTCACTGGACAAAATTTGGAAAAGGTTTCGATGAGATGTATAACTTGTCTGTTTGGGAAGAAAGCGAAGCCGAGGCTGTTGGCAAAGCAATGGAAAAAGCAGAGACTCGCGATGCGATTGTAAAAGAAATTGGTAAAATAGAAAATAGACAACCTTTCCTTTATCCTTTAATTGTTGATGGACAAACTGCAGATGTCTATGTTCTACCTACAAACACAGGTGATTCATTTAATTATGCTCTGCCAGTCAATTATTCACTCAAGCCTATGAACTGTCCTGAATCCACAATCCTTTACAGATTTAAAACACGAAGCTATAAAGATCTACCTATCAGGCTATCAGAAATTGGAAGACTCCATCGCAGGGAAAAATCAGGTGAAGTCAATGGACTTTTGAGGGTACGACAACTGACAATGGACGATGCGCATATCTATGCGCGAGAAGATCAGATCTTTGATGAAGTCTCAAGCATCTTAGATATGATGACGAAATTTTATGAAAGTTTTGGTTTTTCGTATGAATTCAGATTTGCTACTCGCCCTGAGACAAGAGCAGGAACGGACGAGATGTGGGACAAGGCTGAAAAAGACCTCGAGGACGTTCTTAAGAAAAGAGGGATAAAAGCTGGGGACAAAAAGGGTGATGGGGCTTTTTACGGACCAAAAATTGACCTTCACATCAAAGACTCATTAGGTCGCGAATGGCAGCTTGCTACAGTACAACTAGATTTCCATCAGCCAGAAGCATTCAAGCTCGCCTACGTTGATGAAGAAGGAAAAGATGTAAGACCAGTCATGATCCACCGTGCTATTTTTGGATCATTTGAGCGGTTTATTGGCATTTTGACAGAACATACCCAGGGAGCATTTCCTGTCTGGCTCTCTCCAGTCCAAGTAACAATACTTCCGATTGCAGACAGACACTACGATTATGCGCAAAAGGTAGCAGAACAGATACAAGAGGCAGGTATCAGAGTGGTGATTAATAACAAACACGAGACCCTCCAGGCCAAAATCCGTGAGGCTACTTTACAAAAAGTACCATTTATGGGTATAATAGGGGACAAAGAGATAGCAGCTAATGCTATTTCTGTTCGTTTGCGAACTGGGGAAGATCAAGGTAGCCTTGAAATTTCCCACTTTTTGCAAATGGTAAGAGAAAACATTGATAAGAAGAAATAGATTTCAACAAAACCCAAGGTATCAATACCGAATCAACGAGCGTATTTCTGCTCCAACGCTTCGGGTTTTGGATCTTGAAGGAAAACAAATCGGCGTTCTTTCACGTCTTGAAGCATTACAGCTTGCAAGAGAAAGATCACTTGATTTGGTTGAGGTAGCAGCTCAAGCTAAGCCTCCGGTCGTAAAAGTAATCGATTTTAATAAGTTTCTCTATCAACAAGCAAAGAAGAAACAGGAAGAAAAACGAAAGGCCAAGGTATCAGAGACCAAAGAAATTCGACTTGGACCATTTATGTCTAGTAATGACATACAAGTAATGGTCAGAAGAGGAAGAGAATTTCTTGAAGACGGAGACAAGATTAGACTCGTTCTCAAATTTAGAGGACGACAGATAATTCATCCTGAATTTGGTCATGCTATAATAGCCAAAGTTATTTTAGCCCTTGAGGATATCTCAAAGGTTGAGAGAAGCGCACATATGGAAGGCAAGCAACTTGTTGCACTGCTTTCACCAGAAAGGAAAAAAACCTCTGATGCTAAAACCAAAGAGGACAAACAAAATGCCGAAGAAAAAGATAAAGGACTCAGTAGCAAAACGCTTTAAAGTTACCAAGACGGGCAAAGTATTATTTGCTCATCAGTATGGTAGCCACAAAAAACTCCTTAAGTCAAAAAGAAGAATCCGAAGACAAAAAGAGACAGGTATTTTGACTGGGGAATTTGCTAAAAAGATCAAACAAATGTTAGGAGAAGCTTAATATATGGCTAGAATTAAAAGAGGTGTCGTATCACGACGAAGACATAATAAATTGCTCGGCCTTACAAAAGGATATCGAGGTACAAAATCACGACTTGTTAAGATGGCACATGAAGCGTCACTTCATGCTGGCGCATATGCATATCATGGTCGAAAACTTCGAAAAAGAGACTTCAGAACACTTTGGATTACTCGTATTAGTGAGGCTGTCAAACAGCAAGATATGTCCTACAGTGTTTTCATGAATAAACTGAAAAAGGCACATGTTGAGCTTGATCGAAAAATCCTCAATGATATTTTGGTCAATGATCCTGCAACATTTACAAAACTGGTTGATAAAGTTAGAGGGCTCTAAAAGTTCTCGTTGTAACACTTTGTCAACCACATCCCCGCAAGGGGATTTTTTTATGCCTGTCTCGCCGAAGTTTTAACGAAGGCGGAGAAGGGAGGTGAAAAAAATGACAGAAATAGCAATACGATGCTGTGAGGGCAATGAAAGATACAAAGGAGAATGTCTCAAAGACAGGTGCCCAGTGTATTCTCAAGCAAGAAGAGAGGTTGATAGATCTTGGCCATATGTTGGTACAGGATTTGGAAACCTATACGGCAACCCAGAAGAGAGCACATACCTTGCTCAAACAAGAGGCTTGGTTGCAAGCAAAAAATCAGAACAGTAAAAAATTCTGACCTGTCGACTACTGGGTTAATTAATAGGCCACCCGAAGTTGACAGATAAACATGCTATTGCTAGTATTAATTACATATGACATTTTCTAAAAATTATTTTTGGTTTTACTTTACTCCCCCCGGGGGAGGTTCGTTAGTGGAGTAATCCGCTATTGAAAAGGTAAAACCTTTGAACCAACCCCGATACGTCGGGGTTTTTTTATGGCAATAGTCGCTATTTGTGGAAATATGGAAGGGCTTGCCCTTCCGTAGCTTTAGCGAAAGAGGGAGGTGATACATATGACAGAAATGCAACCAGGAATAGAGCATACAATCAATATAGATACAAGAAGGGAAGTGGTACTTGCCAGCAATTCTTTAGTAACAGCTAAAGAAATTGAGATGAGAAACACTGCACTTGAACACATGCGATCAAGTGATGCTATGGAGAGACTGCTTCGGATTGGCCAGACAAGAGAGGGTCTTGCTGCCATTGTAGCAATGCATGGGCAAAAATAGATTTATTGTGGGGTTAATTAATAGGCCACCCCACAACTAGTCATTTTCTCCGAGGCTGAACTATGCTAAAGTATGCTTATGGAACAAGAACTGATGACTATTAAAAACAACGCTGTTTCGCTGATCCTTGACGCAGGCTCTGAAAAAGAGCTTCAGGAGATAAAACTGCAATTCTTAGGAAAAAGCGGAGCTCTTACTGTGGCTCTAAAGGAAATAACAAAACTTCCGCAAGAATCCCGTCCTGAAATTGGCAAACTCGCTAATGAGGTTAAAAAAATTATTGAAGAATCAATCGAAAATGCTACTCAGAATTTCAAATCCAAAAAAATTGAAAAGATTAAAAAGATTGATGTTACAGAACCAGGAATAAGACCAGCACTTGGCCATCTCCATTTAGTAACTCAAGCGATAGAGGAAATAACAACTATTTTTGAAAAAATTGGTTTTACCAGAGTAAGTTATCCCGAAATTGAGTATGATTGGTATGCTTTTGAAGCTCTCAACTTCCCAGAAAACCATCCAGCAAGAGACGATTGGGAAACATTTTTTATTGACCAAACACCAGACCCAAAAAAAGGACCAATTCTTCTAACACCACACACCTCAAGTGGCCAGATACGAGAGATGGAAAAACAAGTTGCACTCCAAAAACAACACGGTAATGACATCTCTATTCGCATGCTCAACATAGCTAAAACATACAGGCGTCAATCTGATGCATCTCATGTACCAATGTTTCATCAATTTGAGACGCTTGTTGTTGGAAAAGATATCTCAATCACACATCTCAAAGGGGTTTTGGACTATTTTGTTAAATCATACTTTGGTGAAAGTAGAAAATCACGCATCAGACCATATCATTTTCAATTTACCGAACCGTCATTTGAGACAGATGTTTCTTGTGGAGTCTGCAATGGCAAAGGTTGCAAGCTCTGCAAGGAAGGCTGGCTTGAACTAGGTGGGGCTGGTATGGTTCATCCAAATGTTTTGCAAAACTGTGGTCTTGATCCCAAAAAATACAAAGGTTTTGCATCAGGTTGGGGAGTGGAAAGAGTACTGACGATGAAAGAAGGACTCAAGCTAGACGATATTCGCATGCTCTACTCAAATAATATCGAATTTCTCGAACAATTTTAAAAATAGGGGTGAAACCCCTAAAAACTATGAATATAAAAATACTTGATAGTTGGTTAAAAGAATATCTCAAGACAAAAGCGACTGCAAAAGATATCGCAAAATATATGTCTCTCTCAAGTGTCTCAATTGAAAGGATTGAGCAACACAACGATGACCGCCTCTACGATATAGAAGTGACAACAAATCGCCCAGACCTCATGTCCGTTGTTGGTCTTGCTCGTGAAGCAGGTGCAGTTCTTCCCCAGTCTGGAATTGACGCAGCTTTTCTTCCTCCAACGATTGAAAAAAAACAGAAAACAAAAGAAGATTTGCCACTAAAAATTATCAATGACAACTCACTTGTTTATCGGGTTTGCGCAGTAGTCATGGATGTCACAATCAAAAAATCTTCGCCTACAATAACTGAAAGACTTGAAGCATCAGACATCAGAAGTCTCAATAATGTAATTGATATTACCAATTATGTAATGAGAACTATTGGCCACCCAGCTCATGTTTTTGATTATGATCGAATTGCAGGGCACACTCTTAAGATACGTGAATCAATTCGAGGTGAGATGATTACAACGCTTGATAATAAATCATATACTTTGCCAGGTGGAGACATCATTGCAGAAGATGGGGACGGGAATATCGTAGATCTCTTAGGAATAATGGGGCTTGAGAATAGCGTAGTAACTGATGATACCAAAAGAATCATCTTTTTTATTAATAACAACAACCCTCACAAAATTCGTAAAACATCTATGGGACTTGGCATCAGGACTGAAGCTGCTCAAATGAATGAAAAAATGATTGATGCAGAACTTGCTATGGATGCTCTTCTTTTCGGCATCGATTCCTATAAGGAACATGCTGATGCAAAAATTGTATCCGAAATTTTTGATATATATCCAAAACCGTATAAAACAAAAAGGGTGAGTGTTAAGCTCGCTCATATACAACAAGTAATTGGTATCCCACTACCCCTTAAAGAAGCGGAAAGCACTCTTAAAAAATTAGGCTTTGGAGTTGAGATCTCAGATGAAGTCATAACCGCAAGCGTTCCGTCATTTCGAGCATCTGATATTGATATTCCCGAAGATCTTATTGAAGAAATTGCCAGAGTTTATGGATACCACAATCTTCCAAGCATACTTCCTCCTGCCAACTTTATTGAACCAGTCAATTTTGGAGCCAACAAATTTTATTGGGAGCAACGCGTTAAAAACAGTATGAAATACTGGGGATTTGACGAAGTCTACACCTACCCTATGGTCTCAGAGAGCATGTATGAAGCGCCAAGCAGTGAAGCAGTACGACTTGCTAATCCACTTGGGGAGGATTTTGTATACATGAGGACAACACTTGTCCCAAGTCTATTAAAAGTAATGCAGCAAAATACAAAAGCAAAGGAAATGCGAGTTTTTGAAATTGCGAATGTTTATTATAAAAGTGAGAACACATTACCCAATGAAAAAAAGGTTTTTGCAGGACTTATTAAAAAACCACATGTTTCATTTTTTGAGATTAAGGGACTTATTGAACAGGTGGCACTAGATCTTGGTATCCCAAAGATTACTTGTTCGTCTCTTGATTCATCAGGGCTTGAAACCTCCATACTTCTTGACAAAAAATCTCTTGGGACAATAGAGATACTTGATGAAGATCTTATCAATTTTGAGCTCAATTTTGAAACACTTGTCTCACACGCTACACTTCACAAAACCTACACACCTATTGCAAAACATCCACCAATTGTTGAGGACATCTCGGTGATTATTGATGACTCAGTAACAAGTGAAACTATTATCAAAACAATTAAGGAGACAGACAGACTTGTTACATCAGTAACACTTCTTGATCGATATCAAGACACGAGGACATTTCATATTACCTATCAAGATCCAGAAAAAAATCTAACATCAAAAGATGTATCAGAAGTTAGAGCAGCAATCATAGAGAGCCTTACTAAAAACTTTCAGGCAGTTATCAAATAGCTTAGGGAGTGGGCGTTGAGGTTGGGCTTTCCGAGTTTTTATTCTTTAATTCCCCAGGCGGATTATAACGCTCCTCATCTTTATGAAACTCCGCAATCCATGCATCTATTCCTTCTTGCCATCTATTTCTCCCATCGGTTGAGACAGGATCACGTTCGGTAAAGACCCAGTAATCTTTTCCATCTTTATTTTGATAAATGGAAGAGCTAGAAGTGGGTTCTGTACCTTTGATAAAAAATTCAGATCTTGCTGGTTGACCGTCCCTTGGAAGACCACCGCCTAATGGATCAATTTGAAGAGCAATCACATTTTCAGGCTTTTTAAAATCCTCATCAGGTTTTCCTTTGAGGGCCATAACCATAAGGTTATGCCATATTGGCGAAGCGCCTGTCGCACCTGATGCAATTGCCTGATTCATGGGGGTGTAATCATTATTTCCTACCCAAACACCCACAACAAGTGATGGAGTGTAGCCAAAAGTCCAGTTGTCACGCTTTTCGTCTGTTGTTCCTGTCTTCGCAGCAACCGTACGACCTGGGATACGAAGATAAGAATTTGTTCCAAATTCATCCGCTCGAGCGTTGTTGTCAAGAAGTATGTGGGAAATAATATATGCTACCTCTTCAGGTAGTACTCTTTTTCCTTCGCGAGGCTTATACTCAAACAACTTATGACCCCTACTATCTGTAACTTTTAAAATAGCAACCGGATCCTGCCTCACGCCTCCATTGGCAAATACGCCATATGCTGTCACTTCATCAATCATATGTGTTTCGCGACCTCCCAAGACAAGCGACAAACCAACATTTTTGAGATTTTCATCAGTTGGCTCCCAGGAGGCAACTCCCATATCGTACGCAAGCTGCATACTGTCTTTTATACCAACAAGAGCAAGCATTTTCACAGCGGGGATATTTAATGAATTTCCTAACGCAAAACGCATCTGGACAGGCCCTCTAAACTTCCCGTCATAATTGACAGGGTTGTAAGGCTCAGATGAACCGTCAGTAACAAATTCAGTCTTGGTGTCCATGAGCATTGTTGAGGCTGTATATCCTTTTTCCAAAGCTTTCGCATAGATAATAGGCTTCATCGATGACCCAGGCTGTCTATCAGCTTGAGTTACTACATTAAAATTGCCATCAATATCTTCACTAAAATAGTCTTTACTACCAACCATAGCCAAAATCTCACCTGTTTTTGGCTCTGAAATAAGAGCAGCACCGTTGCTTACTTTGTATTTTTTAAGACTATCAATTTCATCTTTCACAATTTCCTCTGCTTTTTCCTGCATTTTAATATCAAGTGTTGTTGTCACCTGAAGCCCACCGTTCTGAACCATTTGATCCCCAAATTTATCACCAAGAAGCTGACGAACATACATCACAAAATGTGCAGCTTTAAGATTTGCTGCTCGCTGAGTAAATTGATAATTTTTAATCTCAGTTAATGCCTTTTCTGCTTGAGCTTTAGTGATGTATTTATCTGCAACCATTCTCTTGAGGACTGAATCTGTTCGATCTATATAATATTTATTGCCACTAAATGGCGTATAGAGTGAAGGGAGCTGGGGAAGTCCTGCTAAAAATGCAGACTCTGCAAGATTTAATTCTTTTGCCTTTTTACCAAAATATTGCTCTGCAGCAGCTTCAACTCCAATTGCTGTTCCGCCATAAGGAATATTGTTGAGATACATTTCCAAAATCTGATCCTTTGAAAATCTATTATCAACCTGGATTGAAAGCATCAATTCTTTAATCTTACGAGGAAGAGACTTTTCGGATGTTAGAAGGACATTTTTGACCAATTGTTGAGTAATGGTCGAGCCTCCTCCAGCTATACGAGCTGAGAGAAGGGAGCGAGCAAATGCACGAAAAATTCCAATAATTGAAAACCCATTATTTTTATAAAAATCTTTGTCTTCAATCGCAATAGTACCTTGTTTGACATATTTTGGAATTTCATTAATTTTGACGTATGTTCTATTTTCATCTTGATACACAGAATAAAGAAGCTCACCATTTCTATCGTAAATCCTTGTTGCATCTTTATATTTTGAAGTTACCAATTTTCCAGGCGTTGGAAGATCACGGCTATACCAAAGAAAAAGAAGGGGGACAATGACAACACCAGCAATAAAAGCATAAAGCATGAGACGAGTAACTCTACTCCAAAAAGATGCATTTTTAAAAGAGAGAAAAGAAGGAATTCTTATTCCTTTATGAAGACGACTCCTGCGCCTTGAGTGAAAATCAGGCATGATAATTATTATAGCAAATACCTAAAAGAACACAAAAATATGCTATACTCGTGCTATGGACGAGATACAAACACTACTCAACCGTGGAGTAGATAAAATCTACCCAAGCAAAGAAGAACTCGAAAAGTTATTGCGCTCTGGAAAAAAGTTAACCATCTATCAAGGCTTTGATCCAACGGGAGATAAGCTTCATATAGGACATATGGTAGGCTTGATGAAATTAGCCGATTGGCAAAAACTAGGCCATCACGTCATTTTCCTTATAGGTGATTTTACTGGCATGATTGGTGATCCATCAGGGAAAAGCTCTACGCGTAAAATGCTCTCACATGAAGAAGTAATTAGAAATGCAAAATCATATAAAGATCAGGCTGGGAAAATTTTGAATTTTGAAGGAGAAAATGCTGCCGAGGTTAAATATAATGGTGACTGGCTTCAAAAGATGAGCGCTATCGAATTTCTAAGAATTGCAGGTCTACTATCATATCAGCAAGTAGTAGAAAGGGATTTATTTCAAGAAAGAGCAAAAAACGGGCAGGATCTTTTCATGAATGAGTTTCTCTATCCTGTAATGCAAGCATATGATTCTGTAGCAATGAATGTCGATGTGGAAGTAGGAGGCACAGATCAGATGTTTAATATGTTAATGGGGAGAAAACTTATGCGACACATGTTGCAAAAAGACAAATTTGTCATGACTACTCCTATCCTCACAGACTCATCAGGCAATAAAATTGGTAAAACAGAAGGAAATGCTATTGCCTTAGATGATCACCCTGACGATCTCTATAGCAAAATTATGGCCTTACCAGATGATATTATCGTCAAAGGTTTTGAGTATCTAACAAGAATACCTTATCAAACAATTGATCTGATAAAGAACTCTCTACAAGGAGGAGATAACCCTATCAATCATAAAAAAAATCTTGCTCATGAGATAGTCAGGCAACTCTCCTCACAAGAAAAAGCTGACACAGCCCAGCAAAAATTTGAATCTGTGATACAAAATAAACAAACTCCCACAGAAATTGAAGAGATCCCATTAACTATTTCTGTTTCGGAAAAAATTTCTGTTGCTGATGCTCTTGTTGCATTAGACCTTGTTGAAAGTAAATCAGAAGCAAAAAGACTTATCACTCAAGGAGGCGTAACTATCTATAATGAAGTTATCAGTGATCCCAACAAATTATTTGAGGGAAAAGATCAAGGAATTATCAAAATCGGTAAAAGAAAAATTGTCAAACTTCTTAAGCCCTAGTATAATCTTTTTATGAATTTTATCCGCGACCATCAAAAAGCTTTTCGCATTATTATGGCAGTTGCACTTGGGGCTCTCATTCTCTCATCATTCTTACCATTTCTCGTCTATCTTTTTTAAGCATGGCCCAACTACACGACTTACTCTCAACGGGCAACCGTAGCCTTAAAATGTACGCTAAAAGGTTGCAAAAACTCGATCTTTATACCTTCCGCGATCTTTTATATCACATTCCTTCTCGTTATGAAGATTTCTCCCTTGTGTCTGAAATAGGAAAGGCCCAAGAAGGTGAGATCGTAACTATTAAAGGGCAAATACTTGAAGCAAAAAATGAATACACAAGATCACGAAAAGCAATACAAAAAATGATCATCGCTGATCAAACAGGGTCAATTGCCCTTACGTGGTTTAATCAACCATACATCATTAAAAGTGTAGCGCTTAACGACTCCATCTCGGTCTCAGGAAAAGTAGAGCGCTTCAAAAACAACCTTACCATGATTTCTCCTGATTATGAGCTGGCAAGCAATAATCTTATTCATACGGGACGAATTATTCCTATTTATCCCGAAACAGCAGGTGTTTCATCAAAATGGCTTCGAAGACAAATTGCACTTCTTCTTGAAGAACACCAAAACATGACAGATCCTCTTCCAGAAACGATTAAAAATGAGTATGGACTTTTAGATCTTTCATTCTCGCTGAAAGAAATTCATTTTCCTTCCTCTTTTGATAGTGTTGAAAAAGCAAGGCACAGACTTGCATTTGATGAAGTTTTTTATATGCAGCTAGCAGGCATTGAAAGAAAGAAGCTATGGCATAGCAACAAAACTGCCCGAAAATTGACGATCTCTGAAAAAGATCTGAAAGCATTTGTTATCTCTTTACCTTTTACCCTTACTGACTCACAAAAACAAGCTGTCAACGATCTCACATCTGACCTAAGTAAAGAAAAACCAATGAATAGACTTCTTCAAGGAGACGTTGGAAGTGGGAAGACTGTCATTGCAGCAATTGGCGCATACATTACAGCAAAAAACGGGCTTCAAAGCGCTATTATGGCACCAACAGAAATATTGGCAAAGCAGCATTTCGCTACTCTAGATATATTGTTGAAACCTTTTGAAATAAAGGTTGGTATTGTAACAAGTAGCGAAAAAATGAAGAAAGAAGATTCCTATGATGTTCTTGTTGGTACTCATGCTTTAGTCTCAAAATCAGTTGTATTTAAGAAATTAGGATTTGTTGTTATTGACGAACAACAGCGCTTTGGAGTATCACAACGTTTTATTCTCAGGGAGAAAGGTGTCAATCCACATGTCTTTACCATGACAGCAACGCCCATCCCAAGAACCATGATGCTAACACTGTACCGAGAACTTGATGCTTCATATCTCACCCATATGCCAAAAGGAAGAAAAACTATCAAAACGTGGCTCGTGTCAGAAGAAAAAAGGCAAAATGCTTACTCGTGGATAGAAAAACAAATTCAGACGACAAAAAGTCAGGTGTTTATCATCTGTCCATTTATCGAAATATCAGAGACAATGCAGACTGTCAAATCAGCAGTAAAAGAGTTTGAAACTCTACAAGAGATTTTCCCAAAAATGAAGATGGGACTTTTGCATGGAAAACTAAAAGCTAAAGAAAAAGATGAGGCTCTCAAAAATTTTCGTGATAAAAAATATCAGATCCTCGTTGCTACTCCAGTAGTCGAAGTAGGGATAGACATTCCAAACGCTACTATCATTGTCATTGAAGGAAGTGAACGATTTGGACTCGCGCAACTTCATCAGCTCAGAGGAAGGGTGGGGAGGGGAGAAAAACAATCATACTGTCTTCTGTTTTCAGATGCGAAAAACCAGAAAGCCCTGTCAAGACTTAGAGCAATGGAAAATATGCAAAATGGAGCTGAGCTCGCAGAGTTTGATCTCACCCTCAGAGGACCAGGCGATATTTTTGGGACAAAACAATCAGGAGTACGAATACTCAAAATAGCTTCATTTTCAGATTTTGACCTCCTACAAAAAGCTAAAAATGCAGCACAAAGCATCGAAAAAACACTAGATGATTTCCCAGAGCTCTCAAAAGAGGTAAAAAGTTTTGTTATAACCCCTTCAAGCCCTGATTAAAAATTGACAGAGTTATTATTTACTCATACACTAATATTGTGCCCGTAGAATATACTTTACAAACTCAACAGACACAAGTTCCCGTTCAAGAACACACGCTTCCAACAAGATATCTTGTTCTAGTTGGTATTGTCATCGCTATCACTACTCTACTTCTTGGGATACTTCTGGGTGCGATCTTTTCAAAGCCCAAAAATGCACCAAAGATAACAAAATCTGCCCAGCCGTCACCAACTATCTCTCAAAAAGTAGTGGAAACAGTTACTCCAACGCCTATGCAAGAAACAATCTCTTTGGCTTTTCTTCCAGGAAAACAGTATTTTGATGATGCCTATATTGCTGTTGAGGAAAAATCTCCCCACAAGACACTACTGCTCTCTGTTGCAAGACTTGAGCAGCAGCAAAATTTTACGCAATTTACTAAAGTTAGCTACTTTGATGGCAAAGAATGGAAAAGAATCACCCTCACAAACACAACTCAAGATGGTACAGTTGTCCCTAATTCTCTTCTTCGCTTGTGGAATGACATAGAAAATGCACAAGGTGATTTGAAAAAAATCATTGCAACCGTCCAGGTTCAAAAACAAATTGTTTCACTAGCCTCACCAACCCTGTCTGGTGAAATTAGCATCCAGAGCCTTCCTGGTTCTACAAAATTCATATATCAAGGGGTTGGCACACTACAAATTGATAATCAAAGTTTTGATGTAAAGGTTTTCCGAAGTAAAACATACTCGTTTAATGCTTCTGATCTTTCATTTTTAGGAACACCTGAATTGCTCACATCAGATTTTATGATTTCATGGGATCAAGAGGGAGCGTTTTATTATGGCTCTTCTCATAAAACTCAAAACTCTATCAATAAAATTCAAAATTCTCAATTAGGGGTTCTTGAAGATGCGATTCGTAAAGTCAGCAAGTCTCTACAAATATCTAGCTCAATGAGCCAAAGCAGTGACTCACAAAAACAATATCAAATAACGCTTCAGGATCCTATTAATACACGCATTTCGTACCCAATGATCAACACTGTAGAAAAATCACCATCACAAGCTTATTCTTGGATCTTGGGTGTAGGAGATAGTCAAATAGTAAAAAGTGAGGGAAGAACAGTTGATGGATATGGAGTATTTGAATTTATTCAACAGCTGAAATAATCAGATATCGAGTTTGATCTTTAATCCAAAATGGTCTGACAAATCAACATCATTCACTAATGAGAACTCTGACGTAAATAGCTTGTTGGTATAGATAAAATCAACAGCAAGTCCTGGAGGAAAAAGGCTTGTTACCCTATGAAGACGTGGATTGAGAGTATTTGAAAGTTGCTCAGCATGATTAGTCGCAAACGTATTGAGGTCTTTAATAATCTGAGAGCTTTTCGTAACATTGAAATCTCCAGAAAGAACAAAAGGCTCCTCAAGCGTAGAGATGAAGCTGCTTAAAATTTTTCCTTGTTCTATTTTGTAAGGCTTGTCCTCAGGAGTCGGACCCCATGCTAAGTGAGTGTTAACAAACCAAACTTCTTTCTTAAGCTGAAACTGCAGCGCCAATGCCAATCGGGGAAAACGCATCATTACTTCTTGCATTGAAATTTCATGCCTGGTGAACTCAACGTAGGGGTTAAGCCAAATTATTTTTTTATTTTTGACTTGTAAACCATTTTTATACAGAGTTGCATTGCCGAAATAAGAAGTTTCCTCATTTTTTATCCTCAAAGAAATCGCCAACTCTCCTTGATACCCAAGTTCTTTTTTGAGAATAGCAAAGGTATCATCGCTACCTCTTCTTCCAATTCCTCTTGAAACTTCTTGGAAATGAATAATGTCAAAAGACTCTTTCTTTACATAATCGATAATTTGTTCAAGGTTTCGCCCTGTTTGAATATTTAGATGAAAAAAGGATAAATTCACCTTTCCATTGTAACACGTCTAGATGTTGCGATTTGATCGTAAATAAGATACAATACACACATGTCACAAGAACCAAAAAAGAGACACTCAAGACAACGTCAAGGAAAAAGACGCGCAGCAATCTCACTTTCTATACCAAAAACGGTTAAGTGTGATAATTGTGGCAGCATGCATCTTCCTCACACAATTTGCTCAGCGTGTGGTTTTTATAAAAAAACACAATTTATCACAAAGAAAAACCCTACTAATAAGCCAGCAATAGCATAATATCAAGAGTACATGAAGACCTCACAAGACCCTCGACATATCAAAAGACAACACACCGTTCAAGAGTTATTTAAAATTCAATTCCACAATCAACCCATTTCCCCCAGAGCTGAAGAAGTTTTGAAAAATAAAGACGTCATTGATGCAAAAATCCAAGAAGCAGCACCTGAATTTCCCATAGATAAAATTAATCGTGTTGATCTATCAATCCTTCGTCTTGCAGTTTTTGAACTTCTCATCGAAAAAAAAGAGCCAGTAAATGTTATAATTGATGAAGCGGTTGAACTCGGCAAAGAATTTGGCGGGGAAGCTAGTCCAAGCTTTATCAATGGTGCCCTTGGCAATATCATAAATCATGAAAGACCTTCCAAAGATCAATAACCAACATTTATTCGACCAAGCCTTTACTCACAGATCATATTTAAATGAGTCTAAAAATGAGATTGAGTCAAATGAACGCCTCGAATTTCTAGGAGACAGTATTCTTTCTTTTATCGTTTCTGACCATCTCTATAAAAATTACACTCACTTTGACGAAGGAATTTTAACAAATCTTCGCTCATTATTAGTAAACACAAAAAGCATCGCAAAAGCAGCAAAAGAGCTCAATTTTGGCCAATATCTCAAACTTTCTAAAGGAGAGGAAGACTCAAAAGGAAGAGAGAATGAATCGCTTCTTGCAAATTCATTTGAAGCTTTTTTGGGAGCTCTCTTTCTTGATCAAGGCATTGAAAAAGCAAGAGAATTTGTCGCAGATATGCTTTTCCCACAAATAGAAGAGATAGTTGAGAAAAAAGCATTTAAGGATCCTAAAAGTCTTTTACAAGAATTTGTTCAGGCAAGAAAACAAAATTCGCCAATGTATAAAGTGCTTCACGAGGAAGGACCACCTCACTCTAAAATTTTTACCATTGGTGCTTTTGTAAATCAGCTTCAAATAGGGGAGGGGACTGGAAAATCAAAACAAGATGCAGAAGAGCAAGCTGCTGAACAAGCACTGGCTTATCTTCAAAAAGAAGGCCTTAAAGAAGCGTAATTTACTTGAGAATCCTTCATCTTTCTGATACAATACTTCCTATGGCAGTTGTAATTAGACTAACAAGAACAGGCAAAAAAGGAGAACGAAAGTTCCGCATTGTCGTCAAGGAGAAAAGAAGTCGCCGAGATGGCGACTCTGTTGAGGTGCTCGGATGGTATGAAAAAACACCAGACAACAGCAGAAAAAAGATAAATCTTGACCGCTACAAGTATTGGATTTCTCAGGGAGCACTTCCTTCAAAAACCGTTTCGGAGATAGTAAAGTGACCATGAAAGATACTCTTCATTTTATTGTTAGTGCTATTGTTGACAATCAAGAAGCTGTAAGTATCGATGAACACGAAGAAGATGGTGTTGTTGTACTTACCATCCACGTTGATCCTGCAGATATGGGAAAAATTATTGGAAAAGAAGGTAAAGTTATTCGAAGTATCCGAAATATTATGAAAGTTAAAGCTATGAAGCACAACATTCGAATCTCCGTCTCACTTGCAGACAACGAAAAAAAAAAAAAATCCCAATACCAACCTCTCTCTATGAAAATAACTATCATCACCCTTTTTCCTGAGATGTTTTCTGGTGCCTTCTCTCACTCAATTGTTAAAAACGCACAAGAAAAAAACCTCATAATAATTTCATATGTAGATCTTCGTCAATTCGGACTGGGGCAACATCAAACAGTCGACGACACACCTTATGGAGGAGGAATTGGTATGATTCTTCGCGTAGATGTTGTCAAAAAGGCTATTGATGCTGCAAGAGATCCACAATACACAAATGAAAGAGTTATTCTTTTGGGTGCATCAGGGAAAAAATACTCCCAGCGTATAGCTGAAAAGTATGTATCAACATACCAACATCTTATTTTCATTTGCGGGCATTATGAGGGATTTGATGAAAGAGTTAAAAAATATGTTGATGAAGAAATCTCACTTGGCGACTTTATCCTAACAGGGGGCGAGATTCCAACAATGGCAATAGTTGACTCTATTACAAGATTGATTCCAGGTGTATTTAAGGAAGGAGTCACAACTCATGAATCATTTACTCACAAAGATGATAAAGGTTATCTCCTTGAATATCCGCAATACACTAAGCCTCAGGATTTTGAAGGAGATAAAGTCCCTGATGTTCTTCTTTCAGGAAATCACAAAAAAATTGAGAGCTGGAGAAATGCAATGGCACGAAAAAAAACAGACACACTCAGACCAGATCTTCACAATAAATCCTAATTTCCACTTTCTGATGCTACTTGTTGATCAAAGGCGACATCCTTGACAGTTATATCCCACTTTTTAAGCATCTCAATTGTTTGGAGTTTGTCTTGATCAATAACTCGTAGCGGATCAGTATAAGTAATTTGTGTTTCTTTTGGAAGATATTTGTAAAAAAAGATCATACCTAAGTCACCACTATTGTTGCTATATGACACATTTACGATCTCAGCAAGTGGCAACACCTCATTTACCTTCTGCAAGAAAGTTTGAAATTGAGCAATTGTTCCTTTTATAGTAACTTTAACAGAGATTGCTGTCTCTGGTGAAAGATTTGCTGAGGTTGTTGATAAATTTCCAACCTGGAAAGTATAGTCGTCAAGAGAAACACTAGATGAAATAGCAAGATAATTTATGGTGTTAATAATTGACGTATAGTCTTTGACATAGGGAAGAGCTTTTTTCGCAAGATCATAATCAGTTGCAATAACTTGATCACTAAGTGAGTTAACCAAGGAAATATTTTTTTGGAGCGTATCTATCCTGTCATTGGTTGCCTTTAATTCATTTTGTATTGAAAACCATCGATCAATCTGAGGCATAACAAACTTACCAACAACCACTATAACGACAACTGCAATAAGAACACTTAGGGCAAGAGAAAATTGAGGTGCATCTTTGTACTTGAAATAAAGAATCCGTATATCTTCAAGCGATCTAATATTGTTTAGTTCATTAAGCATATTAAAAATACAATGTTAACTTTACTTGAAAAGACTTAATTTGCTGGTCTTGATCCTTTACAGCTTCCAGCAAGTTGACGTATACACGCTGAAAGGGTGTTCCTTTTTCAACCAGCTTTGAAAGTGACAAAAAATACTCTTCTATAGATTCAAGTGATGGAGAACTCACCGTAATATTGACACTTTCCTTTTCAACAGTAAACTCTGTCAAATCAGTTCCTGCTGGCAATATGTCTCTTAGCGCTTGAAGATAATCTCCGTAATGGGATCTTTTTGAGATAATAGTCTTTACATCAGACAACCTAATAACAGCGAGTGTTACATTGACAATCTTAGCATCTGATGTTTTCAACGTATTCTCTAATTCTTTCTCTTTAGCAGCTAAGGAAGGGAGAGGGGAGGAGATAACAAGGAGAAACAAAACCACCGAAGTAGCACCAACCAAAAAAAGGAGACCAACAGCACCCATCCTTACTACTCTTGCTCTTGATGCAGATGCATTAAGTATTTGCTGTTTTTTGCTATAAAGTAAATTGATTTCGTTATTCATCAGTTCGCATCGCCAGTCCAAGTGCGACGGAAAATCGAGGACCTTGCTCTAATAATTCAGGAGAGATACCCGCAACTTGATGAATTTTCCATGGATTTCCGATGATGGTCTCAAGCCCTGTATTGCGAGCAACAAAAAGATCAATCCCAGGTAAAAGCGAAGAACCACCCGTGAGAATAACTTGCGAAAGAGGATTGTCATTTTTATTCTTGTCTGCGTAATAGGCGATTGCTTTTTTGATTTCAGAAAGAATACTTAACAAGATCGGCTGCAATGCCTGACTAATTTTACCCCCTAAGTTTTGGTCATTGATTCCGTATGTCTTTTTGTATTCCTCAGCTTGCGTTGGTGTGAAACCAAAATTTGATGCTATCGCTCGATCCATAGCCAATCCCCCAAGGGGGACAGAGTATGTAAAAACCACAATCCCATTTTGGACAATGGCAAGCGAAGTACTCAACGCTCCAATATTGACAACAAGGAGTACTGAAGCAGCATTAGAGGGTACAAGTGCTCTGACAACTGAGATAATCTCTGTCTCAATCGCAGTGATTGTTAGTCCTGTCATCTCAAAAATCTGTTGATATCTATGAACAAGTGTATTGGGAGCACCAACCAAGAGAACCTGCATTTTTGAACTAAGTTGATCAGAAATATTCCTTTTCACCACTTTATAATCAAGTGCCATAGTTTTTAGAGGAGCTGGAATATGCTGCTCAGCTTCCCAGTAAATCGCAGATGAAAGCTCTTTGTCTGAGAGTTCGGGCATTTCAATAACTTTAGTGAAAACTTGATTTTCAGGAAGAGCAACATTCACGTTTTTGATCGTTACTTTTGCATCGATCATCAATTTTTGGATGGCCTGTGCCATTGCCTCCTGATCAAAAGGCGATTCTGAAAACATTCCTTTTGCAGGTGTCACGGTCATCATGCAAGATTTTAGCATCATCCCTGATCTCTGCTTCTGCAACCAAATGAGCTTCATTGATGTTGCTCCTATGTCAAGTCCAAAACTATTCATATTAATGTGAAAAAATTGCTGATGGGAAAAATTCAACAGGAAGTCTTGGATAACCTTTTGTCACAATAATTTTTCGAACAGTCTCGCCTGATGTTCCAGTTGATGTAATTGACTCGCCTTGAGATGGCAATGCTACACTTCCATTTACAGCAATGATACTTGATGCATAGATAGGGATAATTCTCATCAAAAGACCATTCGTAACAGAGATCGCATAGGTGTGTGGATAAGTTTTTCCATTTACTGAGCCTGATGAAAAATTTGTTGTAAAATTATTTACTGCAGCCCTAGACGGACATGGGTCAAGGCTGTAGTGCGTTGATACTGGCGAAGACACAGCTCCAGAAAGAACAACTACCTCAAGCGCAGCCTGAGTATTTGATGATGAACCACTACATACTTCGTTATTTTGACCCCAGTAAATTGTCACTGTTCCTGTGTATGGGGAAGCATAGTTGGGATACGTTGAAAGCCAAACATCCGCTCCGTCATTTTTAGGCACTGCATTAAGTCCATTTATTGGCAAGTATGATCCTGAAATGGTACTTTTGGATGTTGTATATGACGCATCGTTGGTAAGACTTCCAGTAACTGATGAGTTGGATGAATTAATAATTTTTTCAATACCTGCCTCCGCTGCAGAAAATGCTCTTTGCGATGTTTCATCTTCTTTTGTGATACGAAGAGTGGTAATACTCCGTGAGACAACCGAAAGTCCCACAGTCAGTGTGACCACCATCACAAGAATAACAATGAGAAGAATTTGCCCTTTTTGGGGATTGGGAGGAAATTGCATAGGCTCCTTCTATCGTAACAAGCAGGCAACAATTATGTCAACAAAACTCCTATCGAACATTTCTCATGGTTACGCTTGTTTGAAAAGTTAATGCTGAATTATTTTCTGAAAGTGAATTATTATCTTTCTTGTTAAGGGTTATTACTATAGTAAATGTTGGAAAATCATTGGGAGTAAGCTGCTGACATGAAAAGGAACATGCTGTAACAACAACCTCATTTGGATCAAGTAGTACTGCAGAATTTGAAGATATGGTACCTGCAGTAGTATCACAAGCATAAGTGGTTTTTCTATTACTCCCATCCAAAACAGTAATTGATGAATTTACCACAGGCGTTGGGGTTGGAGCAGTATAACACGTTGAAGGAGTATCAAGAGCAGAAGCAAAACGGATTGTACGAGAGATCTGACTCATGACAAAATCTCCATTTTTCTGAATTGTGCCCATCGAATCTGATTTGCTAGCCCCGCGAAGAGTGGTAAATAAAATTCCAAACATCAGCGTTCCAACAACACCTGTTATTGCAATAACTGCCAAAAGCTCAACAAGGGTAAATCCCTTAACTAATTTTTTTTTCTTCATGGAGCAGGTCTCCCTCCAAAATTTGAAAGACATGTTTCCAGTCGTGCTGAGTGGCAATAGACATTTGAACTATCTTTGCAAGAAGTATCGTTCCATGACACTGTAGAAACTACCTTTGAATAGGTTACACCTGACACTGGTGTCTGTGGCTGACAGTCTGAATAATTTTGCGTAACAGTAACCTCTCTTACGTAGGTATTGTCTATATTAACTGGGCAAGAAGATGATTTAGGACCGCAAGTGGAACCACTCGTTGAAATAGCAGTGCAAGAGGAAGCAACGCAGTAGCTACCACTAAGAGTTGAAAAGGTTCCCCAGTCATTATTCTTCATTTGCCTTGCAATCTCCAGCCCTTCTTGAGCAAAATCAACTGCTTTTCCCTGTTGAGAACTTTGTGTTGAGTTTTTTAGTGAATTGAGAATAATAACTGACATAGCAGCTAAGATAATTGCTCCAGCTCCTAATGCGACCATTACCTCAACAATTGTTTGACCTTTCATAGCTAATTTATAGTCACTGTTCCCCCCGATCCAACAGTAATATCTTGTGTTGTGTTGTATCCGCTAATTCTTACAAAACCAGAACCAGTTACGCCATTTGAGAGTACTTGAAATAAAAATGATGGGGAGGTGCTGCTTGAAGAAAAGCTAATATCTGATGGCAAACTTTTTGTAGAAAGCACAGTAGTATTCCCAGAGCAAACCATTGAGAGGCGGTATGTGTTCGCCGTTGAACAATTTGATGTTGAAAGCCCACATATATCAACTCGGTATCCAATAAGAGTTCCAGTACAACTTGACGGCTTACGTTGAGACTGTGTTCTAGACTTGGCATCCCGGAGAAGCGATGCAACATCTAGGCTGGCTTGCTTCAAAACAGAGGATTTATTGTATGAAACAAAAGAAACAATACTCACAGTTGATATGATACCAATTACTGACAAAACAATAAGAAGCTCAATGAGAGTAAAGCCTTTCTTAAAAGAGGCTAGTGATCGATACTTCATGGATTATTAACAACATAATATTTTCCTGAAGAACAAGTACCTCCAGAAGGGGATGGCGCTGAAGAAGTTGAGTAAGTATCCTTATCATTTGCATTTTCAAGGCATGTTGCGAGCGTATAAGTCAATCCACTGGCATCGCTTACATAATAATAATTTCCTGAGTTGTATCCTGTTGTTCCTGAAGGATCGCAAGGAACTTTACTCATGTACGTCACTGAGTTATATGTAAAAGCTTCAGAAGTCATACAAACTGTTCCCGAGTTGATACGATATGTTACGGTTCTCACAGGATATCTTGCATTGTCAGACCGAAAAAGCTCAAGAGCAGATTGAATCTGCCTGATATCAGATTTTCTTTGTGTATCTCTTGCGCGCTGCCTCACACCGACAAAATTCGCAGTAAGTAAGGTTGTTAATATGCCAATAATTGCAATAACAATAAGAAGCTCAATGAGAGTAAAGCCTTTCTTAAAAGAGGTAACGTTAGGGGTTAATATCCGGGCTTGAAACAGCATAATTACAGGTACCTCCACATGCTGTTGCGGAAATTCCAAACGTTGCTATCGTGGCGCAAGCTGAACCTCCGTTACATGCCTGTGGATCAACGGTTCCTCTTTCCAGACTAGCATAGACAACATAACTTTGTCCATCTGAGGAAACATAGTAAATATATTGCCTACTGCTGGTTGGATCCTTAGGCAGGACATTCATGTATGGCTGCCATGAAGTTCCCCAATCGATCAAGGCAGTTGTATAAATCTTTTGCCCTGAAGCCAATGGATATCTCCCATTGTCTTGATAGTAAGCCTCAAGACCTCTTTGAATTTGACTTAGATCTGACTTTCTTCTGCCATCATTTGCTTTAAGTACCTGCTGAGAAGGATTCACGACTGCTAAAATCGCTGTAGTAAAAATGCCAACAATTGCAACAACCAGGATAAGTTCTATGAGCGTAAAGCCTCTCTTCATACTTTAATAGTAGAGTTAATTACCATGAATTTCAATCTACCTCTGACATGCACCACCACATGTTTCAGTGCAATATGTACCTGTTCCTCCAGGAACGATGTTGCAGCTAGTTGGATTTCCTGTACAAGAATAATTTTTAACAGGGCAGCTCTCAGGAGTGGGTGTTGGAGTTGGTAGAGGCGTTACAGATGTAACAACGGTAGGCGTTGGCGTTACTGAGTTGATTGAACCATTTGACAGACTTAGTGATGAAAGATAAGTACAATCAACGTTTCCCAAAACGGTACACGCCCACGTACTATCAAAATCCACAGGAACACAGCTAGAAAGTGAGGAAAGGATACATGCGCTTGTTGACGGAGTAGTGCTTAGTTTTGAAAATAAAACTGACCAGTCGGGACATGTTGATCCTGAATGTTGATAAATATAACATGTTGTCGGATCAGATGAACACTGACTGTCCTGAGGAATTCTTCTCATGTAAGTGACGCTACTTTCAATCCAGGGTTGTCCAAAATCAAGAGATGCTGGGTAACATCCATTATCATTGTAGTAAAGGTCAAGGGCAATTTTAATTTGCGCAACATCCTCTTTCCTTTTAGCATCATGGATTCTATCAAGTTGTTTTACAGGATTAATAAAAGTAAGACTAAGATAAATAAGAGTTGCAAGAATAGTGATAACCGTCAAAAGTTCAACGAGAGTAAAACCTAAAACTCGCTGACGGAATGTTTTGATATTAAAAACCGACATATTTTGAAATAAAGTAAGCAATATGCTCACCCCATACCATCATAATAAAAGTTCCAAAGACAAGAAAGGGCCCAAAGGGAACTGTTCCACCGTGCAGCTTTTTCTTCTTAAGAGCAACAAGGAGTAAGGAAATACATGCCCCGCTAAGAAAAGATAGGTAAAGACCAAAAATTATATAAGGAAAACCTAAAATAAATCCCATTAAAAACGCAAAAATAACATCTCCAAAGCCCATTCCTCTCTTTTTTGTAACAAGATAAATGGCATAAAAAAATGCGGCCGCACCAGATCCAGAAAGAAAATGATTTAAAAGCAAAGATGGAGTTGCTAAAAGCATCACAAGCTCTGCTAGACATGCAAGCAAAACAAACTGAACGGGAATAATCTCAAACTCTCTGTCTGAAAAGAAGATTACTAACAAGCAAGAAGCTATAATCGACAGGACTATCATGGGAAAAAGTGAGGTTACATATAAAGCAATGCTCAGAAAAACAAAAGCAGTAATCAACTCAGATATCGGATACCAAAGAGACAATTTTTTCTTGCAATGCTTACATTTCCCTCTAAGTAATACGAAGGAAATAACAGGAATAAGCTCGCTCCATGAAAGAACTCTTGAGCAAAAATCACATTTTGATCTTCCCATGACAAAGGATCTGCCAGTTGCAGCATGCTGAGCAATAACGAGAAAAAAGCTTCCAAAAAAGAGCCCAGTGATACCAAAAAAAATTGCAGGAAGTAATTCCATACACTCAGTATAGTAGATATTTTTGATAAACAATACTATGAAACCCAATAATTAAGCCCGTAGAGAATAATAAAAACAATTTGTAATGAGTAGCAAAGAAATAACAAAGGGAAAAACAACAATGAATATTTTTTACTGTTTGTGAGAACTCCCATAAGTATGAAAAGAGGAAAAACAGGCAATAAGTACCTCATATATGACATAAAACTTCCAAATAGCGGAATAAAACCTAACAGAATTGAGTAAATAAAAATAGTTTTATTGAAAAACCTATAGATAAAAGGTAATGATATAAGAAAAATTACAAAAAACATTCTGTCCAAAAAAGAATCTAAGTACGAATGAGGTTGTAGATGGGGAGAAAACAAGTTTTTGAGGAAAAAAATCGGATTAATGGCATTTTCCAATCTCCAACTACTTATCACACTTGATTGATCTTGAAATCCTGAAAAATAATTTCCTGTTGTCATTTGCATAAATAAAAAATAAAAAAAGACACCAAGTAACGGGATAAGAAAAACGAGAGCTTGAGGATAAAAAGTAAGATCAACTGGATCTGCAAAACTTGGCAGACGAAGCACAGTCTTTTTCTTTTTCTTATCAAATAAGTAAAAAAGCAGTAATGGAATAATAGTTAAAATACCGACCGGTCTTGTAAAAATTAAAAAAAATACACTAAACGCTGCGATTAGATAGTTTTTTTTATGCAAAAAATAAAAAAGAAAAAGTACAAGAAATATAAAAAGTGCTTCTGAATATACAAGTGACATAAAAAAAGAAGTTGGAAATACCATAAAAAATAATGATGCTTTGAATGCTATGTTTTCATCAAAAAGCTCCCTTGTGAGTAAATAGAATATAAGTAATGCGAAAAAAGAAAAAATTGTTGAGCTGATAAGACCTGACAAAAGATAATCTGGCACAAATACATGTATCCCTACAATGGTAAGAGGGTAGAGGGGGAAAAATCGATTTGATATGCTTGCTTTGCCATATCCATTCTTGGCTATATAAAGGTAGTGCATACCATCCCAAGCTTTCAGTCCCGAAAAGATAGAATGTTTTTCGTTTTGTGGAAAAATAAAATTGCTTTCGTACTTATCCTTAGCATAAGGTAGGAGAAAAGACGAACCAATAATAAAAGAAAAAATTACTATTTTTACTAAGCCATAGGTAATAAAAAGCTGCTTGATTTCTTTCATTTCTCTTCCTTATTGTATTGTTTGATTGAGTCACTCAAGCTAACTCCAAAATATTTTTTAAACGTCTGACTAAGTTGATCTTTTGCCTCTTTTGAAGCATTGCAATCATCATATGACAAAGCAAGTAATAGATAGTATTTTTTATCAAATTGGTAAAGGTCAATTGCCTTTCTCAAGTTAGGAATTGCGTCGATGCAATTTTTCTTATTGGTGAGGTACAAAGCCCCGATTGTTGCATAGGCTTTTGCATATTGTTGGTCTACAGCAAGCGCTTTTTTATAGTAAGTCATTGCCAGATCAAGATTTTCGTACTCAGATAGGAAATAATTTCCAGTCACAACAAGTGCGTTTGCGTACATCTCACTAACGCTTGGCAGCTTCATAAGGGACCAAATTTTTTCTGTTCTTTCTAAAAACTCTTCAAAAGATAATGTCTTCTCATCTTTAGACCGATACTCATAATAAAGACCATATGGTACCCATTTCCCAGAAAGAGTTTTGTCGCTAAAACGAATATCTGAAAAAATCTGATGATCTTTATCCATCTTCTCAAGAAGGGGAAAAAACTCGGAGCGCTTTGTATATCCATAACTCTTCCCGTATCTCTCAACGACTTTCTCAGGACCTAACCCATTAAATACTTCCGTATCTTTTCTAAAATTTAGCGCATAACGAATGTACCATGTGTTAAAAAGATTTGTATCTCCTGAAAGAAAAAGGAGTGAGTTTTTGGGCAAAACAGCAAGATAATTTTTCCCAAGATCATCACCTGAGGTAAGTTGCGATAGGTTAGTCTTTGGAAAATTATATGAAAAAAGCATAATTGGTATCAAAAGAAAAATTGCTTGAAAAAGATAAAGATACTCTTTTTTGGTAAAGAAACGCAGTAATGCTTTAGTGAACATAAGGACTCCAAAAGGGAAAAATAGAAGAAGGATAAGCGATGAGATGCTTAAGAAGCGCTCATAAATACCAAAATAAAAACTGTTACTTAGGTAAAATCCCGCATATAAAATAAACACTGGTCCTGAGATTAGAAAGGATAAAAAAAATGATAATGCTACTACTTTTTCTTTTTTTAAAAGGGAAGCGAAACCAAGTATACAGAAAAAAACCACAGGAATCGTCAGCTGAGTTAGGAGAGTAATAAGGTAGGTTTTAAATACGACAAGTCTTGCTTCAAGAGTTACTCCATGAAAAAGCGCCAACTGGAAAGTGCCATATTTTTTCCGAAGAAGTAAGTCCAAAAATGATTGCAGATCCGTGACGTTTCCCCAATCAACGTGTGGCCTCTTTGATGAGGCTAAAAATGGGTAAAAATAAACCGAAAATCCTACAAGTGTGCAGATAATGACATACAGTAATATTCTTTTGTGCAGCCTAAAATCTCTCCACAGCTGAGTACCTATCATCAGTAATACTCCAGGGAAAACAAATATGATTGTATGATGATTGGTAAGAGACAAGCCAGCAACAAAAGAAAGGGCGTAGAGATATACAATTCTCCCTTTCGCGCGATAAAAATAGGAGAGGGCAAGGAGTGAAATTGCAAAAAAATTATTCAGTTCAAAAACTTCAGCGATTTCTGCATAAAACCAAAACAAAAAACTTGTAGCCAAGGTAAGTGAGGAAATAAGAGAAATAAGTGTGCTCCTTGTCAACTTTTGAATAAGAATAAAATAGACAAAAACAGCTAAAGCTCCAGAGAGAGCAGAAACAACTCCAACCATATATGCAGGTGTCATGTGAAAAAAAGGCCCAATGTGTACCAAAAGATTTCCAAGAACGGTAAAAAGAGGGTATCCTGGAGGGTGAGGGACTCCGAGTATTACCGCAGAGGTCACAAGATCTCCTACATCGCCACCATAAACACTTGGTGATAAATTATGAAGATAAAGAGCCAGAACACAAACAA
Source organism: Candidatus Levyibacteriota bacterium (assembly GCA_016214555.1). GTDB lineage: Bacteria > Patescibacteriota > Microgenomatia > Levybacterales > UBA12049 > JACROF01. Next base: position 164,038 of record JACROF010000002.1, read on the forward strand.
AAAGAGCGATGGGGATCGCTCTATAGATGGGCAATATTTTCTTTAGAGTTGAGCGCAATAGTAACAATTTGTTGCTCCAGTAGAGCTAGTTTCAGAGATACAGCCAGCTACACTTACACCTGTTGCGTCATAATGTGTATTGATATCTCTTTGACCTGATTTTGATTGAGGTTGATAGCATGCAGTAATAGTATTTGAATTTCCGAAAACAACGATCTCTTTAGTAATATTGGTTGCTGTAGTATAGGTTGGTTTCAATTCACCATCTGCAACAAGCGCATTAACACAAGTAGATCCAGCACCACCTAACGTATCTGCAGATGCGCTTCCATCATTTCCACTACATCCTGCATAGCCGCCACCAGCATTTGCTGTATCAGCCCAAGGCATACCATTGTGGGTAGTGAAATAGCGAAGATTTGCATTGAGGTACTCGACCATACTATTTTTAACATTTGAATCCTGTGCTTTTTTTAGTTGCTCAAAAGGATCAATTGTTGCGATAAGTGCAGTTGCGAGGATACCTAAAATTCCGATAACAACGAGAAGTTCAATGAGTGTAAAACCTTTTTGTAATGTTTTTCGAGCAGTCGTCATATTTGTTCTCTAAATCAATTATTGGCAGGAAAGAAAATGTTTGTCAAGTACTAAAAATAACAATTTTTGAAGCCAAAATAAAATTGCTATCACTGAATTTGCGAAATTAAATTATAAATTGGCGTAATAACAGAAATTACCAAAAATCCAACGCCAAGTGCTAAAATAATCATAATAAATGGTTCAAGAGCTGTTGTTAACGCTTTGACTGTCTGCTCAACCTCTCGTTCGAAATATTCGGAAACCCTAGTGAGTGAATCATCAAGCTTACCAGTCTGTTCACCAATTTTTGTCATCTCTACAATAATAGGAGGAAAGAGCGGCTCTGCAAGCATCGCGTCTCCAATAGTTACTACTTTTTCGACTTTTTTTCCCACTTCCTTGATGGCGTTTCGATAATAAATGTTTCCTACAACATCAGCGCTCTGGTTAAGAGATTCAACTACCAACGATCCTGTACCAACCAAGAGGCCAAATGTCCTTCCAAATTCGACCATAATAGATTGTGTTGCTAACTTTCCAAAAATTGGCATCCTGAGAATAAGTGCGTCAATTATTTTCATACCACGAGGCGTTTTCTTCCACTTTCGGAAGTAATAAACAAAAAAGATGACTCCACCAAGAACAAAAGGCCAAAAATTAATTGTTGCATTTGATAATCCGATGACAATCTGCGTAGGCAAAGGGAGAGGAATATCGAGATTTTCATAGAGTACGGTTAGCTGAGGCACTACAAAAATCATCATAATAGTCATAACAGCGACCATTAAAATAATAACAATAATAGGATACATGAGTGCGGACTTGATCATACCTTTTAATTTTTGTTGTTTTTCCAAGTTGTCAGCAAGCCTTAGGAGAATTTTGTCCAATAACCCAGCTGACTCTGCTGCTTGGATTAAAGAAACATAAATCGGTGAAAAAACCTGAGGGTATTTCGCAATAGCAAGGGAGAAAGATTTTCCTTCCTCAATGCTGGCAATAAGACCGTTAACTACCTCAGCCATTGCAGGGTTTTGGACTTGACCTCTTAAAATTTGCAGTGCCTGCATAAGTGTCAAGCCTGAGCTGAGCATTGATGAGAGCTGCCTAGTAAAAAAAACGAGGTCAGTTGAGGCTGATTTGCGAATAAAGAGTGACTTGAGAGAACGGGAGGGATTATATTCCTTCAAGGTAATAGGGAACAAATCTTGCTTTCGCAAAAAAACAGCCGCCTCCTGTTGATCTTTTGCCTCAACAAGTCCTCTGACGGCTTTTCCTTGATCATTCACGGCTTTATAAACAATTTTCATTCTTATCCAACCAATCTAGCTAATTCGTCAGGATGATTGGCAAAGCCTTTTGCAACTTCAAGGCTAACTTGTCCGGAACGAACAAGAACAGTCAGTGACTCCTCAAGAGTTACCATGCCTGCATCTTTTGAGGTTTGGATTGCTGAATCAATGAGATGAGTTTTTCCGTCTCTGATATTACTTGAGACTGCAGAACTTCCCAAAAGTATCTCAACAGCTAGCACCCTCCCTCCAGTAATGCGTGGAATAAGTCTCTGAGATATAATCCCACGAAGCGTTGCGGCCAACTGCACTCTAATCTGAGATCTTTGATGGTCGGGAAAAGCATCGACAATTCTATCGATAGTCTGAGCTGCTGAGTTGGTATGAAGAGTGGCAAATACTAAATGACCTGTTTCGGCGATGGTAAGTGCTGCCTGCATCGTCTCAGGATCGCGCATCTCACCAACCAACACAACGTCTGGATCTTCTCGAAGAGCTGATTTAAGTGCCATTGACCACGAATGCGTATCACTTCCCATTTCGCGCTGTGACATAATACTATTTCCTCTTGGATATATATACTCAATAGGATCTTCAATCGTTAAAATATGCGCAGATTTAGTAAGGTTGATTTCGTTCATAATCGCCGCAAGAGTTGTTGACTTTCCATGACCAGTTGGGCCTGTGACCAGCACAAAACCCTGACGCATATTAACGAAATCATGACAAGCTTTTGGCAATTGCAGTTGATCAATAGTCTTAATAACAGGAGGTAGATAACGAAAGGCAGCAGCCAAGTGTCCTCTCTGAAAATATGCATTAATACGAAATCTCCCTGAGTCATTCTGAGTCGTTTCACCAAGTCCAAAAGAAAAATCGATCTCTTTATTCGCAAGTAGCAGTTCCTTCTGTTCAGGTGTCATGAGTGAGTATACGAGCTCTTCAATAATTTCTTTAGTCAAGCTTGGATAACTTGTCAAATACCTCAATGACCCATCGATTCGAAGCGCAGGAGGAGTTCCAACAAGCAAATGCAGATCAGACGCATTATTTTTAATTGTTAATGATAATAATTCTTGAATTACCATATTATTCCTTTGCAACGCGTAGAACTTCTTCTACACTTGAGACTCCCTTGAGCACTTTGAGATAACCATCCTGCATCATAGTCGTCATGCCCTCAGCTATTGCTTCTTTTTCTATACTTGCGCTGTCGGGATGGGCTAAAATGAGCTGTCCTATTTTTTCTGTCACTGGTAGCACCTCATAAATACCAACTCTTCCTTTATATCCTGATCCGCCGCAATCATTACAACCTTTGCCTCGATAAAATCTCACATCAGCATCGTTGTAGGTATACAACCTGCCCAAAACCTGTTTTACTGTCTGCAAAACCTGAGGAGCGGGAGCATATGACTCTTTACACGTTGGGCAAATTTTTCTCAAAATTCTTTGACCCACAATTGCTGTAATAGTCGACGCAAGGAGAAATGACTCTGCACCAAGATCAATAAGACGAGGAAGCGCACCTGAGGCGGTTTGTGTGTGAAGGGTTGAAAAAACCAAATGGCCAGTGAGCGCTGCCTGCAATGCAAGATCTGTTGTCTCTTTATCACGAATTTCTCCAACTAAAATAATATTTGGGTCTTGACGAAGAAAGGCACGAAGACCCGATGCAAAGGTGAGTCCAACAGCAGGATTGATCTGAACTTGATTAACTCCTGCAATTTGATACTCGACTGGATCCTCAAGAGACATAATATTTACTTTTGGCGTGTTAAGCTTAGACAAAACAGCATAGAGGGTAGTTGTTTTTCCACTTCCGGTTGGACCTGTCACCAAAATAATACCGTGTGGCTTAAGAATTGCGTCTTCTAAATGCTTAAGGGCAAGACCTGTAAGTCCTAGCTCTGCAAGAGTAGGGATTCCTCCTGACTTTCGAAGAAGACGCATTACAATTTTTTCTCCATTTACCGTAGGGAGAATAGAGATACGAAGGTCAACCTCCTCCGTATTGACTTTAAAATTAAATCTTCCATCCTGTGGGCTTCGATGTTCGTCAATTTTAAGACCAGAAAGAATCTTAATACGTGAAACAAGTGCCTCCTGCACATTTTTTGGAAGACTCAACTTGTCATATAAAATGCCATCAATTCTGTATCTAACGCGTACACGATCTTCTTGTGGCTCAATATGAATATCAGAAGACCTACTCGTAACAGCAAATTCAAGAATTGTTGAGACTATTTTCGCAATTGGTGCCTCTTTGATAAGCTGTGCGATTTCTCGACTATCAACAGCTTTCTTTCTATCTGTGTACTCCTCACTCTCCTTGATGGCTGCGCCAACTTCTCCTACCAATTCCTGTCTATACTGCTGATCGATCGCATTCTGAACTTCGGTAGGGGAGGCAGCAAATGCCTTCACGCTAAGACCTGTTTTTTGCCTGACAAATTCTATTGCGTCCAAATTAACAGGATTTGCCATTGCGATAGAGAGCGTCTGACCTTGTTCATCATAGAAAAAAGGGATGAGAGCAAATCTCTCAACAACTGCCCGAGGTAAAACACTGATAGCTTGAGGAGAAAATGATGTTGTTGCGAGCGAAACATAGGGAACGCCAAGTATTCGCGCCTTTGCTTCAACAATTTTTGACTCGGGTAGAATTTTTAGTTCAGAGAGAACACTTTCAACGCTTTTCCCAGAAACAGCGCTTTTCATTTTAATATCAGCTGCTTGTTCTGAACGTATAGCACCATCGACAATAAGAGCATCAAGAAGCGATAAATCCTCTTGATCCAAAAAAGTTGGTGATGAAGGAGACGGAGACGATGCTTGTTGCACGGGAGATACAGCAGGCTGGGGGACAGCAGCGACAGTCGACTGTTGCGGAGTCGACGAAACGACCGGTTGTTGTTGATCGGGCATTATTTTTATAGTAGTCAATAGCAATAGAGAGTGTCAAGGAAAATAAATGTCGTATAATGCATCTGTGAATTCATTTATCATAACCGGCAACAATCTTTTGCTAATGGAAGAAAAAGTGCAGGAAATCTGTCAAAAATACACTATTTCATCTTTTGATATTACTGCAATTAAACCAGATGGCACGTCCCTTGGTATTGATGATGTTAAAAAGATGCAGACAAAAGCGTACCTAAAACCACTCAAAGGCGACCACAAAGCAATTGTTCTCCATAATGCGGAAAACCTCACTATTCCAGCACAAAATGCGATGCTCAAATTACTGGAAGAGCCTCCAGCAAATACTCTTATCTTCCTTTTAACAAATAATGTCTATGACTTATTGCCAACTATTATTTCCCGTGTACAGATACTGTCAGTTGCAGCTTCACAGCATGAAATTAGCGATGATGAAAAGAAGGAGATAATAAAAAGATTTCATACATGGCAAATGCAAACTATTCCTGATGCGCTTAAAACAGCAGAACAAATGACCAAAGACAAAGAGAAAACCCTCAAAACGCTTGAGGATTCATTAAGGTTGGGAAGTGAAGAACTACGAAAAGAAATTCTTTCTGAAAAAGAAGGATTTTTAAGCACCATTCTTCCTTTGCTGCAAAAAACATACCTAACCTTAAAAAATACGAACGCAAACCCACGACTAACGCTTGAAGCTCTTTTTCTCCAAATAATAAACCTATAGTTTGTAATTGTTTTTATTTTTTGTTATACTCTCCAAATCGTTTTCACAACTGAGCAATCGTTTGTGGAACATTCGATCTTTAAAAGATAAGGAGAAGGCAATGCTTTTAACAAAAAGAGAGCCGGATGAACCGATCATCACTGACATGGCAGACCTAGATTGGTATGCCAATACTATGAAATACGCATTTATGACACAGGAGCCCGAACTCAAGGGTACGCTTGTGCTTATCGATCGCGATAATAGAATATTTCCAAAGGGTTTCAACGAGAGGTTTCGCCAGCAGCTTAAATTACTGGCGGAGGCTACGCTGTCACCTGAGGCTGAAGCGCACATGCGAGCTACAGCTGACTACATGCCAGAATGGTTTTATGATTACCTTCGGCATTTCCGGATAAACCCAGACATGATCTATTCCCATCAAGATGGGGATGGCTACATGCATGTACAAGTTCATGGCTATCTCTATGACATCGTCTCTTATGAGACGCCAATCATGGCAATTATGTCTGAGCTGGTAAACGATATTGAAGGAACCACGGTCGACCCGGACTTCGAAGAAAATGTATACCAAAAAGCTCGCAGACTTGCAGACCTCGGGGCCAAATTCGCAGAAATGGACACACGCCGACGGCCCAACAAGCAAGTCCAACGACTCTCACTCCACGCCATTAAAAATGGCTCGGGAGGATATCTCAAGGGAACAAGTAACGCAGCACTTGCTGCAGAGCTTGGAATAGCCCTTATCGGTACGATGGGACACATTTTTCCACAGGCTCATATGGTCTATGGAATACGCTCAGCCAATCGCATGGCCATGATCAACTGGGACAATGCCTTTCAAGGCATTTTGGGCACGATGATCGTTGACACGTTCACAACCCCAAAATTTTTGGAAGACTTCACTCCTCACTTCGCGAACCTTTTTAGAGGGACCCGAGAGGACTCAGGGTCATCCCTCCAGCACATTGACTGGATGGTGAATCACTATCGCTCGATGAACATCGATCCGCTGACCAAAGAAGTCACTTTCACAAACTCGCTTAACGATGTCAAGGTTGCCAGCATCAAGGCATATGACGTCGAAAGCAAACTGAGGGACTACTACGGCATCGGCGGTTGGTTCTCCGCAGGTCTTGGCCTTATCAAGCTCAACATTGTGATGAAGCTTTGGGACGTAACTCGTCCTCAAGAACCCAATCGCAAAATCTATGTTGTTAAGATTCCCAACGAGATTGGTAAACAATCAGGGGATCCTCGGGCAATCGAAGCTGGGCTCTATGAGCTTGGTATCGAACGCGACTCCTTGTCAATTTGATTTTAGTCAGGCGGTCCGATGCTACATCGGACCGCCTCTTCTTTTTACTCCCAACAGGCTCACGTATATTTTTACCTCTTGACATTTTTAAAAATCGGAGTATTCTTAGTGTATGAATAACACTAAGTCATTACTCCATGAAGCAATACCAAGAAATCTTGACCAGTTGGACAAACCAGCAGTTTCAGTTCAGGTGCTTATTTTTTCCATCAACAAAGGTAAGTTGGAAATAGTCCTTATCAAACGCATGAGGGAACCTTTTAAAGATTACTTCAGTATTCCAGGGGACATCATTACTGTTGAAGAAAGCCTCAATGATGCTGCAAAAAGGATTTTATATGAAAAAACAGGTATCAAAAATGTCTACCTTGGACAACTTGAAACATTTGGAGAAGTAAATCGTGATCCAAGGGGAAGAGTCATCGCTGTAGCGTACTATTCACTTCTTCCTCACAATAGTGTCGATCTTTCCAAAGCTCCCAATGGCCTTCATGCTTCGTGGATTCCTGTTGAAAAATTGTCAAAACTTGCTTTTGACCACGAAGAGATCATCAAAACAGCTATCAAGCGCATTAAGTCAAAACTACTTTATAGCAATATTGCAGGCACACTTTTACCCGAGTCATTTAGACTCTCAGAACTGCAGAAAGCATATGAAATCATTCTTGAGGAAAAAATCGACAAAAGAAACTTTAGAAAAAAAATGCTCTCACTTGATGTGATCGAGTCAACAGGCGAGATATACAAATTGGGAAATCATCGACCAGCAATGCTGTACAAGTTTAAGTCCAAAGAATTAATTCACTATGACTAAATTTTTTAAGAAAAACTTAGTGTATTTTTTACACTACACAAACAACTATTTTAGATTGCTTTTGAAGCTATCTTATAGTACAATTACTTTTCTTGATTTTGTATTTTCAGGTAAAAAGATTTCAAGACTTATAAGATACTTCACGCGAAGTGAAAAGGCTGGAGCAGTCTCGCGGTAGCGACATTGCTCTGGCTTTTGTGTGCAACACGCGTTGCCCGCAGTAGCCAGCTCTTTAACAAAACAGTTAGACAACATATTATTGCTGTTTGTACTTCACGGAAAGGAAGAACAATGACGCGAACGCTGTTTGAGCTTGCTGACGGGTCAGTAATTGGAACTCACCACAGACGAAACGGAGAAAACAATCAGGATGCATCAGCCATCTACCAAGATGACATGCTCACCATTGGGATTGTCTGTGATGGCTGTAGTGATTCCAAATTTTCTGAATCTGGTTCCAGAATTGGTTCCAGACTCATTTTACAAAGCCTAGTTAAACAACTCAAACGATACTATCAATCAACGATAGATTGGTCTACTCAACCATCTCCTGCAGCGTGGTCAACTGACCGTCGCTTTTGGGATAGGATTGAGCGAGACACAACGTCTTCTCTTCATCAGCTAGCACAGCAAATGGGCGAAAGCCTTACTGAACAAATTGCAATGCATTTTCTGTTCACAACTATTGGCTTTATTATCGCTCCAACAGGAGGAGTTTTCTTCTCATTTGGAGATGGAGTAATTGTGGTAAATGGCGAGGTTTTACAAATCGGGCCATTTCCAGGAAATGCACCACCCTACATCGGGTACCAGCTGGTCAATTCGAGAATCGGGACTGAAAATCCCGAGCTGCTCAAATTCCAAGTACATCGAGAAATTCCGCTTGCCGACCTGAATACTTTCATGGTTGGTACAGATGGTGTTTTAGATCTCAAAAGATCAGCAGAAAGACCCCTTCCGGGTAAAAGTTCCCGTGTTCGTCCACTATCACAGTTTTGGGAGGAGGATCAATATTTTCTCAATCCTGATATGGCAAATCGTCTTTTACGACTAGCCAATCAGGAAGTACATATTTTTGATCCTGTGACCAGAGCACTGCTCAAGACAGAATTTGGCATTTTGCCAGATGACACTACTTTTATAGTTGGTCGTAGAAGAAAGGAGGGGTAAATGAGAGTCAACATTGACGGGAAAGCTATATCGCTTAATCCCTCCCAGTCTATTGGACAGGGCGGAGAAGCGGATGTATACCTTGATAGCAATCGTGCCATTAAGATCTTCAAGCCTCCTACTCATAAAGACTTTGATGGTTTGCCTCAAGCCCAAAAAAAGGCGGCTGAACGGTTAGTCAGGATGCAAACAAAGCTTGCTGACTTCCCCTCAGGACTTCCATCAAAAGTAGTGACACCTCAGTCAATAGTCACTGACACATCGGGCAATAAAATCATCGGTTATACGATGGCTTTCATGCCAGACACCGAGGTTTTGCTGCGATACGCTGAAAAAGGCTTTCGCATTCCGGGTATTCCCCAACAGACAGTGGTGGATATCTTTCGGGATATGCACCCAACCGTGTTGGGTATTCACCGACAACAGGTGGTAATTGGCGACTTTAATGACCTAAATGTGCTGGTAAAAGGCACTGATGGGTTTTTTATTGACGTCGATAGCTTTCAGTTTGGGAAGTATCCCTGTCTTGCTTACACTCAGCGTTTTGGTGATCCGCTTCTCATGCGGGAAACCACAATAGCTGAGAGAAAAGAAAAGATGGGGTATTTCACTCTTGCAAAACCCCACAATGAACTCTCTGACTGGTATGCATTTTCCATTATGCTGATGCAAAGCCTTTTGTTCGTTGACCCTTATGGAGGAGTATACATTCCAAAAACTCCTGCAGATCAGTTCACCGATCCTGAAAGGCTCATGCATCGCATAACGGTTTTTCATCCTCAGGTTCGCTATCCAAAACCAGCGATTCCCTTAGGAGTGCTCCCTGATCCGCTACTAGACATGTTCCAGCGAATCTTTGAGAAAGATCACAGAGGGATTTTCCCTTTAAGTCTTCTTGAAGAAATGCACTGGACAACATGCACCAAGTGCGGCGCAGAGCACGCACGACCAGTCTGTCCTGAATGCTCTCACGCAGCACCTGCTGCTGTAAAAGCAGTAGTTACCATTCGAGGAAACGTGATAGCAACAAGAATGTTTCAGACAACAGGCCACATCGTGTTTGCCTCCTCACAAGGAGGAAAACTTGTATGGCTTTACCACGAAAATGGAAGCTATCGAAGAGAAAACAAGGAAGCAGTACTGAAGGGGTCATTTGATCCGTTCATGCGGTATCGAATCCAGAGCAATCGGACGCTGTTTGGTAAAAACGGACAGCTCATCACGATCGCTCCTGATAAGACGCCGCAACGCTTACAAGTTGACTCTTTTGACAAACTTCCGATCTTTGATGCCAATGAAACTACCCGTTACTGGGTAGCAAACGGTCAACTGCTTCGTGACACCACTGATCTTGGAGTTTTTTCAGAAGGTCTCTCAACAACCATCGGCAATGTCATGGATCACCAGACCTTGTTTTGGGTCGGAAAGACCTTCGGGTTTGGATTCTACCGCGTCGGAGAACTTACTGTTGCATTCGTCTTTGATGCAAAGCAACAGGGAATCAATGACTCGGTTAAATTGCGTATCAGCGGACGACTTGTTGATTCGACATGTGTTTTCTCAAGCACTCACTGCTGGTTTTTTACCAAAACAGTAGAGCAGGGGAGAACCATTAACCGCTGCACGGCAATCAACCGCAACGGCACGATCGAAGCAACAATTGAAGTTGACGACGGAGAAGACTCATGGCTTGGAAAAATCAGAGGTAAATGCGCAACAGGTAATGTTCTTTATTCATCAACAGACACAGGTATTGTCCGTGTTGAGGTGGATCAAGAACGGATCTTTGTTGCAAAAACATACCCTGACACCGAACCATACGTTTCGGAGGATACCAATCTTTTTGTAGGACGTGGTTGCATTTATGCAACTACAGATAAGGAGGTGTACGAGCTCAAATTTACCTAAATCGTGAGGCGCTTTGCCTTTCGATCGAGAAAGAAAAAGGAGTCAACTTCCATGTCCGGATACGTTCGACCATTAACGCTTCCGCCGCACTACGATCCTAAGAATTGCTACCTCGCTGACTACTCCCATCCCGATACGCGAGTGTTGATGGATGCGGCACTTGTCTGGCGAGGCCAAAACGGGTTAACACCCGTTGGCAACGACGAAGTGATCATCAATGTGACGGCAATCGACAACCAACGCGACTTCGTCTTTCCGCCACCTTACGGCACACTCTTTGTGGGTGGCCGATCAGGCACTGGCGCGATGGACGATCAAGCCCGTGCTATGGCGTTCATGTACAAGTACATGGGCATCATCACAGAGATCAACAACACGCTTGACACCCATGTCGTGTTCCAAGTCTTCTTTGGATGTGCCCATCTAAATAAGGATGGCAAAAATCCTGCACCCTACACGCAGATCTCGGCTGACGAGTATCGACGGGGTGACTACCGACCAAATCCAGAAATGGCGGCGCAACTAGGCGTTGATCCGGTCTGGCTGCAAAAGCAGTTTATCTACTACTGCGAGCAGCTGGAAAGTACGGGACGCTACAAGCTGACTATCTGGCCCGATCACTGCCTTCTCGGAACGCCCGGTCATCAACTGACTGGTGTCATGAACGAGATGCGCATGTTCCACGCATGGGCACGCGGCGCCAATAACAGGCTTGAGGTCAAGGGTGGAAACCCTCTGACCGAACACTACTCGGTCTTCAAACCAGAAGTGATGACGACCTGGGACGGTCAAGCAATTCCGGGTGCTCAGAAAAACGTCGAATTTCTTCGACGTCTCATGGGTCTTTCCGGACAGCATGCACGCAAAAACAAACGGGTCATCAACATCTTGTGGGGACAAGCACTATCACACTGCGTGGCTTGGGCGATCGACGATTTCCTCGTGGAGATCAACGCTCAAGACCCAAGTCTTCTGAAGACAGTCTACATCCTTGAAGACTGCTCTTCGCCTGTTTGCGTACCCAACCCTGACGTTCCCGGAGCCTTCTATGTGGACTTCACACCCGAAGGCCAGGCGGCTCTGGATCGATTCCGCAATGCTGGAATGAACGTCGTGAAATCAACCGACCCAATCGAGAGCTGGCCAAACATCCAGCTCTAGCAGAAGGAAACAAAAATGCAATCACAAACAGCAAGCCTCGACGATCTTTTTCAGAGTGCGGTCTCGCAGGGGAGTATCTCCCCTGCTACGCTTCAAAGCCTCAACATTCAAGACGTTGGGCAAATGATCCAAGGTTGCCTTGGTATCGCAGTCGACGCTGTCACTGCTAGCAAGGTTTTCCTGGTATCTCTTCTGGTTGATGACTCGTCGTCAATTCGTTTTGCCGGCAATACGCAGGCGATGCGAGACGGCGTCAACTCTGTCCTTGATGCTCTGAATGCCGTCAAAAACAAGGACGGAATCCTGGTTTCCTGTCGCTACTTGAACGGGACGGTTCTTTATCCATTTGTCCCGCTCGATCAGGCTATCCGACTTACCAGCAGCAACTATGATCCATACGGAGGAACTCCTCTGTACGATCAGACTGCTGTACTGGCGGGATCGGTGATCGCTAAAGCACAGGAGTTCATGCTCAACGGTGTTCCGGTGACATCATCTAGCCTCGTTGTGACCGACGGTCACGATGAAGGTTCGGTGAATTTTCGCCGACCAGAAGCAGTCGAGCCAGTAATCCGAGATCTCCTGGTGCAGGAAAAACATATCTTCGCAGCCATGGGAATCGACGATGGTGGCACTACCAACTTCGCGGATATCTTCCGACGGATGGGCTTTCGTGACGAATGGGTCATGACCCCATCCAAGTCGGGTCAGGAAATCCGACGGTGCTTCAACATGTTTTCGCAGTCAACAGCGAGCGCTAGTCAAAACGCGACTAGCTTTTCGCAGACCGCGCAGGCAGGGTTGAACCCGTAACGTTGTCAACTGTTTTACCTCAAATACGAGGTTCTCGGTGGGGCGTCGAAAGACGCCCCACCAACTCACACTCTTCATATCTACTTCTTTTTTAAACAATTCCCATACACTCAAAATTCCATATTCGTCCATCTGTTGAAAAGCGTGAAAATTACTGTTATACTGGGTCGTACTCATGGCTAAAAACCCATCCTCTGATTATTCAGCACAACAAATCCAAGTTCTTGAAGGACTCGAACCGGTACGCAAAAGACCGGGTATGTATATTGGGTCAACAGACTCAACTGGGCTCCATGAGTCGCTTCGTGAAATTGTTGACAACTCAGTTGACGAAGCTCTTGCCGGATTTGCCCGCAATGTCTGGGTGCTACTTAACAAAGATGGCTCAGTCACTGTAGTGGATGACGGTCGTGGTATTCCTGTTGATGTGATGCCAGGCTATGGAAAATCTGCTCTTGAGATGGTTATGACCAAACTTCATGCGGGAGGTAAATTTGGCGGAAGTGCCTATAAAGTATCAGGAGGACTCCATGGAGTTGGATCATCTGTCGTTAACGCGCTATCTGACTGGCTTTGGGTTGAAGTCCTCAGGGATGGCAAGCTGTATCGTCAGGAATACAAAAGGGGAGAGCCACAGACAGAAGTTGATGTCGTCAAAGAATCGAAGCTATCAATAACACTAGATCGAACACAGGGAACAACAACTACTTTTTATCCAGATGCTTCTATTTTCAATCAAACAATTGAGTTTGATTATGAATTTATCAAAAAAGTAATTCGTGACAGAGCATACCTTGTACCCAAAGTCTATTTCCACCTCTTTGACAATAGGGGAGAGGAACCAAGAGAGATTAATTACTATTTTGAAAGCGGCATCAAGGCTCTGATAGAAAAGCACAACGAGAATAAAAACCCTTTACACAAAGTTATCTACGTTAACAAACACGTTGGGGATGTGGAGGTTGAATTTTCTCTCCAATATAACGACACCTACACTGAAAATGTCGAGTCTTTTGTCAATGTTATCCCAACAATAAATGGCGGCACCCATCTTACTGGATTTCGCATGGCCTTGACTCGTGCTATCAATGATTATGGTAAAAAAATAGGGGCTTTTAAAAACGAAGAAGACTCAATCATAGGCGATGATACCAAGGAGGGATTAACGGCAGTTGTCTATATAAAAATGCCCCAGGATCGAATCCAATTTGAAGGACAAACCAAAGGAAAATTAGGAAATTCCGAGATTCAGCCTCTTGTTAACCAGGTAACCAAAGAAGGATTATCGACTTTTTTTGAAGAGATTGTCAAGAGAAAGATCCAGCACTCTCTGAAATTTATTTGGTTGAGGGAGACTCAGCGGGTGGGTCGGCAAAGAGTGGAAGAGATCGAAAATATCAGGCAATTCTCCCTCTCAAAGGTAAAATTTTAAATACCGAGAGAGCACGCCTTGATAAAATGATCGAACATGAAGAGGTAAAGGCTTTAATCGTAGCTCTTGGCGCTGGCATTGGCGATATGATCAATATGGAAAAACTCCGCTATCACCGCGTAATCATCATGACTGATGCTGATGTCGATGGTGAACATATCGAGACTCTCATCCTTACCTTTTTCTATCGTCATCTTCCAGAAGTTATCAAACAAGGCTATCTCTATGTCGCGATGCCTCCATTATTTAAGCTTCAAAAAGGGAAAGATATTCGATATGCATATACTGAGGAAGAAAGAGATGTTTATCTAAAGGAAATGAAGTCTGGGAATGCAAATGTGAGTATTCAACGCTATAAGGGTCTTGGAGAAATGAACGCTGAGCAACTCTGGGATACTACCATGAACCCTGAGAACAGAGTGCTCAAGCATGTGAGCATTAATGATGCAGAAGAAGCCGATCAAGTCTTTACTATGCTTATGGGAGATGAAGTACCTCCTCGAAAACATTTCATTCAGACCAATGCAATTACAGCAACCTTAGATATTTAATGCAAAAAGTAAAATATAAATATAAAAATTAAGGTACTATATATTTTGATTTTTGAATTTTAAGCTTTGAATTAGCTTGAGGAGGTGAATATACAATGAACATAACTAAATTATCATCAGGAAAAAATCCAGCAACAGGCGAAATTAACGTCCTCGTTGAGATACCAAAAGACAGTGGAATTAAATATGAGCTTGATAAAGACTCAGGAATCGTTATGGTTGATCGTTTTTTACATACAGCAATGCGATTTCCATCAAATTATGGTTTTGTACCAAATACGTTAGCAGACGATGGCGACCCACTTGATGTCATGGTCCTTTCTGAGTATGCAGTAGCACCTGGTACAGCAATTCCGGCAGTTGTTATCGGTATGCTTGAGATGGAAGACGAGGCAGGAATCGACACCAAAATCCTTGCTGTTCCATCCAAAAAAATTGATCCACTCTTCGGAGAATTCACAGATATTGCTGACGTACCAGAAGCAACCAAGAATAAAATTAAGCATTTTTACGAGAATTACAAAAGTCTAGAACCTGGAAAATGGGTCAAGCTCAAAGAATGGAAAGATAAAGCGACAGCACTTGAAGCGATAAAAAAAGCTTTAAAGTAGCGTCTAGTGACTAGTTGGTAGTCCCGATGGACATCGGGACTATATACTAATTTCTAAACGCTAATTTTGTTATGAGTCAACATATAGGAAAATTACAACCAATTGACATCTCAGCTGAGATGAAAAAATCGTATCTTAACTATGCGATGTCTGTCATCGTTGCTCGAGCGCTTCCGGATGTTCGTGATGGCCTCAAACCTGTTCACCGTCGCATTCTTTACGGCATGCACGAGATGGGGCTTGGGCCATCTGCCAAATTCCTCAAATCTGCACGTATCGTCGGAGAAGTCATGGGAAAATACCATCCACATGGCAACATGGCAATTTATGATTCACTGGTCCGACTAGCGCAGGATTTTTCTATGCGTTATCCACTCATTTTAGGACAGGGAAATTTTGGCTCAGTTGACGGCGATCCACCTGCAGCTGATAGGTATACAGAAGCAAAACTCCAGGCAATTTCCATGGAGATGCTGGCTGATATTGATAAAGAGACGGTGGAATTTACTCCAAATTACGACGGCTCTTTCCAAGAACCCGCCTATCTCCCATCCCGACTTCCAAACCTACTTCTTATGGGAAGTGAGGGTATTGCTGTTGGAATGGCTACAAAAATTCCACCACATAATCTAGGAGAGGTAATTGATGCGATCCAGTTTATGATCAAGAAGACAACGTTCTCTCATGGAGAAGAAGCTCCTATGAAAGAGGCTCCAAAGGTCTCAACGAGTGTTGGAGATGCAAATGTAAACCAATACGAAAAAGCCCCAAGTATGCTTGCTGATGTGAGCGTTGATGAGCTTTTGCAATTTGTTAAAGGACCTGATTTTCCAACCGCTGGAGCAATTTTTGATATAGCAGAAATCAAAAATGCATACATAAGTGGCCGAGGAAAAATCCTTATTCGCGGAAAAGCAGAAATTGAGGAAATAGGTCAAGGGAAATCAGCCATTATTATCACAGAAATTCCATATCAGGTTAATAAAGCTGTCCTAGTCAGTCGGATCGCTGATCTGGCAAAGGAGAGAAAAATTGAAGGCATCACCGACCTTCGCGATGAATCTGACAGAAGAGGACTTCGAGTTGTGGTAGAGCTTAAAAGAGATGCATCACCCAAAAAAGTACTCAACAATCTTTTCAAGCATACATCACTTCAGACGAGCTTTCCTGTAAACATGGTAGCACTTGTTGATGGAACGCCCCAAACCGTTACACTAAAAATTATTCTTGAGGAATACCTCAAGCATAGATATTTAGTAATAAAACGCCGATCTGAATTTGAATTAAGACAGGCTCAAGCTCGACTTCATATTCTAGAGGGTCTCAAAATTGCAGTTGATCATATTGATGCTGTTATCCAAACAATTCGCGGATCTAAAGACCAAGAAGACGCTAAGAAAAATCTTATTGAAAAGTTCAAACTCTCAGAGATCCAAGCAACGGCAATTCTTGATATGCAACTTCGAAGATTAGCCGCTCTTGAAAGACAAAAAATTGAGGACGAGCTAACTATGATCAAAGAAACAATTGCGTATCTTGAGGATCTCCTCGCACATCCTGAGAAAATTTTATCGGTCATCAGTGAAGAACTAACCCATCTCAAACAAAAATACGCTGACCCAAGACGCACAAGAGTCTTCAAAGGAAAAGTGGATGAATTTTCAGAAGAAGACCTTATCCCAAATGAATCAACAGTAATTACGCTAACACAAACAGGCTACATTAAAAGACAGTCCATGAACTCATTCCAACTTCAAAATAGGGGAGGGAAGGGCGTAAGAGGTATGACCACGAAAGAAGAAGACACTATTACACATATTAAATCAGCGATGACACATGACAATATTATTTTCTTTACCAATAAAGGAAAGGCATACCAACTCAGAGCTTATGAAATAGATGAGAGTAGCCGTGTCAGTAAAGGCACAGCAATCGTAAATCTTCTTAATATCGAACAAGGTGAAAAGGTTGAGTCATTTGTCATCACCTCAAAAGACTTAAAAAAAGGTCATATTTTCCTTACAACAAGAAAAGGAACAGTCAAAAAGACAAAAATTAGTGAATTTGAAAATATTCGAAGAAATGGCATGATTGCCATTAAGCTTGATGGGGGAGACGAGCTCGTTTGGAGCAACATTTCAACAGGGGACAACGACATTCTTCTTGTTTCAAGACAAGGGAAAGCTATTCGTTTCTCAGAAACATCAGTAAGGCCTATGGGAAGAGGAACGATCGGCGTTAGAGGTATAAAACTTGGGTCAGGAGATGAAGTAATCAGTATGGACGTACTTGATAAAACTGATGTAACGGCAGAGTTATTAACAATTATGGAAAATGGCCTTGGTAAAAAAACAGTTGTCTCTCAATTTCCAAAGCAACAAAGAGGAGGTCAGGGAGTAAAAGTAGCAAAAGTATCTGACAAAACAGGTGAGGTAGCGGTCTCTCAGATCATCCCACCTGGAAGTGAGGAATTGATAATCACCAGTAAAAGAGGTCAGGTAGTCAAGCTTGAAATCTCATCAATTCCACGACTCCAAAGAGATACTCAAGGGGTAATTCTTATGCGATTTTCTAATACCTCAGACGGCGTCGTCGCCGCAACGTGTATCGAGAAATAACATGACTGAATTAGAATCCAGCAAACTTTCAAGGTCAGAAACTAAGGAAAGTCTTTCTCCACATCCCTTTGATATATTAATTGTTCATGGTAAAAACTGGAATAAAAGAGAAATTAAGAAAAAAAATCCAGATCATCGACAAGATCCTGAGTTTTTGTTAAGTAGAGACTCAATCCTATCAACTGTAGCTGCAGCAGAACTTTATCTTGCAGGAAAAACAAAAAAAATCCTCTTCTCAACAGGACAAACGCGCGAAGGTTTTCCATCAGAAGCACGAGCCATGTATCAACATCTCAGAACATTTTATTCACCTGATGAAATCCCAGATGATGCAATTGAGCTTGAGGAAACATCAATTGATAGTGCTTCAAATGCTGAGCAAGTTATTCCTTTGCTAAAAGGAATAAATCCAGAAAATGTTGGCATCCTCACAGTTGGCTATCATACAAAACGAATAAAACAAATTTATGATAATTACGGTTTTGCATTTCCAGACGAAAACATTCTTTCTTCTGAAAAAGTTCTTGGACTTGATAAGGATCCACAGAGGGGCATATTAAAAGCAGTAAGTAATCAAGCGCTTGAATTAGGGCTTAGACATTTGCTTAAAAGAGATCCTCTCGGAACAGGACTCACAAGAAAGGCTACACAAATCGTTCGCAAATAAACCTCCCTTTACACCCAAACACTTATTTACCCATCTTTAATGTATAATTACGCTATGATCATTGATGGAAAAGCATTGGCACAGCATATTTTAGATAACCTCGCAAAACGAGTTGAGGAGCTAAAGGAGGGAGGTATCACTCCTCATTTAGCGGTCGTACTTATTGGTGATGATGAATCTTCAAAGGCTTACGTTAGACAAAAAGAGCTCAAAATTCATCAAATAGGGGCTGCAATTACCATCAATCGTTTTGAAAATAACTTCACTGAAGAACAGCTTTTAAGCCTGATTGCGACATTAAATGAAGATCCCACTATCCATGGAATTATTATTCAGCGTCCACTGCCAGAACATATAGACAATCACACTGTTACAATGTCAACTGTTGCTGAAAAAGACGTAGACGGATTCCGTGATGATTCTCCATTTGATCCTCCCGTGGGACTTGCTGTATGGAGAATTTTAAAAGAAATCCAACATCATAAACACGCTGATACCTCAGTTGAAAAATGGGCACAAACACAACGCATAGTCCTCCTTGGCAAAGGAAGAACAGCAGGACAACCAATTATGAAACTTCTCCGAGAACATAAAGTGCCATTCACCCTCATCGATAGCAAAACAGAGCAGAGAAAAGAGCTCCTTAATCACGCAGACATTATCATAAGCGCAGTTGGTAAAAAAAATATTGTCACAAAAGACGACCTCAACCATAACGCCTCACTCATTGGCGTTGGTATGTTTAGAGGAGACGATGGAAAAATGCACGCGGATTATGATGAAGAGGAAATCGAAAATGCCGTCGCTTATTTTACCCCCGTACCAGGTGGTGTTGGACCAGTTAATGTTGCAATGCTTTTATCAAATCTTGTAGACGCAGCATCAAAGTTATAAACATTGACAGAGCGGCCTAAAGTATCTAAACTCATATCTCAGGGGCATCCCTGATTTTTTATGCCTCCGCACTCTTGATGCGAGAAGCTGAAATTCCAACATATATTCCAACAAGTCTCGATCTTGCCTCTGAATTTGCAACACTTACTCAAGAACTACAAGCACTTATTGCTGAAGATAAAAAGGAGAAATCAGAAAAGGAAAAAAAGTGGTGGAGAGACTCCAGATTTAATAGAAGAGATTATCTTCTAGCTTGCACTCCCTGTTCTCGATTTGCTCTTGGAGACATAAAAAGGCTTGAGCATAATGCAAGAAATAGCAACGATTTTCTTTCTTCGCTTGGAGTCAACCTTGAAGAGGGAGATGCTGGAATATGGACGCCAATTGGAGCAAGAAGATTTGAACTTCGCAGGCTTATCATCGAGGCGCCAGCACAAATCCAAGGAGCAATTGCTGTCGGGGCAATCGGAATTGCAGAAAGAGAAAAACAATATTTTCGAAATTGGGCAATTGACTTTAACAACACCTATCACGCGCCCTTTGATAGCAATGAAAATCTCTCTCTTGTTCTTCGGACAAAAGAGGCAAGAGACATATGGAGGATCAAAAATCCTCTTAAAGCCTCACCAATTTCAGACGGGTTTCGAAGATTTTCTATGGTCTAATCCTCTAGAAAAACAAATAGTACGTATGGTATGATAAATCTATGGCTAAACCAGATTCAAAAAATGCGATTATTGTTGTTGAAAACCTTGTTAAAAAATTTGGGGATTTCACAGCAGTAGATGGTGTCTCATTTGAAGTACATGAAGGAGAAGTTTTTGGAATTCTTGGCCCAAATGGAGCAGGAAAAACAACAACCCTTGAAATCATTGAAACACTACAAAAACAAACAGATGGCTCCATCACTGTTGATGGTATCAATACCATAGAGCACCCCTGGGAAGTAAAGGCAAGAATTGGAGTACAGCTTCAGCAAGCCAATTTCTATCCTGAGCTAAACCTTATCGAGCTTCTTCGTATGTTTGCTGCTATGTACGACATTGAAGTAAAACCCATGGAGATGCTTAAGAAAGTACAACTTGAAGACAAAGCAAAAAGCTATGCTAACAAGCTGTCTGGTGGACAAAGACAACGATTCTCAATAGCAACAACCCTTGTTAATAATCCCAGAGTCATATTTCTTGATGAACCAACAACCGGACTTGATCCTCAAGCACGTATTAACCTTTGGGAAATGATTCGTGAAATCAAAAAGAGTGGGACAACAGTTGTACTAACGACTCATTACATGGAAGAAGCAGAACAGCTATGTGATAGACTTGCTATTATGGATCACGGAAAGATCGTTAAGATTGGAACACCCAAGCAACTTATTACCGATCTTTTAAAGACAGGATTTAAAAAAGAGGTTAAGGTTCAAGAAGCAAATTTAGAAGATGTGTTTATTAGTCTTACAGGGAGACATCTAAGGGACGAATAAGAATATATATTATGAGTAAAGCATTTCGAAAACCAGGACAATGGAAGGCATACCTTTTACTGACGTATTCGTCGTTGAGGGCTCAAACTCGAAATCCTGCAACCTTTGCTTTTGGTTTTATCTTTCCAATTGTTTTTATTAGTATATTTGGGCTTATCGGAGGAGGAAATTCCAAGGTCACACTAGGCATTCCTCCTCAAGCAGAGACTACTTCAACAATCATCGCTGCTCTTGAAAAACAATCATCATTTATTACTCTAGAAAGAAGTGATTACCAAACTCTTGAAAAAAGACTTAAACAAGGAAAAATAGCAGGAATTGTTCAGATAGGGAGAGAAGGCGAGACTGAAATTGTTGACTTTACCACATCCTCTGCAAATGCAATTCAGACAGCGCAGGCTCAAAGCGTCCTCAGGGGTATAGTTGACCAATCCAACTTGATAGAAAGTGGCATAGTTAACCCTCCTATTGTTCTTGAACTAAAAGAAGTGTCTGGAAGACAAGCAAGGTATATAGATTTTGCTCTTCCTGGACAAATCGGATTTTCTATTCTTTCAACAGCAATTTTTGGAACGGTTTTTGGGCTCATCTATCTGAAGAAGGCTTTAGTTCTTAAACGAATGTTTGCAACGCCAACAAAAGCCTTAACAATCCTTTTAGCCCAAGGTAGCAGCAGGCTTATTATGACGCTTATTCAAACTATTCTTATACTTCTTGTGGGAGTGCTGGTCTTTAAGTTCTATCTTCCACACGGAATCATTACGCTCTTTGAGCTTATTATTCTTACCTCATTTGGCCTTATTGCATTCTTAGGCTTTGGATACTTCATAGCAGGGTTTGCAAATGACGAAAACTCAGCAAGCCCACTGACAAATCTTATTACACTTCCTCAATTTTTACTCAGTGGTACATTTTTCTCAACAGATGTTCTTCCAAAATGGCTAACGCCAATTGCCAATAACTTACCCCTTTCATATCTCAATACAGCGATTCGCCATGTTACTACAGAAGGGGGAACGCTTGTTGAGACCTGGCCATATCTCCTTGGACTTTCTGCATGGGGTGTGGTAATGTATCTCTTAGCAGCCCGAACCTTTAAGTGGGAATAAATTCTATGAATGATATCTTCAAGCAAGTAAAAACTCCGGTACTCATAACCGTATCTGTCGTTTTGTCACTCATTGTCGTAACAAAAATTTTTGGACCTATCCCGTTTAGTGTTACTAGCACTGTCACATCAAATGCTGACCTCTTCACCGTTGAAGGCACAGGAGAAGCCACAGGCACCCCCGACAAAGCTTCATTCGTAGTAGGAGTAACCAAGACAGCATCAACTGTTGAACAGGCGCAAAACGATACCAATAAAGCAGTAAATGCGATAATCTCATCGCTAAAAAAGCTTGGTATCTCTGATAAAGACATCAAATCAACTGACTATAATGTCAATCCAAATATTGACTATAGCGATGGCAAACAAAGCACGACTGGCTACACAGTAAGTACCAACATTACCGTTACGCTAAAAGACGCCAACAAAGCCAACCAGGCACTTGATACCGCAACAGGAAGCGGAGCCAATGTCATTACTGGAGTCAATTTTACTCTCAACGATGATGAAAAAGAAAAGCTTGAGGACAAAGCACGAATGACCGCTATCAAAAACGCCAAAGCAAAAGCACAAAAAATCGCTGGGCAAGCAGGAATTAAACTTGGAAAAATAGTCAGCATCTCATTTGGCCAAAATACTCCCGGGCCGATTATGTATGACAAAATGACTGCTCAAAATGCCCAAGACAGGATTTCGGAGCCAACACAGCTCCAACCAGGAGAAAACAAAGTGAGCATCACTGTTTACCTCTCCTACGAAACCCTTTAACCTTCAACTGTTTCTCGATTTTTATTCCCCGAATGAAAATTATTGTGAACATCTCTTAGCTGCTTGTTTGTGATGTGGGTATATACTTGGGTTGTCGCAATATTTTTATGCCCGAGCATCTCTTGGACTGATCGTATGTCGGCTCCATTTGTCAGAAGATCCGTTGCAAATGAATGACGAAGCGTATGTACGGTCGCGTCAACAGGCAGCCTGGCAAGCTTAACGTATTTCTTCACAAGCCTCTCAACACTTCGTGCTGTCAGACGCATCCTCTCGCCTTCATCAAGATCAATTTCTGCCCCTGAATATCTGATAAAAAGAGGTTTGTATGTATCGTCTCTTGCTGTAAGATACCGAGCAACCCAGTCTACGGCTCGCTCTGATATAAAAACAATTCTGGATTTTTTCCCTTTTCCAATAATACCAAACTCACGCCTATCAAGATTGATTTGCGCATGATTGAGAGAGACTAATTCTGATACACGAAGCCCTGTTGAGAACAAAAGTTCCATAATTGCACGGTCTCTAAGTCCATCAATTTTTGATGTGTCAGGCATCATGACCAGACGCTCCACCTGTTCACGCTCCAGGAATTTCAAGCTCCTACTCTCAGTTTTGGGAAGGTCGATTTTTGATGGCTCAAGTGTTGCAATGTCATTTTTAATAAGATATCGAAGAAGAGAACGAAGTGCAATAACGTAGTAATTCTGTGTCACTTTTTTCATCGTCTGTCCATGTCGATCAGTTTTATTGGCCAGAAATACTCTATATTTTCTGATGTTGTCCAAACTTAACTTTTCAATTGGTTGCGAAGGTAAAGCAGAGGAGTGCCAGGCTACGAACGTATCTAGATAGTGCCTGTAATCTCGTATCGTCAATTTTGAAGCGTTTTTTTCAATCTCAAGATACTCCAAAAACTGATTGACTAAACTAGGCAGGGCAGGCATAGATAAGATTCAGTATGCATGAAAAGGGGAGGGGAGTCAATAATGTGCGACACGAGACATTAGCAGGATCCCTGCGGGGAAGTGATGATTACAGTCTCAAACCCAAGAGACTTAAGAAGCGCTGTCATCTGAGCCCGAGCATTGGTCGATGCTTGGTCCAAAATATGCCCATCGCAGGCTGCTTGCCTGATAAGACCTTCAGCCTTTTCCCGCGCCTTTGCCTCCAAATCCTTATCGCCCCTTGAAAGAATCCCTAGCTTTCTGTCATATACCCGTGTCTGGTCATTATTGATTGTTGTTATTAATATTTCAGACGGAGGAAGGATGAGTCTTATCGTTGAACCTGAGATAGAAATATCGCTATCTGAAAGCTTTGATAAATCTACTCCGGCAATTACCTCTCCCTGAGCGATAAGAAGAATTTTATCCCCAAAAAGAAGCTGTTGAAACGCACTCTTATTTGTTCCTGCGTCGATAACTTTTTCAATGGTAAATTGAGCGGTTTCGAGCCTTTGCAGATCGCGAATTTGCTTAACAACAGTTCGTGAATTTGCCTTGAAATTGTAATTTGATTTTGGAATAAAAAATCTGACTACTGAAACAAGACCAAAAAGAAAAATAACTAAAAAAGAAAAACTCAGAAGAAGAAACAAAATTCGTTTTATTGATCTGAGACTAATCATGTATATGATTATACGCTGCTTACCAAATTTTCTCAATTGTCTTTAGCAAGATTTTTTATTACCATGAGTATATGCCAGAACCTGGATCAACTGAAGGAAACACCAGAGGTCCTCAAAAGCCAATCAAAGGAATAACCATTGAAGGGTTCAAGCCTAAAACTACTAGGAGAAACTTTATCATTGGAACCGCAGCTACGGTAGGACTCGCAGCTTTTAAAAAATTTGGCGCAAGTCCTCGTCATGCTGAATCACATACCATTCCTCAGACACCCGAGAAAGAAAAATTAGAAAATGAACTACTATTTGCTGAAAGAGAACGCATTGGCGGACCATTAGACTATAGTAAAAACAGTAACGTCGCACAATATTATGATGCACATTTTGAAGGAAACCCTTCACTTAATGATGGCTTGATTCGGGTTCATAATGAACCTAGAGGTGACGCAGATACAACGGAAGATATTACAAATCGTGAGATGAGCCAATTAACCTTAGGAGCGATACGTACGCTCTCGACCCATACTAATGAATCTGCAAATTCGGGAGATTATTTTACAGACAATATGGGAAATGTAATGTATGAGTGGCTTGTTCCAGGTCGATTTACTGCGGATCAAGAAAAACCTTTTCAATTTGTTGACGCTCACGGAAAAGATTCAGATGAACCGTGGTTTATTAGCCCAATTGTTGCGTCCTTAGATCTCAACACTATGCAGTATATTTCTATGCCTAAAACAGAGCCCGTAGAATGACCTACAAGCCCTCCGTTATTCTCTAGACGACCATTTCATCATCTCTATAAACTCATGACAATTCGTACCAAGAATCCACCGATCACTTCTCTAGCTACAACAGGGGAGAAGATCAAAAAAATAGGATCAAATTAAAGCTAATTTGTGCGTAATAACATAGATAATAACCTATAATAATTGTCTTTTAAAATATTTTGGAGAGTACTTATGTAGGGAATAAATATGTGCAAATCTACGTCTAAACAAACTGAAATGTAACGACAAATAAATCAAAAATGCTCACATGCATAGCCTCCCCTCATAATGTACTTAGCGTCGTAAAAGTATTATTGTACGACATAACTGCCTGCTCAAAAACAGCTCTGCATTAAGAAGTAGACCTATACCTCGGCGAGTGTATAGAGATCAAGACAAAAAGTAACATATATCCAGACGTGCAGAGCCTTCTCTGAGCCGCAAGGAGCACACATGTTTTGACACCTTCAGTGCCCTCTCGAGGGAGAGCGTCGTATTTTGTGAAAAGTGTAAAGAATCTGTGAAAACTCCTCTTTCCTCTCCTAGTATTAGTTAAATTTTTTATAGTGTAAATTAGATTGATAAATCAATCTAATTTACATATTTTAGCTTCAAAATATTGATAAATAGTACACAGTGTAGAGGCCTCTTCTTATATATGCAATTTTATGTGAGTATGTAGAAACTTTTTGAGGCTAATTAGCTTCAAAATGCACTGTCTTTCGTATTTTTTTCGAACTATAAGACATTTTAAAGCTTATAGTATCAAACTATATCATTCAAATAGTTCTCTCCTACCTCCTATTTTCCCCACGCTGTAAATAATAATAAGAGGAAAAGAACAATTGCTCCAACCCAGACATATTCCCAGATAACATTTTTAAACAACTTTTTTTCAATCCAAACATGACAAATTCCTGTGAGAGTGTAAAAAAAGCCTGCCAAGAACAACCCAATAACTGTTGGTGTACTTGGCCAAAACCACACTATTGAAGCAACTTGAATAATGCAAAGCGTCACTATTCCCGCCCAGAATTTAGTTGGGAAAATATTTTTTTGCAAATTGTAGCTCCATAATGATTGATACACGAGTGGAAAAGTGTATAAAGCTAAAAGAGGAATGCTAATATACATACCTGCATGAAGACTAAACACGATGTTTGTTAAGAAAAAATAAGACAGTAGCGTCAACACAAATGATACAATTCGAGCTCCCGAAAGAAGCGCAATAGTCCTAATTCCCGATACAGTAAAAATATTCTCACTCAAAAAAAGCGAGTAAAGCCCAAAAGCATACAACCCTGTGAGTAATAACCTAAACAATAATCTTGTGGGAATAAGAAAGTAAAATAGAGCAAATGACAGACTATAAAAAAATGGAAGAAGAAAAATTCCAATTGAAAAATTATCTTCAAGGTCGTCCTTAATTGCCCAAAAAAGCAAGAGGTCGGTCGCAATCGCAAGAACTGTTGCAATGCCTATTCCCGATTTCCCGAATTGAAATTCTGAGGCAAATAACGCAACTGACAAAAGAAGCATTCCTACAACAAATTTTTGCCTTTTATCCAAGGCAAAAATAATTACTCTCTTCCCTCTCTTTGCCGACGTTGTCCCATTCGTTTTTTGTGCTTCTCTATCTTTCTGTAGTAAAAACATGTCTGTCCTATTGCTCTTCTATAAAATTTGCATATACTTTTTGGACGTCGTCGTGGTCTTCAATTTTTTCCAAAAACGAAATCGCTTTCTCCACCTCTTGAGCAGAAAGAGGCTTTGTTACTATAGGCTTATATACGATCTCTGCCTGGTTTATAATTACTCCTTGATTTACAAGAGCCTGACGAACCTTTGATAGAAGCTCAGGACTAGTATAGATAACTACCTCATCCTCTGCATCCTCAACATCATCTGCTCCACCCTCAGCAGCCAACATAAAAATGTCATCAAGGGTTTTTCCATCTTTTTTAACAGTAATTTCACCTTTTTGTTTGTTTTTATATTGAACACTCCCTGGCACACCTAATGTTCCGCCATGTTTATCAAAAAGGCTTTTAATCTCTGGTGTTGTTCTTTGCTTGTTATCTGTTATTGCCTCAACAATAACACTAAAACCTCCATTGCCAAATCCCTCATATATAGCTTCATGCATCACAACATCAGATTTTCCCGTAGCTCTTTGAATAGCTCGATCAATCGTATCTTTTGGCATATTTGCAGATCGCGCTACATCGATTGCAAGACGAAGCTTAAAATTACTCTCTGGATCGGCAATTCCTCCACCCTGTCTGACAGCCATAGTGATAGCCTTTGACATTTTGGTAAAAGCCTGTCCTCTTTTAGCATCATTTGCACCTTTTTGTCTTTTAATTGTTGACCACTTAGAATGTCCACTCATACTATCAAAAACTCTAATTTGAGTCTCAATTATACTCTGTTGCTATTGACTTTTGCAAATAAACTCAGTAAAATTTCAACTTATAATTCTCTTTAAAAAAGAAGCTATTCTTCAATGACTCACCTTAAAAATCAAGCAATTCAAACCGCACTAACTGGAGACTGGTTAAACGCAATTTCGCTGAATAAAAGCATTCTTGAGGAAAACCCGAACGATATTGATACACTCAACCGTCTTGGGTTTGCTCTTTCAAGTGTTGGCGATGCTAAGGAGGCAAAAATCATCTATCAAAAAGTTCTCTCTCTTGATGCACAAAACCCAATTGCTCTTCGTAACCTCAAAAGATTGAGCAGTAACACGTCTGCAAAAATTGTCGCACCTGCTCAAGTAAGTAATTTATTTATTGAAGAGCCAGGTAGAACAAAAATTATAGAACTTCTTAATTCTGCAGATAAAAAGGTGATCTCAATTCTCCGTTCGGGTGAAATTCTTCAATTAGCAATAAAACGAATGAAAATATTTGTTTTGGACCAACACAAGCAATATGTTGGTATGCTTCCAGATGATATAGGAAGACGACTTATTCGCTTTATGAATGGCGGGAATACTTATGAAGCTTACGTAAAATCTGTTGATGGAAACAAAGTAACAATTTTCGCAAGAGAAGTAAAAAGAACTTCTCGTTTTAAAAATCAACCTTCATTTTCACCATCAGAAAGACCAAAATTACTTATGTCGTCAAAAGGGAAAGGGTATAGAAAGTACGAGGCAGAAAATGATGAGTATGAATCAAACGATGAAACAAATCACACTGAAGAGGAATGATGGGTCTTGAAGAGAACCTTTCCTTTTGCCAATTCTTTTTTTGCTCGCCCTACTTCCTCCATCAAAAGCATATGCCTCAATGAACGGTAAGCCAAGAAAACTGAAAGAAAAGCTATAGCTATTATCACTAAAACAAATTGCATATTAATAAAGCTGAGAGGATTTATCCTTCCCAAGCGTAATAAGTATATCAGATAACCCTTTTCCCTCATGGATCTTGGGTGTTAGATCAAGAAGCTTACTAAGTCTTTTAAGCGTGTAACTTTCCTCCCCACTGTAGTTAATCGTTGACGTTGCAAGAATCTTCTCACCGTTTTCAACTGCAATAACAGTTCCTCCAAGATGAGCAATTACTTCCTCAAGTTTTACACCTATGCCGCTAACGCCTGAAGCATTAACAATTGTTATCGTTTTCCCCTCACTAAGCAAAGTCTTATCTAAAAAGATTTTGCTGATGATTTCATCATTTACCATCTCCTTTTCTGAATAAATAATTGTTGCTTTGTTGACTGGTTTTGACGATAGTTCTTTTATTGCAAATCCGAGTCGATAAAAATCGTAAGCTGTTAAATGATTTCCTGCCTGATGAAGACCTTTAAAATTACTAAAGAGCAATGAAGCTCCGTTATCCTCAGAAAGTGGCTTATCAACTCGCACAAAAGTATCCCAAGGCAATCCAAGCTCTTCTATGGTTTTAACACTATTCTTAACATTCTTTATTATTAATCGTGAAAGTCGCTGCTCGTGAGGGGAAGCGACGACGAAATCAAGCGTATTACTTGATGAAAATGCCAAGATGTAAGGATTTGAACCATCAAAACTACTCTCTCTAATCATAGATATTGCTCGAAAAATCAATGAAAAAGCTATGATAATTCCAAGCAGAATTAAAAATATTTTTAAAATCTTCAGACTAGAAAAAGTATCTGATACGTGTGCTTTTCTCTTCATAGGCAGGAGAGACTATTACCACGATGTGTTTTTTTTCTTCTTTGATATTACCTCAGGCATAGTAAATGACACAGGATTATAGCTTGAAGTGCCTGTCATCATTTTGTCTTTTCCTTTTTTTTGCTTTTTCTTTTCTCCTTTGAAAAAACCTCCACCTTTCGCCATAAAAATCACCTCCAACTTCTATTATACATACTTTACACGATGGGGATAAGATGATCCATAACTTTCTCAAGCTCCTGAGGAAGAGGTGCGTTAAAACTAACCTCATTACCTGTTGAAGGATGGGTAAATGATATTGAAAAAGCATGGAGAAAAACCCTACCCAACAGTTTTCTATCATTTTTTTGAGTTTTTCGTCCTGCGTATAAAAAGTCTGCAAATATTGGGAACCCAATGTACTGCAAATGAACCCTAATCTGATGCGTTCTCCCAGTAAGAGGCATCACCTTTACGAGAGTGAGGATTTCCTTTTTCTTATCATCTGTTCTAAAATACCCATCTACTTTATATGTAGAGACTGACTCTTTACCACCTGGAACAACACCAAACTGTCGCCTATTCCAGGGAACCCTACCAACGGGAACATTGATAGTCCCCTCTTCTGGCACTATTCTTCCATGAGCTAATGCTATATATGTTTTGTGAACAATCCGTGATTTAAATTGCCTCTGAAGCTCAACAAATGACTTTTCATTTTTCGCGATTAAAAGTACTCCAGATGTTTCTTTATCGATCCGATGAACAATCCCACAGCGAGCAACAAAATCACTCTCCTCTTCATCATCAATTTCACTATCATTTTCTTCCTGATGTAACTGGAAATGAAGATAGCTCTGCACTAAATCCTGGATTGTTTCCTCTTCTTTTGTTGTCTCAGAACGATTTACAGTAACTCCAGCAGGCTTATTGATAACCAAAAGATCATCGTCCTCATATATAACGTTAAGTTTTCCCATATTACATTTTGATGTGGGTTACATCCCTTTCTTGGAGAACAAGCAGTGTCAGCGCAGCAGCAAACACAACCACAAGTAAAATAGTGTCAATTTGCAAAAGCACCAACATATCATTCCTCTCATGAACAATCTTTGTCAAAAATAGAGTAAATGACATAATAATGAGGACCAAAAGACCAAGACTGCCATCTTTTAACTCTCCCCTATTATTGAGTGGCAATAAAACTTTTACAAAAAAAATGAGGGTAAAAAAAAGTAAAATAGGCATAAAAATCCCTGCAAAAATATCAGTCATTCCACGCAGTAACTCAGCTCCAAAAAACCCAAAAGGAAGAGCCCCTAAAAGCGCCATGGAAAAAAAATCAAAAATTCTCCCTGTTGGGAATTTTTTTCTTTTATAAAAAAGTAGGAACAATATTCCCCCTACTACTCCACCGATGAGAGAAAGTCCTGGAAAATAAGGAAAAAGCAAAAAAACAAGCGGATTTAAAAATCCAGAGCTTGGATGAAGAATGACATAGACTATACGAGCAAACAAAAGTCCAACACCTGCTGTGTAAAAAGCGAGATTAAACAATAATTCAATCGTCACATTTTTTCTCACAAAAACAAGATCCTCTTTTGCTAACACATGAAGACCAAAAAGAAAGATAATAAAACATAAAATAAGAATAATAATTAAAAACTGCATTTAATAATCAATTAAAATACGAGAAATACCTAATCCCAACAAGACAATTCCAATTCCTACAATTACTTTTTCAACTCCAAAAAAATCGGACAATCCACCTGCTGCCAAAATAGGAATTAAAGAAAACATTCCTACCATTGAATTAAGAACTCCATATATCTTTCCTCGAAACTCATCTGATGTTTTCTCCTGAAGAATAGTATTTGACGGAACAAAAACAAATGCATTAGCCAATCCCAACACAAATGCAAGCACGACTACTAGGTGAAGATTTGTTATGCCAAAGCTATGAGGCAAAAAAGTGTTAAGCTCTTTAACGATACCCTTTCCTGCAATTGCAGACCCGTATGGCAACAATAGCATCGCAATCCCTGAAAGGAACAGTCCTAGTGTTGCCAACTTTTCTTTTGACTTGTAATGAAGGATAGTCAATAAAAATATCGCTCCCACTAAAAGTCCTATTGCAGCTGGAGCGATAAAGAAAAGTGGAAATTTTTGGATACTAATTTTTAGAACTTGATTCGCATACCCTGGTGCGACAACTGCAAGCACCAACAAAAGTATTTGTGAGATTGTTAGTAGAAAAATAGAGTTATATATTTCTTTAGAATTCCTCATAATCGACAACGAATGTTTGACCTCTGTCATAAGTGCTGATTTTGGCGTTCCAAGAATTCCCTTCCTGCTAATAAAACTCCCTTTGTTAATTTTTATCCCCGATACAAAAAATGAGCTTACAAGAAAAAGACCACCAAGAAGTAAAAGCGTATTTACTTCACCAAATAATAGGATCACTGGCCCTGATAAGAGATAAGCAAACAGCACAGATCCAAAAAGTCCTAAGCCAAAAAGAGCATTTGCTGAAAAGAGAAAATCCTTTCTCACAATAAGAGGGATCATCGGGGTCTCAGCTGGTATAAAAAATTGTGTAACGAGCGCCACAATAAATAATGCGAGATATACAAAAATAAGATTACTATGAAAAATCGCAAGAACGATCAATACTATTCCCCTGATGATATTGCTCGTAAAAAGAACCTGTTTTTTATCCCAACGATCTACATACACCCCAGCAAGTACTCCAAAAAGAATCGAAGGTAGCGTAAAACATATTACTGCAAATGAGACAGCAGTACTAGATTTGGTAAGTGAGAAAACTTGGAGAATAACAAAAAAGTTAAATAAATTGAAAGCAATTTGAGTTGTGATTTCAGCAAGCCATAGAAAAAGAAAAGATCTCTCCTCAAATGCGCGGAAAATGCGATTTTTCATTATGCTTTTTCTGTATATGCACCTGTTCTGGTATCAACTCGGATTGACTCTCCGATATTGATAAAAAGAGGAACTTTTGTCTGAGTCCCATTTTCTAGTGTAGCATCTTTAAAAACATTTGTTGCAGAATTTCCTTTAATACCTGGTGCCGTATCTACTATTTTAAAAACCATCTTGGATGGTAAAGCAACAGTAAGCGCTTCGTTATCTAAAAAACTAATTTGAAAATTTTCACCTTCCTTTAGATACGCGTGGTCTGGAATCTTTGAGAGTGCAATCTGAATTTGATCATAGGTGCTGGGATTCATAAAAAATGCATGGGTATCATCTTTATAAAGAAATTGGAGATCTCTTTTCATGACCTGAACATCGTTAACTTTTGCTCCATTGATATAGCTTTTTTCAAGCGTTGAACCACTTTTAAGGTTTTTAACTCTTACTTTAATATTGGCACTTCCCCGCCCCATTTTAATATGCTCATAGGACACAACCATAAGAAGCTGTCCATCCTCTTGATAGGTTGTACCTGCTCGAAGATCAGTAACTGAAATCATTTTTTGCTCTCCTCCTCAATATATTGTAACACAGTACGCACGCCAAACCCTGTTCCACCCTTTGGTCCTAAGCTAGACGGCCTACTAGCAAAAGCAGGTCCCGCGATGTCAAAGTGAATCCAGGGTACTTTGTTGACAAATTCCTGCAAAAATAGCGCCGCAGTTATCGTCCCGCCATATCGCGAGTTAGGAATATTTGCAATATCCGCTACCTCGCTTTTATTCATACTCTTGTAATCCTCATCAAGTGGCAACTCCCATACTTTTTCCCCTTTTTTCTTTGCTGCCTCTTTTACTTTTTCACCAAACGTTGCTTCATTAGCAAATATCGCAGCAATATCCTCACCAAGTGCGACTAAACAAGCTCCAGTTAGCGTTGCAAAATCCATTATCTCTGTTGCGCCTTGTTTTACAGCATAAGAAAGACTGTCTGCCATGGTAACCCTTCCTTCAGCATCAGTATTAAGTATCTCAATTGTTTTGCCGTTGTACGCCCTCACAACGTCTCCTGGGACAACTCCTTTTCCTGATATTAGATTTGGTGTTGCGGCAATAACTCCCATTACCTCAAATGATGGTTCTATTTGGGCTAATACAGAAAAAACTCCAAGGACAAGTGCTGCGCCAGACATATCCATTTTCATATCTTGCATATGATCGCCAGGCTTTACATTGATTCCTCCACTGTCAAACGTTATTCCCTTTCCAATAAGGGCAAGTTTTTTCTTACTTGGTGATTTTTTTGGTTTGTACTCAAGTACAATAAATTTAGGGGGTGTATCAGATGCTCTTGCAATACCTAAAAATGCATCAAATCCCAACTTTTCAGCTTCTTTTTTCTCTATAATTCTACATGAAATAGCACTACTCGATTTAGCAATATCGTTTGCTAAATCAGCAAGATATGTAGGAGTAGCAACTGATGCTTGCTCATTGATAAGATCTCGAGCAATCGTAGTAGCCTTTGCATAAAGCTCACCTTTTTCAATAGCTTTTTTAACTTTTTTCTCATCAATATCTGATGCAAAAATTGTCAGCTCAAAAACTCTTTCTTCCTTTTTCTTTTCCTTGTATTTCACAAATTGATAGGAGCCCAAAAGCATACTCTCTGTCATCGCAATGACCAATGAATCAAATGATTTTTCATCAAAAATTTCAGGCAATGTCAGTACTGCAGAATTAATTACGTTCTTATGACTTGAGGCAAATGATCCAAGAGCTTTTCTGATAACACTGTAATTCCATTTCTCCTTCTCCCCAAGTCCTATGACAAGAATTTTTGTCGCTGGAATCATACTTGAGGTGAAAAAACTAACTTTCTCCCCCACTTTGCCAGTAAATTTGTCTGCCTGACAGGCAAGAGAGAGTTGTCCTTTTACTTTTTTATCAAGTAAATCAAAAAGTTTTGTGGGTACAAACGAAGATTTTTTACCTTTTTGTTGAAACAAAAAAAACACAATTATATCTGTAGAGATGAGGTCTAATGACTTTTTTGACACTTCAAATTTCATAATAGATGCTATTGTAGCAACTACGAGAGAAAAATGGAACATTTCTTGGTATAATTGAGTCCTATCAGCCGGGATGGTGGAATGGTAGACACGAAGGTCTCAAAAACCTTTGATCATAATAGATCATGTGGGTTCGAGTCCCTCTCCCGGCACCATTTCTCAAAAAGTCCCGAATGTCTTTTGCTTTCAATCAAATCACTACTTTGCTATAATCCCCTTGCCAAATGGTTTGGCAGATCCCACATGCGTGGGAGCACATTCACAATCCTAAAACCCCTAAGTCGGGGAAAGGAGAAAAAAATGTCGTCGAAAAATCTTCCCGAAGCGATGGCTTTCTACCATGAAGCGGGCCTTCCGGCAGCATGGAAACAAGCTATGAAATTTACGGAGCCGAGTGGACGTCTGGCTACTATGCCAGATATCACCATGGCCAGACTAGCAACTATGCCAGGAAGCTATCCATGGGAGCGATACTTTACTACCCTTACTGCTGAATACTATGGTCTTAGCAAAAACGGTAGACGAATTCTTATCGTTGCTCATGGGGTTGGTCCTATGGCTAACCTCGATGGGATACTCAAAGCTTATAGCTGGGAGTATAACGATAAAGATCGAAATCGACACGGAGGTAGGATTACACAGCAAGAATTTTGGGATCTTGAAGCAGGCAAGTATGGCCCGGTCGAGATAATTGACATTCAGGGATACTGCCAAACAAGACAGTACCCATTCATCTCTATTCTTCGCGCATCAGATGCTTTCGTAGACCCAATCCTCCATGCGAGACTTGGTCCTGACGCCTTGACGTATATCACAGCACACACTGAGGCATCGCGACTCTGGCACAAGGAGCAAGCAGGAATCGATCCTGAAAATCGATTCAATCTCCCAGACTATAACGAATATTTGATTCGCCGAGAGAAAATGCATTTCCTAGCAAGTCTTGAAGATTCTGACCCCTACATCATCGGCCTAAAAGGGAGTAGTTTTCTCTATTACCTTGGTCGTAAACACGGGTTTCAAGAGCCCGAGGAGGGGTATGCTGTAGCCCATTTAGTCTCAACAACAGGACTAGCCCACGCTCACCACGAAGGCAATGAAAGCCTCGTGTTGGATGTAAGTCTTCATGGATGGAGTGATGGAGTAAGACTCGTTGGCATCAGACCTGAAGGAAGTACAAAAAACGGTATTCATCAGGATGCTGATCCAAGAGAGCTCTTAAAAAAATACTGGCAAAGACTCTTCAAATCAGCCGGAAATCAACACCCAATCAATTTTTGCGGACTTGTCCAGCTTGGAGACGAATGGTTCACTCAATACCCTAAAAAGGGCGCTGGACTTGATACCTACGAGCCAGAATACAAAGTTACTTTTCTCTACCCAATTGGAACACCTGTTCCGTTTGTTACTGACATCAAGGGACACTATATGTTTTTCAAGTTCGACATCAACGAATTGAAAGCGATTGCCCCGCCTCAGGCGAATGGCTATTTCTTCACAAACGAACCAGAGCTGGTATGTGGGCAAGGAAACCCAACCCATCAAACCATTATGGTCCAGTTCTACAAGGTCTGGGCAGACACGACAAAACGATTAAAACGTGAGTCCGAGCTTGCCCACGACTACCAGACCATGCTGGATCTTGCATTCGCATGATCTGACCTCAACCGCACACTTCTGGAAACAGAAGGTGCGGTTTTTTTTATAAAAAATAAACTTTAATAGTTGCCTATAGTATTTATTTGTAATATACTATCACCTGTTATCTTTGTGATAACGTTTTTGCGCGAAAGCGTAGCACTTTGAAAGGGTGACCAAATGTCTCGGAGGACTGCAAAGAACACCTCTTTGGGTACAATTTTTCAGTACTTGAAATTCAAACTGGAACTCAGACAGAGGGAAAATCAACGATTTCAGGAATTTGTGGTTCCCAATGAACCGCTGACCCAAAACAGTCCTGAGATGAAAGCGCTGATGCAAGGCTCTGATTTGTTACTGCTAAAGATCGCCGCCCGTATCAAAGAAGATGACCGCTCGATTCCCCTTATGGATGACCGAGATATTGACATTCTCCTTGTGACACTTGCAAACGCGATTGCAAAGGAAGACGATCTCTCCAGAGAAGAAAGAGACCAAATCAAAGCAATTATGCAAAAGATGGTCAGCGCCTTTGTCACCTCAATACTTGAGTCCTTAGGTCCTGAAACAGACCCATATGAATCTTTTTGGCTATATGTCAATCATGTCTATGAGGTCACAAAGGAGTACGCCTGCCAACTTCAGGAACTCCTCACCAACCAAGATGCGCTTGATGAATTGACCCGCCGTCAGTACTCCAGGGAGAAACTTGAGGAGGATTTCCAAAAAGTTCTAGAAAGCATGTTCAATATGGACATGTTGAAAAGAGCTTTTCTGGATCCCCTACTTGATATTATTGCGGAAAGCCCTGAAGATCGAGCCGAGATTGAGGAAGAGTTTCAAAATGAAGACCTATCCGATCTGATACGAAAGCTAGAGGTGAAAAAGTCTCAAGTCAGAGACTTCTTCACCCAAGAGATCAACCGTATTTACGGCTTGACATCACCCTCACTGCCAACCTAACAATTACACCTCTTGCACCTTCACTTTTGTGACTGTGCAAGAGGTTTTTTATTGCCAAAAACTAAAACGAACACGTTAGACGTGCTCGCTTTAGTTAGTTCTAGAACTATTCCAAAATCTTAAGCAGTTGGATTTCCCTGATTGTTATCAGTTGCTGGAACTCCAGGAACTGGCGCAACAGGAGTCTGTGCAGCTGGATCACCCATAGGTGATGGAGCTGGAGTCTCTGGCGCTTGGACTGGTGGCACAACAGGTGCTGTTGGCTCCGGTGCTGGATTTGGATTAACTACTGGGGCTTGGTCTGCAGCTGGAGCTTGCATTCCTCCCATCCCAGGATTTTGTGATTGATCATTTGGATTCATCTATAATTCACCCCCTTTCTCTTAATTAATAACTAAGAATGAAGAATTAAAAATTTTATAAGAAATTTTCCTATATCATTTATTAACTCTTAACTTTTAATTGTTAATTTCTATGCTTCTGCATGAGACTTCTCAACATTATAAAATCGTATCCTATCTCCACGAAAAAGTAAATCAATCTCCCCTGTTGGACCATTCCTGTGCTTGGCAATAAGCACTTTTGTTGGAATATTTTTGGATGAAGCATCCAACTCAACGTCAGGACGATAGAGAAACATAACAACATCAGCATCTTGCTCAATTGCACCTGATTCCCGAAGATCTGCCAGCTGTGGCTTTCTTTCTCCCCTATGCTCAACAGCACGAGAGAGCTGTGATGCAGATAACACAGGGACATTTAACTCTCGAGCCAAATTTTTAAGAGCTTGCGACACAATTGACACTTCCTGAACACGATTTTCAACTCTTCTTCCTGGATCAACAAGCTGAAGATAATCAACGATAATAAGGCCTAAATTATGCTCCATATGAAGTCTCCTTGCCTTGCTTCTCATTTCAGCAAGATTTAATCCTGGAGTATCATCAATAAAAATCGGTGCCTCAGCCAACTGCCCCATCGCATCAGAAAGCTTAGTAAAGTCTTCCTCTGACAATTTTCCAGTTTTAAGCCTCCATGCATCAACATCCGCCTGAGCAACTAAAAAACGATCGACAAGCTCTTCTTTGCTCATCTCAAGGGAAAAAATAGCAACAGGCCTCTTGTCTTGTGTGGCAATATACTGAGCCATATTAAGTGTGATTGCTGTTTTTCCCTGTCCTGGCCGAGCGGCAAGAATAATAAGATTTGCTTTTTGAAATCCAGACAAGAGCCTATCAAGCTCAGTAAAGCCTGTCTTCACTCCGCGATACCCCTCCCCGCCCTTGTGAAGCTCGTCAATTCTATCAAAACTCTGCGTAAGTGTATCCTTAATGGGAATAAATCCCCTGGTTATATTTCCCTGTGAAATAGTAAAAATAGATGACTCTGCTTGATCTAATACTTCTTTGGTTTCTTTATTTTCGTCATAGGCTAATTCTGCAATTGATACCCCCGCACGAATTAATGCCCTCTTGGTTGATGCCTCTTTCACAATATGCGCATAATGCTCAATATTTGCTGCAGTCGGCACTGCCGAAACAAGCTCAGTAAAATAATTTGAGTCAATCGATTTGAGAATCTTTTCTTTTTTGAGAATGTTTGTAACAGTGAGAATATCAATCGGCTTTCGCTGATCATACAACTTCAGCATTGAGCCAAAAATGACTGCATTTGTCTCATCATAAAAATCTTCTGCTTTCAGAAATTCAGAGACGAGAATCATTGCGTCTTTGTCTATAAAAATAGCCCCTAAAACGCTTTCTTCTGCTTCTTTATTGTTTGGGAGAATTTTAACTGCCATAGAAAAGTCTATAACCTGGAGACAGTCCCAGCCTCGACGTTACGAAAGTAAAATCGTCTCAGTTTCACTGGGGAGCTTATCGACTGAGATCGTGTATTTCGGAACCTCTTTTTTTGTGTCTTTTGCTATAGTATCAACGCATTCTCTCCCTTTTTCACCAGTAAAAAGAATGGCATTC
Source organism: Candidatus Levyibacteriota bacterium (assembly GCA_016214555.1). Classification (GTDB taxonomy): domain Bacteria; phylum Patescibacteriota; class Microgenomatia; order Levybacterales; family UBA12049; genus JACROF01. Next base: position 203,024 of record JACROF010000002.1, read on the forward strand.
ATAGCAAGCGATGGAGCAAATGAAATATTGCCAAAAGTATTAGCAAAAACAACAGCGATGTTATGGTCTTTTAACTTTTGATGTGCTTTTTCAAGCGCTTCTCGATCACCAAGTAATATCTCCACTCCATCAACAGTAACCGTATACACCGTCTGAGATTCAGCCTTAACTCCCGTCATCTTAATTCCACCAGCTTCATATTCACCAGGACCATCAATAATAACAGTATCTGTTGGAATTTTTAATGAGGATTTCTGTGGATTTCCGATGAGAATTACCGCATTTGAGATAGTTCCCTTATCTTGAGGATTGATAATTATAGAAGCATTCTTTCCTTTAATTCTTATTGAATTTGTTCCAAAACTAGCAATTTCCATGTACCCCATACTAGCATAAGAGATACATACTGTCCATAGCCGCAAAACGAGTAAATTTTCTTGACATTACATGTTTTTTGACATATTATCTTCTTGCGCTTGCCTCCCCACTGTCAATCAGCACAGGCGTTTTACTATCTTTTTCTCCACATCGTAGGATAGTGCATACATACATGAAAGCAGAAAGAATAATTCTATCTCTCATTGCGATCTTTGTTGGACTCTTGGTTGCAGGAGGTGCTTTTTACATCTATCAGATGACCAAACAAATCCCCGATGACCAAGCAGATACCATTACCATAAAATCACACCCCACCCCTACGCCTCGCTCGGCAAATTTTCTCAGTATCGAATCACCAAAAAACGAAAGTATTGTTGAGAACAAAACAATAACGATCACGGGGAAAACAGTGCCCAAATCAACAATCATAGTTTCAACAGTGAGCAGCGATCAGGTAGTAAAGCCATCAGCAGCTGGTAATTTTTCATTAACTCAAGTAATTGATACCGGGGTAAATCTTGTGACAGTTACTGCTATTTTCCCAGATGGCAACCAACAGACACAGCAACGGATTGTTAGTTACGTAACGGAGGATTTTTAAATTGAAAAATTATATCGCTATTATCCTTATCAGCATTGCTCTCTCGCTCTACCCCCAGGTTTCTCAGGCTGTAACCCCGACTCCTTCTCCAAAGCCAACATCTGAATCTGTTACGGAAAAACTTTCGAATCAAATTAACGACCTTAAGGAAAAAATTGCCTCAAAAGTAGCTACACTTAAGCTCGTTGAAAAAAGAGGAACAATGGGAAACATCAAAGAGGTGAATAATTCACAAATTACTCTTTTGGATCTTCAAAATCAAACGCGTATTATCGATCTTGATGAGATAACAAAGTTCTCCTCTGGAACATCAAGCGATTTTGGTCTTTCTGATCTAAAAACAGGAATGAAAATAAGTGCTATTGGTCTTTACAATAAAGACTCACAAAAACTTCTTGCTCGGTTTATTGAGGTTGTATCAACTCCAATTGTCATTTCTGGTGCTGTCTCAGAAAAAGATAAGGAGGATTTCACTTTGAAAGTTGCTCTTGAAGACGGGGGAAATTACATAATAGACGTAGAAAATGTTACTAAAACATTTAGCTATATTGATACTGATTCAGAAAAGTCAGGTTTTTCAGAAATTGAAGAAGGAAATCGCGTTTATATTGTTGGATTTGCAGATAAAAAAGAAAAAAATCGCATAGTCGCATCAAGAATTTTGATCTTTAGTAGTCTTCCAAAAAATCCTAAAATTGTCATAGCTCCTGATGCAGTTGATGGCAAAAATACTGTTGTAACCTCATCTGGCAGTGGGAAAAAATTAACTCCGATCACTAGATAATATGACCTCTCTTTCTTACCTCCGCGAAGAAATCAAAAAAGATAATCTTGACGGTGTGCTTATCTCCACCTCATCTCAGATTGGTTATCTTACAGGATACTTCGGGTTCTCCTCAATTGAAAGGGACGCATATATGCTTGTAACCAACAACAAGGCTTATCTTTTTACGAACCCACTCTATAATGATGAAGTAAAAAAGCGATGCCCTGATGTAATTGTGATTCAGCACACTGCACAACATCCTTTCGCACTCAACTTTAAAAACATTGTAAGCAAATATAAGTGTCAAACAATTGGTTTTGAAAGCAACAATCTTTCAGTTAGTGAGTACCTAAAAATAACAGCACAGATTGATTGCCGCTTAGTCAACATAGACTTAAGTCACATCAGAAGTAAAAAAACTCCAGATGAGATAGAAAGCATAAAAAAAGCATGCCTTCTTGCACAGAAAGCATATCTTTTAACAAAGGAAAAAATAAAACCCCACATGTCAGAAGCAGGGTTAGCTCTCCTTTTTGAATTAACAGTAAAAAAACTTGGTGGTGACTTATCATTCCCAACGATCGTCGCATTTGGTAAAAACGCTGCTATTCCCCATCACCATAGTGATGAGACAAAACTAAAAACTAACGATGTAGTACTAATGGATTTTGGCGTAAAACTCAACAACTATTGCTCTGATATCACACGGACATTTTTTCTTGGCAAAGCAACTAATGAATATCAAAAGCTTTACCATATTGTAAAAAACGCACAAAAAGCTGCAATAGACTTTATTAACATGTCTCTTGCTACTAAAAAGGAAATTCTTGCACAAACTGTTGACGATGAGGCAAGAAATTTTATCATTGAAAAAGGCCATCCATCTATCCCCCACTCACTTGGTCATGGCATTGGTATTGAAGTCCATGAAGCTCCAAGCCTCTCCCCAAACTCCAAAGATATACTTACTGAAGGAATGGTTTTCTCAATCGAACCTGGAATTTATGTACCAAATAAATTAGGCATCCGCATCGAGGACCTATTTTTAATTCAAAATAATCAATTAATACAATTAACAGGCGGCCTTACCAGCTAGCTGTTTGAGTGTGAAGATGATAAAATACAAAATATGTTAGTTCAAACACTAAAAGGCTTTAGGGATTTTTTACCTCCCCAAGCTCGAAAAAGACAATTTGTTATTAACACCTTAAAATCGGTGTTTGAGTCGTATGGATTTGAACCGCTTGAGACTCCAGCTCTTGAGTATGAAGAGATTCTCACTGGAAAATATGGTGAAGAAGGCGACAAATTAATGTATCGCTTTGAAGATAATGGAGGTCGAAGGGTAGCGCTTCGCTATGACCAGACTGTTCCTCTTTCACGCGTTGTTGCACAATACCAAAATGATCTCCCACTTCCTTTTAAACGTTATCAAATCCAGCCAGTATGGAGAGCTGAAAATACGCAAAAAGGACGATTTCGTGAATTTCTTCAGTGCGATATCGACACGGCTGGGACAACTTCGCCTATTGCAGATGCAGAAATTCTTGTGATTATCAACGATGCATTTGAGACACTAGGATTTAATAACTTTACAATTCTTGTCAATGATAGAACTAACTTTAAAAACTTCTCTCAAAAAGCTATCACTTCAATTGATAAACTTAAAAAAATTGGCCGAGACGCTGTAATCAAAGAACTTGCTGCAGAAAATATGGGGGCTGAAGAATTGGATAATCTTATAAAATCAGACATGCCTTCTTCACTCCAAACAATTGTTGATAATGCTAAAAAGCTTGGTGTGCTTGATACTAGACTAGTCTACGAACCAACACTTGCTCGGGGACTTGATTACTACACGGGAATTATTATTGAGGTTGAGATTGACGGATATACGGTAGGATCTGTAGGTGGCGGAGGAAGATATGACAACCTTATCGGCATGTTTGCTAACAAGACAATTCCTGCTGTGGGATTTGCTTTTGGATTTGATAGAGTCATGGATGCAATGGATGAGAAAAATCTTTTCCCAAACACTCTCTCGTCAGCAAAAGTACTCGTGACCATATTCTCTCCTGATCTTCTAAAAGAGAGCATCGAAGCAGCATACAAGCTTCGCGCTGAGGGAATTGCAACAGAGCTTTATGTAGATCAAGCCGCAAAAATGGAAAAACAGCTTAAATATGCTGATGATAAAAAAATCCCATTTGCCCTAATCATCGGGCCAGATGAAGCAAAGAACCAAACATTCACTCTAAAAAATCTTGAAAGCCGAAAACAAACCTCATGCACATTTCCAGAACTTCTTTCACAAATATCATAATTTACTTGAAAAGTTTACCTCGTCCTGCCAAAATGAAATAATGAGACTGTCCAAACCTCAACTTGCTATCCTCGCACTTATTGTGACAAATATTATCTGGGGAGCTAGTTCACCAATTTTCAAATGGTCTCTTGAGGAGGTTTCGCCATTTACTTTTGCTTTTGTACGATTCTTCCTTGCAGCTCTTCTCCTTCTTCCGTTTACAATCCACAAACTTGTTATTTCCAAACATGATTTTGTCTCGCTATTTGTTTTGGCATTCATCGGTTTTTTTGTTCATATCGGACTACTACTCTTTGGCCTAACAATCTCAAGTAGTGTAAATGCATCAGTCATCGCAACTGCTGCTCCCATATTTTTACTTATAGGAAGTCTTTTCATTTTTCGAGAAAAAGTTAAAAAAAGGATAATTTTAGGAACCATTATAAGCTTGCTTGGCGTAATTATTATTATCCTTCGTCCGCTTTTTGATCATGGACTTGATGGAACTATTACTGGAAATCTTCTGTTTTTGCTATCTACAATATCATTTGTACTCTACACTTTTATGCTTAAAAATTACACAACACATCTTAAAGCATCAACAGTCACTTTTTATCTTTTTATGTTTACAGCAGTCATTTTTTTACCATTTTTCCTTGTTGAATCATCGCATCAGCCACTTACCAGCATCGTCAGTCTTCAAGCGATCTTGGGGATACTTTTTGGAGCGATCTTTACATCAGTTATTGGCTATATGTTCTATAACTTTGCTATCCACGCAATTAAAACAAGTGAAATTGGACTTTTTCTCTATGTAGATCCCGTTATAACAGTCTTAATAGCTGTTCCATTACTTGGTGAACATATCACACCCTCATTTATCATTGGTAGCATTGCTGTCATTCTTGGAATATGCATTGCTGAAAAAAGAATTCACTACCATCCTATTCACCGACTTTTTAAAAAACACCCTCTCTGACTTGAAAAAACCTTTCTCGTAGGCTATAATAGTCTCATGCAAACAGCAATTCACCCACAATATTTTGATCAAACTCAGGTTATATGCGTCTGCGGCAATAAGTTTACGCTTGGCTCAACTCGTGAAATTATTCACGTGGAGCTTTGCAATAAATGTCACCCATTTTACACAGGAGAACAAAAATTCGTTGATACAGCTTCACGAATTCAAAAATTCCAGACCAAACAGCAAATCGCAACTACATTTAAAGCAACTACTGTCAAAAAACAGGAAGAGAAAAGAAAATCTCAAGAAGCTCCAAAAACTCTCCGCGAGATGCTCATGTCCCTTAAGTAGCTACCTCTAATTCGTATAAGGTAGAATGTATCATGTAGTATGCATACAACATTTATACTTAATACTTAATACCTACTACTTACTACCAACCTATGCAAGACTATAGATACGTTCAGTTAGAAGAAATTCAGAAAAAAATTGATGAAACAGAGCTTCTTTTGGAGGATCCTCAGCTTTGTGATCTAGCAAAAGAAGAACTGGTGGGTCTTTATTCCCAAAAACAAGCACTCGAGGAAAGTCTTAAACAAAGTCAACAAAACGAATCACATGATGATATGGATACGAGAAATGTCATTGTTGAAGTAAAAGGCGCTGCAGGAGGCGATGAAGCAAGTATTTTTGCCGAAGAGCTTCTTCGTATGTACATGCGCTTTGCAGAAAGAAAAGGATTTAAAGCAGAATTCCTTGAAGACAATGTCTTAAAAATCTCAGGAAAAGGTGTCTTTAACATTCTTAAATATGAGTCAGGAGTTCATAGAGTTCAAAGAATTCCAAAAACTGAGAAAAAAGGAAGGATTCACACATCTACAGTCACTGTCTCTGTTCTTCCAGAATTAAAAGATATAGATCTTCACATTAGCCCTGACGATATTCAATTTGAGGCTTTTAGGTCTGGTGGACATGGAGGACAAAACGTCAATAAAGTCTCAACTGCCGTAAGACTCATCCACAAACCAACAGGACTTGCTGTCACCTCCAGCGCTGAACGTTCGCAAATCCAAAATAGAGAAATTGCCATGACGCTTCTTAGAGGGAGACTCTGGGAAAAAGAAGTTGAAAAGCAGCAAGATGAATACTCATCTCTTAAAGCAACTCAGGTAGGACGAGGTATGAGAAACGAAAAAATTAAAACCTACAATTTTCCTCAGGATCGTCTGACAGATCACCGGATGGGAAAGTCTTGGGGTAACTTACCCGTAATTATGGACGGAGCAATCCCAGATGAACATCCAACAGATGATGACGTACTTGAAGCAGTTGAAGAATAACTTTATTTAAGAAAGGCTAAATCTTTTGCTTTGTATTTCTCAATCATCTCTAGACTATCATCATTGATTAAAATTTTTGCCAAATGATCTCCCCCAACCAAATGCGGTAACACCACATAATCAGCACCTGACTTATATAACTGCTTGGCCTCATCTGATTCAAAAGCCATAACTACAACCTTAGCTTTCCTATTGGCATGCTTTAACCCTTCGATCAGTAATAAATTATCCTCAAGATCTGGCACTGTAGAGATCACCATTTTTACCCTATCAAATCCTATTCTGTCCTGAATTTCAGGATCTGCAATATCTCCAAAAATTGCAGGAATTTTTTTATCTTTTAATCTATTGATTACATCGGGGTCAAAATCAACCACGATAACTTTTTCGTCACTTTGCTTGAGGGCATGAATAATACTTTGACCCATCTGATGTCCCCCAATTAATACAACGTGCTTGTCGTAGTCTTTAAATTCATCGCTTTGTACAAAATCATGCTTGTTGGGGGTTTTTCGAAATTCTAAAAATCCAAATCGCGAACCAACAATAGCATAAAGTTGATTTGAATTTTGAATAATATATGTCGATACCACAAAAGTAATTATGCTCACTAAAATTACCGTCGTAACAATACTCTCAGGAAGTATACCCATGCTTTGACCAAGAAAAAGAATAATAAGACTAAATTCTGATATCTGAGCAAGTGATGTCCCAACCAAGAAAGATGTTCTCTTTCGAAAACCCAAAACTCCTGTGATGATCATAACAATGAAAGGCTTTATAAAAATAACAAACGCAGAAAGAATTGCTGCAGGAAGAAGTGATGACACGACATTTGAAAGGCTCATCTGAATGCCAAGAATGACAAAAAATATAGTAACAAAAAAATCTCTAAGGGCTTTCATGCGTGCAATTATTTGATAATTTTCATGGGTATTAGCAAGCGCAAGTCCAGCCAAGAATCCACCGATCTCAATTGAAAAACCAATTGGCTCCCAAGTAACAAGTGCTGTGACCGCAAAAACCCAAGCTAAACTAAAAAGAAATAGTATTTCCCCTGACTTTGAAAGATTATGAAGAATACGCGGAAAAACATACTTGCTAAAAAGCAAAATCCAACCTATAAGTACACTCAATTTTAACCCAACAAGTAGAACCTGATCTGTCATCTCTACTATTGATCCCGCATGAAAACCGTTCATAAAAATGATTGTGAGAATGGCAAAAAAATCCTGCATCAAAAGAATACCTATCGCCAATTTCCCATGAAGACTATTGAGATCCTTCCTATCAGACAACAATTTTACGATAACAATCGTACTTGAGAACGATAATGCAATAGATAGATAGAGACAAACAGCTGAAGGAAATCCAAGAAGTATCCCAAGCATATACCCCAAAACAAGAGTCGCCCCCATCTGGAGACTACCTGCGATAATTGCAGTTTTACCAATAGAGCGAAGCTCATGCAGCTTTAACTCCAAGCCAAGCATAAAAAGAAGTAAGGTTATCCCTAGTTGTCCAAAACTCTGAAGTGCACCTGTATGTTGGAGATGAAAAAATCCAAGCGGACCAAGAATGATACCTGTTAGTATATATGCCAAAATAGCTGGCTGCTTAAGATAGCGAAAGATAATAGATAGTACGGCTGATATGATAATAATAATCGCAATCTCAAAAAATACACTTTCCATATATCTAGTATTATGCATTCTGTCTGATCTCGCAAGTCTATCAGCAAAGCCTTGTCTCAAAAAATAGATTTTGCTAGTATGATAATCCATGTTGCCTACCAAACTCGCTTTTGTTGACCTTGAAACCACAGGAACTCGCCCAACGTATGATCGAGTTATTGAAATTGGCATTGTTCAGACACAACGTGGAGAGATTGTCGATACTTACTCAACGCTCATCAACCCTGGAGGAATACTTCCACTTGAAATCGAAAAAATAACCGGCATTACCACAAAGGATGTCAGCAGTGCTCCACCATTTCAAGAAGTAGCTTCGGAGATATTAACGCGACTTAAAGACTATACATTCGTTGCTCATAATGTGAGGTTTGATTATGGATTTCTTAAAGCAGAATTTGCAAGAATAGAAAAATCATTTTCACCCAAACATTTCTGCACTGTCAGACTTTCGCGCGCTCTTTTTCCACAAGAATATCACCACAACCTCGATGCTATCATCAATCGTTTTCAACTTTCGGTAGAAAACAGACATCGCGCACTTTATGACGCCATGGCTATCACTTCTTTTTATCATAAAGCCAAAGAAATGGTTGGGGAGGATGTTTTTGAAGAAGCGCTTAAAAAAGTTTTGAAAAAGCCTTCATTGCCTCTTAATCTAGATCCACGAATTCTTGAAAATCTACCAGAAACCGCAGGAGTATATATATTTTATGGTGCAACTGATATTCCTCTCTATATTGGAAAAAGTATTAACGTAAAAGAACGCGTACTTTCACACTTCTCAGGTGACATCAGATCGCCCTTAGAAATGAAAATCTCTCAACAAATTCAATCACTTGAAACAATAGCAACAGCTGGTGAATTGGGTGCGCTTTTTCTTGAGAGCCAGCTTATTAAGGCAAAAATGCCCCTATACAATAGAATGCTTCGGCAAAGAAAAGAGCTTATGGTATTGAGACAAAAAGAAGATGCAGAGGGGTATCTTACTGTAAAACCAGAAGTCTTTACGGGCGAAGAAACTGACAATTTATCATCAATTGTTGGGATCTTTCGTTCAAAAAAACAGATGAATGACCACTTGTATACACTCGCAAAGGAGCATTTGCTATGCGAAAAATTACTAAATATCGAAAAAACATCAAAAAGTTGTTTTGGGTATAGGCTGGGAAGATGTAAAGGCGCCTGTATTGGCCGCGAGATTCCTCTTTCCTACAACATGCGATTTATTGAAGGATTTACCGAAACAAAAATTAAGAGATGGCCATTTGACGGGCCAATTATTATTGAAGAACGAGACGAAATATGCGATAAAAAAGAGTTTTTTCTCGTTAATAACTGGTGTCTTCTAGAATCAGCAACCACAGACAGCTTTGATAGTTTTGATCACAAACAAAACAACTACATCTTTGACCTGGATATGTATAAAATCCTTGTGAGATTTATTCTCCAAACTAAAAATTCAGCAAAGATTCATCCGTTGCCACTTAAAGAAGATGGGATGTAAGTCAAGGATAATACGAGCATTCTATTACTCTACAACTATTGTTCCAGTCATCTCAGGATGAATACTGCAATGGTATGAATAGGTGCCTTCCTTAGTAAAGGTGTAACTTCCTTCCTCGCCTTTTGCTAATACTCCTGTTGTAAAGACATCATCGTCTGAAACAATATTGTGATCGGTCATTCCATCATTTCTCCATGTAACACTCTCGCCAACCTTTACCGTAAGTGATTCAGGCGTAAACATACTGTCATTCATACTAACCACTCGTTGATCTTCGCTTGTGATTGTATTTGCAGTCTCATACATCATCTTTTCAGTACTTGATGGTTGATTGTAAAGAAAAAGCATAATAATTGAGATGATAACAAATCCTCCACCCGCAATAATCAAAAATGAATGATCGTCAGTATGGGAAGTATGATGAACTTTTTTCTTTGCTGTTTTTGAAACTCTCTTTTTTGCCATATTTTCACCCCCCTTCGCCCGCCGAAGCTTTAGCGAAGGCAGGTTTCGTTCCTCACTTTAATGTACATTATCCCTATGAGGTCGGGCCACGGAGGAGTAAGCCTCCTAATTCATCATACAATATTTTTGTAGTTAGTTGTCAACAGAGAAGTGAAGAATTATTAATTAACGAGGTAGGTAACTTTTGCTTTTTTCTGCAAATCACTAATTAGTGTTTGGACTTTCTCACTAAATTTTTGCTGCTCAAGTGAAGATTTAACCTGAGTCTTTATGTCGTTTTCGCTGATATCTTGTGGGAGAGTGCTGTTATTCTTTTCAATATAATCATTTACCTCTTTATCTGAAACAGTAATTTTTCCAACCAATTTCTCAAGGAGCTTTTGGATCTTTATTCTTTCCTCATAAGCTTTGAGAGTGTCTCCTTGAGCAGCTAACGCCTCTTCTAGCTTTTGATTCTGTTTTTCAACGGTTTTTCGGACTCTAGCAACTTCGTCTTTAACTTCCTTATCAGCAACTGAGATATTCTTTTTATCCGCTTCCTGATAGATAAGAGCTTTTGTGACAAGCTGATTAAGCGCTTGCTTTCCTGCAGTCACCCGGGCATCTGATAGATAGACAGCTTCAGTCTCGTTGATATAAGTAATCCTTGAGATTGGCTGACCGTTGACCATCGCAACGACAAAAAGACTTCTATAATAGACTGCCAAACCCACAAGGGCGATAGCGATAGCAACAAGAACTAGCGTCCTTTTTTTAAGCTTTAATTGACTTAATTGTGGATATGAGCTAGATGTCTCTGATGTCAAAGGAATAGTAGCTTTCTGTGTACTTTTAACTAGTTTCTTAGAAGAAGAGGTTTTTCTGGAGGAACTTGTAGTTTTTTTAACGGATGTTGATTTAGTTTTTGCTGATGGCATTATCTAATTATAATAACAAAAATAAAAAATGCAAATAGTAATTTATTGCTGGGGGGCTTCTTGAAGAATTACTTTTTTTTGAAAATTTTGAGAAGACCCATCTTCGTTCTCACGATAGATCTCAAGTGTCATAGTATCTCCAACTTTTTTCTTTTGAATAAGTGTTGAAAGCTCTCTTGTCCCAACCTGCAACTTCTGCCCATCAACTTTTGCAATAATATCACCTCTTTTAAGCCCTGCTTTATCTGCTGACGAATCAGGAACGACCATCTGTATATACGCACCCTCTGGGAGTTCATTTCTGATAGCAACATCCCGAGTTATCATTTGATAGGCAACGCCAAGATATGGCCTACTAAACTGCCCTGTTGCATTAAAATTTTTAATTGAATCTTTGATGGTATTTATAGGGAGAGCAAAACCAATGTTTTGACCACTTTGTGAGACTGCAGTATTTACACCAATAACCTGACCACTTGAATTAAGAAGCGGTCCACCACTATTTCCAGGATTAATTGCAGCATCAGTCTGAATAACATCCGACAATTCTTCAACAGTCCCCTCAAAAACACTCCCAGCAGTTATTCCCCTTCCAAGTCCTGAAATGACACCTGTAGTGACGGTATTATTAAACTCTCCAAGTGCTGTACCGATAGCGATAGCGAGCTGACCCACTTGAAGTTTTGACGAATCCCCCATCACCACGGGTTTTAAAACATTTCCGGCATTCTCGCTTGGATCAATTTTGACTATGCCAATATCACTAAGAGGATCACGGTATATTTTGGAAGCTTTATATTGCTTACCATTATTGGTAATAACAACATAGCTAAGCGTAGTGTCGCTAATTACATGCCTGTTTGTTACCACAAATCCTTCATCTGTAACAATAAATCCTGATCCGATGTTTTGAGGTTTTGAAGGATCAAATAATTCATCATCAGAGGTTTCAGGAAGCAAAATACCGAAAAAATCAAAGGGGTTAAATTGATTTTGTGGAGAATTCTCTTTTGGTACTGCCGCGATAGTAACAACAGATGGCGCGACATCTTTTACTACTTGAGTTACTACTGACTCCTCAGATACTATCTTTATTTTTTCGTTTCCAATCTCTTTTCTTGAAACTGTATCTAAGATCTGAGGAGAGTACTTCGTTACTCCAGTAAGGATAAAAAACAAAACTAGCAAAACCCCAACAAGAAGGACAAGCTTTTTCATAACTACTTCTTCGTAAGTATTTCTACGGCTTTTTCAAGCTGTGCGTCATGAGACTGGTCTTTGGAGTCAAGTGTGACAACGATATCAGGCTTGAGTCCTTCCCCATTCTTTCCATTTCCAACCCATGATTTTTTGGGTGTTAACCATCGTGCGATAGTCACATGAATCCCCGAACCATTTCCAAGATCTTCTGCATTCTGCATCGTTCCTTTTCCGAAAGATTGTTCTCCAACAAGTGTTGCCCTATCATAGTCCCGAAGAGCCCCGGCAACAATTTCACTTGCAGATGCTGACCCTTTATTGATAAGCACGACGAGTGGAGTATTCATAAGCAGCCCTCCTCTTTTCACAACAAGACTTTCTTCTTTTCCACTTCCGTAATCCTGAATAACAACTGGTGAACCCATCTTAAGAAATTCTGATGCAATAAAAACAGCATCGTTAACATAACCTCCTGGATTATTTCGAAGATCAAGAATTAATCCTTTGACAGCACCCTTTTTTTGCATATCAAGACTTAGCGCATTGATTGTCGTAAGCCACTCCTGATTTGTATTGTCTCCGAATTGTGAAAGGCGGATATATGCTATTTTATCTTTTTGATGCGCACTCAAAGCGGCTGGTTTATTTATTTGATCGATTGCCCCGACTTCCTTAACCCATGCGGCAACACTCTTAACCGTAATCGTATCTCTAATTATTTTAATAATTTTTTCAGTTGACTCATTTTTATGCTGAACAGTGAGTGCGACCTGCGTTCCTTTAGGGCCACGAATTTTTTCAACTGTTTGGGTAAGTGTCCAGCCTGATGTAGCATCGTCATTCACTTTGAGAATTGCGTCCCCTGATTTGATACCTGCCTTTTGCGCCGGACTCCCATCAATCGGCGCAACAACGACAACTTGTTTATCTCGAAGACCTAACTCTGCACCAATACCGCTAAATTGCCCAGATAACATCTGCTTAAAATCCTTATTTTGGGTGGGTGGAAGAAAAACGGTGTAAGGATCATCAAGACTATTGACCATTCCAGTTATCGCACCGTTGAGCATTTTATCTGCATCAATTGCTTTCTTATCATAATACCCCTCCTGAACTTTTTGAAAAACAGTCCAGAAACGATCCATATCAAGATTACTCAAAGAGGATGGTGGTTCTTTATTAACAACAGAAATAGAAGGCTTATACTGCTTCCAATCAAAAGAAATTTTATTAACGCCGATATAATAACCAACAATTCCGGCTATTAAAATTAATATAAAAAATCGGATAACTCTCATCAATTTTGAACAACTACTTTTTCAGCTCCATGGATAGCTACGGTTTTTTCGGTCTTGGAAAGCGTTTTACCCAAAGCCGCATCAATTGCTATTACAGGAATATTTATTCTCCGAGAGCTGAGATAAGAAAAAAGGTCCTCGGTAAGTGCGGTTCCAAGTATTCCTCCAACTCCAATAACTGATGCTTTCGCAACTGCTTCTTTGTCAATTGAAGGAAGAAGAAGAATGCATCCCTTTAACGCTGGGGTTATTTGTGAACCCTTAACCTCGTCGCCTTCCTCTGGGGCAATCACCACTATTTTTCCTTGCGCAACTCCTCCAAATCCCATTGATCCAACGATATTTTTACTCTCAGACTCGAGAACAATTTCATTATTATTGCACACCCCAATAGTACCATCAAGTGGAGAGGTTATCGCCATAGGAGATTGTTTTGAATCCTCAGCTAGGACCTCCCCCTCCCCCTTGACGACTAAAACTCCCGCATCTCTCTCAAAGCGAATGATCGTCCCATTGACGTGTGAAATAACCCGTTCTTTCTTAAGGCCAAATGATTTGCTCTGCTGAGCAATAACGTCACCAACTCTGAGCATATCCCCTGGAGCTTTAAGGAGTGTTTTATGAGAAGATGTTGGCGAAATGTGAAGAGCCTGTGCAATATTGATAAAAGTATCTGTGGATTTTTTGATCGAAGCCTCAGAAGGAATTATAACTGCATCATCTCCAACTGCAAGAGTGTCTCCAGCCTTAACTGAATCACCTTTCTTTACCAAAATTTTGTATCCATCAGGAATAGTAATCGGCAGTGAAGTCATATAAACAAGAAAAAGATTAAAACTGAAAACTAAAAAAATGTCGTTTTAAATTTTTTGTCTTACGTTTTACATGTATTAGTCTCGAGAAACGTATGGCAAAAGCGCTAGATGTCTTGCGTATTTGATAGCATCAGTAAGACGTCTTTGATGCTTTGCGCAAAGCCCCGTCCTGACACGACCAATCATCATACCACGATCAGTAATGTACTTTTGAATAGACCCAACATCAGAATAAACAGGGACTTTTTTATCTTCACAAAAAGCACACTTCTTAGGTGCAATGATTTTTCGTCTTGGTTTGATTGTTTTCTTATATGCCATATTTTAAATATAATCCTAAAATGTAAAACTCAAATCTTAAAACTATAGTATTTTTGTTTTGCTTTTTAAGTTTTAACTTTTAAGTTTCTAAAAAGGTATGTCATCCGGAGGAACCATTTCCTCATCGGGCGCAACCCTCTCTGACTCCGATACAGACTTTGGAGCCTCTTTCTTCTCCTCCTTTGGCTCATCAGAGCTTTCAGGAGAGGTAGCTTTTGCTTTCTTCTCAACTGGCTTTGTTGCCTCTTTTGGCTCATCTGCCTGAGTTGAGCTTACAGCTGTCTGCTGACCTTTACTATCAAGAAGAATCATGTCGTCAATAACAACTTCTGTTACTGATTTTTGTGCTCCATCCTGACCAGTCCAGCTTCTCGTAGAAAGTCGACCTTCTACATATATTTTTCGACCTTTTACCAAAAATTGACTACACAGCTCTGCTAATTTATTCCAAGAGACAATGCGATGAAACTCTGTCTCTTCGTGTTTTTCACCCGAATCTGTTGTCCATGATCTATTTGTTGCAAGACCAAAAGTGCATACTGCAGTCCCTTGTGGTGTGTATCGCAACTCCGGATCGCGTGTCAAATTCCCAATCAATTGTACCCTATTTAGACTTCGTGCCATAGTAAAAATTCAAAATGCAAATCTCAAATCTCAAAAAATGTTCCCTTATTTTTGCACTTTTATTTTTTCTGTTTTATTTTGTCCTAATGAGCAAATGCCTTAAGACATTTTCACTTCGTAAAATTCTTGTTTCTAGATCATGTGGAATCGCATTTTCTGACTCAAGGTCCATTTTATGATAAAAACCAGCAAGTTCCCTCTTGATCTTGTATGCAAGTGGCTTTTGACCCCACTCATCTTCCTTTGTTATCTTGGCATCTCCAAGCCACTCTTTAATCTGAGCAAGAACTTTTTTTCGCTCAGTCTCTGAAAGAGATGTCTTGAGAACTAAAACTAATTCATACAATCGCATAATGTAGGCCTAATAATACCAAATTTGAGGCTCTCCTCGCAAGTAGCAATACGCTCTTGTGCTAAAATACCCGCGATGACAAACAGAAGAGAAAATGGAAGCATTGTCACTGATCAGGTCAGCACAGCCAAAGCAGAGCATATGAAGAAAGTTACACCCTTTCTATCTTTATATGAAGAGGTTGCAAGCGGTCATGCTGAAAGACTTCACCCTGAAGGAGAAAGGGCTGCAATTGCTATAGCTGTCATGACTCATGATCCCCGCAATCTTCGCCACCTCTCAGAGCTTTGGGACACAACCGAAGAGCAAATTCGCATTAGTATCAGGGAAGGTTTTTATGATCCTGCTGTAAAACAGGTGGGTTTTGAAATTTTCGATCGAAAAAAATCGCAGGAAAAAGAAGAAAAGGTAAAAAACGAAAAAAGAGAACCAGAAAAATCAGTGCAAGAACGTATTGATGGAATGTGGATGTCTCTCCCACCCGATCTATTAACAGAGCATCAAAAAGAAACTATAGCTTATATCAATGAAGGCAAATCCAGCAAAGAAATTGCACAAATATTAGGCATCACACCTGTTGGAGTCTCCAATGTGCTCAGGAGAGTAAGAAAAAAAATCGCTCCATACATCTTGAGACGAGGACTTATTCGTATTCATAGTATGAAAGAAGCGCCACTCTATAGTGCTGCAAAATACGGCTCAATTGACGCAGGAAAAATTTTACTCTCTACATATTCAACTAAGCCAATCATTGAAAGATATCTTGATGAACAAAGAAGGCTCAACCCGCTCTTGATCATAGATGGATATATACCGCTCTCAGATAGACTGCAAATTGCAGCAAATGAAAGAGGTTCTCTGTCACGCAAAGCACATGCTGACCATGTGATAAAAAAGAACGGCTTGC
This sequence comes from Candidatus Levyibacteriota bacterium, assembly GCA_016214555.1. Classification (GTDB taxonomy): domain Bacteria; phylum Patescibacteriota; class Microgenomatia; order Levybacterales; family UBA12049; genus JACROF01. The sequence continues at coordinate 219,475 of JACROF010000002.1, forward strand.
TCTATGTGCATGAGGAATACTTAAAGCAATTTAGAGATAGAGCAATTCGCAGAAAAAATCACAGAAAACCTACTCCCGATCATAAAACAATCAGAGAATGCATTCCTTTACCTTATAGTCATGAGGACTGGAATTATGTCTATAGAAAACTACTAGATCTCATCAAATCTGGCGATATACCTGCTATCAAAATGGGACAAAGCTTTCTCACAACAGACTTTGATACCAAAAAAATAGTTGAGGAACTCATGGAAATGGCAAAAAAGAGGAAAAAACGTGGCCCTTATAAAAATAGATCTAGGCCCCTATCTTAAATTCGATAACATCTCCATCCTCAACAATATAGTCTTTTCCCTCCAACCTTGCCTTTCCAACTTCACGAGCTTTTTTTCTCCCACCTGTTGCAATATAATCGTCAAAACTAATGACTTCTGCTTTGATAAATTTCTTAATAAAATCAGTGTGGATCTCCCCTGCAGCCATAGGCGCACTACTTCCTTTTTTGACAGTCCATGCCCTGACCTCTTTCTCACCTGCTGTGAGAAATGAGATGAGCCCTAATCTCTCATAAGCTTTCTTGATCAAACGTTCAAGCCCTGACGCACCGACTCCTAATTCTGCAAGATATATCTGTTGATCATCAGCAGACAAACCAGCCAGTTCAGATTCTATTTTTGCACAAATAACAACCTGTCCGCCATCGCTACGCCCAGGCGTTAGCAGGCGGGTAAATCTATCTTCGATTTTAGCGATGCTGTCTGCGTTGTACTCATTCTCCGTGACATTGAGAACAATAATTTCGGGTTTGTTGGTGAGTAAAAACATATCCCTCATCGCTTCGCGTTCTTCATCAGTCAAGACGACATCTCGAGCTGCAATCCCTTTATTAAGACCCTCAAACAATTTTTCTGCGGCTTCTTTTTGTCCTTTAATCTGTATTTTTGCTTTTTGATTTTTGATTTTTGCAATCGTACTGAGATCCGCAAGTATCAGCTCTGTCTGAATGGTTTCATAGTCGGTTTTTGGATCAATACTACCTTCACGAATTATAATTTCAGCAGCTTGCCCTGAGCTTGCCGAAGGGTCTTCAAAAGCTCTCACAACATGAGCAATCACACTTACCTCTCTAATGTGCGAAAGAAACTTATTACCCAGTCCTGCTCCTTCACTTGCTCCTTTGACAAGCCCTGCGATATCGACAAATTCAACTGTTGCAGGCTTAAGTGGTGGTAATTCAGGCATTTTCTCCTCATCTTTTGTGATCTCGGCAAGCTGAATCAAACGACTATCCGGAACTGGAACGATTCCTACATTTGGTTCAATAGTTGCAAAAGGATAATTTGCAGCCAAAGCCTGCTGCTTTTTAAGAAGGGCATTAAATAGAGTACTTTTCCCAACGTTTGGTAGACCTACAATACCGACTGATAGATTCATAGAGGCTAATTATAGCATTTGCCTTGAAGAATGACATGATCAGAACTTCAAGCTCTGTAAAAGCGGATTCTGGTTTTTGTAGAATATATTGAAATTGTTTTACCTTTGTCATTTAAACTCCTTTTTTCAGCAAAGCTGCATTTTGGAAAAGAGTGCTATACATAAGAGCATCTTCAGCCTTTTTATCCAGATCATTTTCTAATGAAAGTTTATCAAGACTTTTAAAGAGTCTTTGCAAGTAAGGTGACAATTTCTCACTGTCAATTTCGTCTTTTCGTCTTTGCGCTTCTAATAAAAATCTATCTGCTGTAGTATGTGACCCTCTAAAATAACCCATTGCTACTCTTTTAAGGTCCATTGAGATAGATCCTAAAATAACCTTATTCATAAAATCTCCTTAAAAAAATATTCCATAAGATTCTCAAACGCTTTTCGCCTTTCAGGATCTTGGATTTCATTACTTGTATTATTATCTGTAGGTCTTATATTAATAAACGAATTATAATCTATTATTTTTGTTTCAAGATCAACACCCCCACCCCATAAATCCGACTGGCGTGATCCCTGTTTCAGTAGTAACGCTTCAGACTCAAAATGTCGATTTTGCCCTGCTGAACATATCTTATTTTTAATATCTATAACAGTTTTAATGTAGGTATCAAATTCTTCACGAAGACTTTCAATCTCATCTTTAGTAAATGGGGTATCTTTGGTAATTATCACAAGTATATTATAGCAAAGAAGCCTTGTACCCGGTTTTTTCAATTATTTTTACAATATCTTTAACCATAACTTTATCTTCATCAAATTCAACTTCACTTTCTTGTTTTGCATAATGAGTACTCGAGTTTTTAACTCCCTCAGTATCCTCAAGCTCGCCATCAATATTCATAGCACAGCTTGTGCAATGCATTCCTTCAATCCTTAACTTTATTTTTGTCATATTACATTAATCACCCCCCGATACATCCCCATACTACACATAAAAGGAATTTGTGTTGATTTGTCAGGCATCTTTAAAACAATAGTCTCTGTATTTCCTGCTTGTACAACCTTTTGATAGTTAAAGTAAGGAATGGTGAATGCTGAGGCACAAGTATATACACCATCATTTTTAATCTTGAAAGCAACACTTGATCCTGCTTTAACAGTTACAACATTTGGATTATACCCAGATGCCTGAATATCAATTAGCACATTCTGAGATGGAGTCTCTTGAGAAACATTGTTTAAAGTGCCTTGGGGCTGTTTAAAAATATTGTTGAGAGTCCATGTGCTACCTGATAAAGCTAGCACATTATTTAAATTAAAAACCGCTAGAAAAATTAAAGCTACTGCTGCTACTTTCATAAACTTTTGGTGCATTGATTCACCAAGCCGTGTAGCAAAGTACCCGAGAATAAAGAAGAGTGGCGAGGTTCCTAAGACGAATGCTAAAAGAATAGCAGCACCCAGAAAAGGGCTCCCAGAACCTATTGCTAATGCCATCATTGCCTGTGTAATACCACAGGGTATAAAGACAGTAAACGCTCCAAGGAGTGCTGGTGCAAACAAGTTCTTACTCTTAGATTGATTTCGTACCATACGAGTAAGAAATTTAGGTGGTTGAACAATAAAATATCTAAATATAGGATGAACGTTTAGCATATTTAATGCTGTTCCAACCATGAATACAACTACCGCAAGTTGCATAATAACTTGTGCTGTAAGAGATAACTGAAATAGTGAGCCAAACAAACCAAGTAGAAATCCTAATACTGTATAAGCGACTAATTTTGAAGCTAAGAATGCCAGAATAGGAACAGCATTTCCCGATTGTTTTGTTTTTTCTTTCAACTTTTCCTCTTCTCTTTGAGCAATTGTTGCAGCTAATAATCCACCCTGAACTGCAAGACATGTAAGACCTCCTGTAAGTAGCCCTGTGAGAAAAATAGTCCAAAGATTGATGTTGCCCGCTGTCACAGGAGCTGGAGAGGTAGGATGTTCTAAAGAGTTAATTTTAAGGAGTAGAAACCCTATCAACCCAAAAGATATTATTACTACCCAAATAAATAAAGTTTGTTTTTTTATTTTAAATTCCATAGTTATATTTTAACTCTCTTTAAAAGCAATGAGTTGGATACTACTGAAACGCTAGATAATGCCATTGCTGCTCCTGCAAAAATGGGATTTAGCAAAATACCCCAGAATGGGAATAAAGCACCCATAGCTACAGGAATTAGTATGACATTGTAAGCAAACGCCCAAAACAAATTGGTCTTAATAGATTTTACTGTTTTTTTAGACAATTCAATAGATGAGGCAACAGATCGCAAATCTTTATTAATTAAAGTAATATCTGCAGCCTCAATAGCTACATCTGTACCAGAACCCATTGCTATTCCAACGTCTGCTGCGGCGAGCGCTGGTGCATCGTTTACTCCGTCTCCAACCATTGCAACCTTTTTCTCTTCCGATTGAATTTTTCTAACCTCAGCTTCTTTCTGATCAGGGAGAACTTCTGCAAATACCCGTTCTATCCCCAATTTTTTCGCAATTGCATTTGCTGCTCTTTGATTATCTCCCGTAATTATGGCTACCTCAATTCCTTTTCCTTGCAACGCTTTTATACCAGCCTTTGCCGACTCTTTTAATGTGTCTGCAACAGCAATAATCCCGATAAGTTTATTGTTAACTGCAAGTAACATAACAGTCTTTCCTTCATCTTCAAGCTTACCAATACTTTCAGTTACTGATTTATAATCTACTTTTTCTCTATCCATGAACCTACGATTTCCAAAGATGACTTTATCTTTTGCAACAATACCCTCAACTCCATGACCAGCAACCGCCTGAAACTTTGTTGCATCACCGAGTTTCAGCTTTTCCACTTCAGCTTTCTTAACAATTGCTTCTGCAAGTGAATGCTCTGACCCTTTTTCTAAGGAAGCAGCAATACGCAACACTTCAGACTGTTTTATTTTTGCTACTGGGACAACATCAGTAACTTCAGGTTTACCATGAGTTAAAGTTCCTGTTTTGTCAAAAACCACACTATTTATTTGGCTTGCCATTTCTAAACTCTGCGCATCTTTGAAAAGAATTCCATGTTCTGCTCCCTTACCAGTTCCCACCATTATTGCTGTAGGTGTTGCCAGTCCCATCGCACAAGGACAAGCAATAATCAGAACTGAAATCATACTTACTAACCCATTAACATAATTTCCAGTCAGAAGAACCCATCCTAAGAAAGTTATAACTGCAATAATCAGAACTGCTGGAACAAAAATTTCTGAAACCTTGTCTGCCATTCGCTGAATTGGAGCTTTGCTGCCCTGTGCATCTTCTACCAATTTGATGATTTGAGCAAGCATTGTATCTGCTCCCACTTTTGTCGCCTTCATAATAAAGCTACCTGATTTATTAATTGTTGCCCCAATCACTAAAGCACCAACTGTTTTATCAACAGGCATACTTTCACCCGTTACCATTGACTCATTTATTGATGACTCACCCTCAATAATCACACCATCAACTGGTATTTTCTCTCCAGGTCGGACTCTAATTAGATCATCAACTTTCACTTCTTCAATAGGGATATCCAATTCCTGCCTGCCGGCAGGCAGGTCTTTTCCATTTCTTACTACTCGTGCAGTTTTAGCTTGAAGTCCTACTAATTTTTTTATTGCATCGGAAGTGCGAGATTTAGCTCTTTCCTCAAGAAATTTACCTAAAGTGAGAAATCCAATCACGATTATGGTTACATCATAGTAGTTGTGCTCGGTATTCAAATACTGTGCAAGGGGCCCTTCAAAGGCAGTAACGATAAAGCTGTACAGAAATGCAACAAGCGTCCCAATACCAACCAAGGTATCCATATCTGCGCTTCTAGTTTTTATAAATCTCCAAACCCCAGCAAGATATGGTCTACCCACCACAAACATCATGTATGTTGCTAGGAGTGGAAATAAGTGATGGAAAAATTCTTTAATGGTATAGCTCATTGGAAAAAAGATTTCCCAGAGCATATATAAAATACTTATCGCAGCAATAGGGATTGAAACCAAAACATTTTCTTTCAGTTTGTTCTGATCGGTAGTGTGACTCATATGATCCACGTGGTTCACATTATTTTTAGGTTGTTCCATTACAAGTTCATATCCTTTATCTTTTAGTGCAGAAACAAGGTCATGTTCAGAGGTGTGTTCACTATATTTCACGGTAGCTTTGTTTGTCGCTAAATTAACAGAAGCATCAGATACTCCATCCACTTTCTTAAGCGCCCTCTCAATTACATTAACGCAAGAAGCACAGCGCATTCCTTTAACATCAAAAGTTTTTTTTACATTATTCATTATTTTTCTTAAAAACTTGCATTATTTCTGCAATAGACTCGTCAGCTTTTCCACTTTTGATTGCATCAGATACACAGCATTTTAGGTGATTTTCTAAAAGAAGATTACCTGTCCTCTTAAGCCCACTTTCAATAGCTTGCATTTGGTGCATAACATCTATGCAGTATGCATCTTCTTCCATCATTTTGATGACTTTATCGAGGTGTCCTCTTGCAATTTTGAGGCGGTGAGTTATTCGTTCTTCTGTGTCTTTTGGTCTGTATGCCATATATCCCCCTATAAGGGATATATTACTATTTTCGCAATAAGCTGTCAATAAGTTACCTTAAACAACTTCAGCTATTTGAGGAGATTCCGCATGTAATGTTTGTTATACTACATACATGAGCATATGGCATTCCTTCCACTATAAAAATATCACCCTCTTTCTAATATCGATAATCATTGCTTTTATAATTTCTCGGTTCGAACCATTTCATAATTTCTTACTAAGTGTTGGAGACTTAGGATACATCGGAGCATTTTTAGCAGGCATATTATTTGTCTCAACTTTCACAGTCGCAACTGGGGCAATAATCTTATTGGTTTTAGCTGAAAGATTGTCCCCAATTGAGATTGGAATCATCGCAGGTCTTGGTGCAGTGGTCGGAGATTTTACAATTTTTCGACTTGTCAAAGATAATCTTGCAAATGAATTAAAAGATATATACGACCATATAGATGGTAATCATCACTTCAGACGAGTACTTCATACAAAATATTTCAGCTGGACACTTCCAGTAATTGGCGCTGTTATAATAGCCTCACCGCTTCCAGATGAAGTGGGTGTGAGCTTAATGGGCATTTCCAAAATGAAGACGTATCAATTCCTTATTGTCTCCTTTATTTTAAACGCAATTGGCATCTTCTTGGTGGTCTCAGCATCTTTAGTGATTAAGCCCTAAATGCCTCACAAATTTATTCATCCGGTACAAATCTGAGTGCATTAGAATTCATACAATACCTTTTTCCTGTAGGCTTGGGACCATCATCAAAAACATGCCCCAGGTGTCCTCCACAAGTATCCAAAACTTCAATCCTATCATCACCCAGTCCTGCTTCTTTTCGTAACACTACCGCATTTTCATTAATAGGAGCCCAAAAACTCGGCCACCCCGTTCCTGAATCAAACTTTTGTTCTGAGCGAAAAAGTGGCACATCACAGCCAATGCTGTAATATGTCCCCTTCCTCTTCTCATTGTTTAGCACGCCCGTAAAAGGAATTTCCGTCCCTGCCTCGCGAAGGATATGAAACTCTTGGGGAGTTAATACCCTCTTCCACTCCTCATCTGTCTTAAGCTTATTTTTGTTAAATGCACCAGAGATAATATGTCCCTCGTACTGATCTATCGTAGATCTCTCAACCGCTTTTTTATTCAGGTGACTAATCATGACAATTCCCCCTATCAGTAAAACAACAAATGCAATCAAGAAAAGTACATTCTTATGTTTGCGGTGAGCTTTATATAGCATATGGTGTATTCATTAGCCAAAAGTAAAAGCAAAAAGTTCTGCATTATTATCCTCAAATTCAAGCCGCAAAACATGACGTCCAGGGAAAGATTGGTTAATCAATTTGTAAAGTTTGTCACTGTCAACTGTTACGATACCGTTTAGATTATCTTCTCCAAAATCCTGCATTTTCTCGTCAAGATACACTTTTACTTTTGCAGGAATCCCCTTGGTCCCACCTGCATCGCTTTGCGAAACATTGCGGGCAGGTCGCATGACTAAATATACTTCTTTTGCATCAAAATTAAGTGTTAGTGTTGCGCCTTTTTGGGGATTGGCATATTCTTCCATTACATTCCATGCGCCATCATATGCAACCTGATTATCTCCCACATGTGCGGGAGTTGAATACGTCCCAAGCGTATCTCTCTTTATAGTTTCAGGGGATGCAAAATGTTCGATTCTTCCATACCCCAAATATATTTCAGGTGTTTTTGCATTGACCTGATATGTTGGATTGTTTATCTTTGAAGACACGTCAGTTGCTCCTGCTTCTTGTAAAAGTTCTTGAATTACTCTTTCACTTTCGTCATAAGCCCCCTCTCCAAAATGGGAGTATCGTACATATCCTTCTTTATCAATAAAGTATTTTGCAGGCCAGAAACGATTATTGTATGCCCTCCAAGTAGAAAAATCATTGTCTTGGACAATAGGATACGTGAGATCAAAGTCTTTGATTGCTTGGGAGACATTTTTTGCGCTTTTTTCAAACTCAAATTCAGGAGCATGAACACCAATAATAACTAAGCCTTTATCCTTATACTTCTCATTCCAATCTCTAAGATAGGGCAAAGTTCTTTGGCAATTAATGCATGAATATGTCCAGAAATCGATAACAACAACTTTTCCTTTTAATCCTTCAAGCGTCAATGGTTCGCTGTTAAACCACACGCCTCCAGGAATAATCTCAGGAGCTTTTACCCCTTTTGGCTCTGTCAAATCAAACATCGGCTTTCCCATGTCTTCTTTTTTAGTTTCACTACCAGATTTTTTATCTAATTGATTGCGTATCAACTCATTATCTTCAAAGCGAGTCAGACCTGTGCCATATTGTGGAAAAGTGTTTAGTACAAATGTTTGAAATCTCCTATCAACGTTAAAAAATATTCCTACAGCTGTCAAAATCATTAACACCCCAAACATTTTTTGGATATGACCTAAGTTAGCAAGTAGCCATGGAACTCGACGAAGGGCATTTTGACCACCCAACATGATCAAAAACATCGGAATAGCAGTCCCGAGTGAATAAGCAAGTGTGATTAAAAATGCATCAAAAGTAACTGTTCCCGTAATTGCCAGAGAGATAACAGATGCAAGTATTGGACCAACACAGGGAGTCCAAAGTAACCCAACAGAAAACCCAATGAGTAATCCGCCTCCAAAGCCGGTTCTTCCTTGACTCCTTGGCATAAAACCAGCCAATGCAGAAAAAAGTCTTTCTACAAGTACCTGGAATTGAGGAACAAGAAGTGATAGCCCAAGTCCCGCGATGACAACCACTGAAGCAAAACGAAGTGTTTCTGCCGGAACACCACTCAATCTTACTATTGTTGAGAGAAAAAGTGTAAAGAAGGTAAAACTAATAACAAAGCCAGTAACAACTCCCACCGGTCGCGCTTTACCCGTATGCACCCCACCAACACTTGATGTAAGAATAATGGGAAGGATAGGAAGAATACAGGGTGAAAGTACCGTAATAATTCCAGCCAGAAATGCAAATGCGACAAGTAAAATCATATATTTTGTTAACTAATCTCTGATGCTGGTTTTTGTTATAGCAAAAACCAGAACCGCAGATTACTTAATATGAGAAAGTAACTCATCTATCTGTCCACCATTCCACTTTGCTACCTCTTTACCTGTACTGTCTATCTGGACAAATGTGTGCTGATAGGTAATTCCATACTTTTTTGCAAGGTCTTTTTCTTCCTGATCTGTTTCTGGGTCATTATAATTAACTCTAATCAAAGTAACATCTTCAGGAATTTTACTTACGTTTGCAGTAAAGCTAGCATCAGCCGGTTTACAGGTCGGACACCAAGACGCGTAGAAAAATAACACGCGACGAGTACTCAAAGCACTCTCTAAAGCTGACTTACTATATTGAATATAACGAGAGTTAGTCAACTTGTCATCCATCATTACACCTGTTGGTTCCATGGATGTATCTTCTTTTGACATCATAGCTTCATCCTTTTTCATCATGGAATCAGATTGGGAAGAATTTTGGGAAAAAGTGTATGCACCGATACCAAAAACTACTACAACTGCGATAACAACCAAAATTACTACTGGATTTTTCATCGATTTTGATTCACCTCCTGTCTATATCTAGAGTAGTAAATCAAAACAGAAATGTCAAGTTGTCTTTACATTTTGAAATAAGAATACATGCGGGAAAGAAGTTTGGAGAAAACCATTGCACAAAGAGCAATGACAAGCCACGGATCAATTTCGTGCTTTAATGCTTGAAGAATAATTCCTGTAATTAAAATACCAACACCTACAAGATATGAAATTCTTCCAGCTGTAAGAATATGTATTGTTTCCCTTTCGTCCGAGGATTTTTCTCTGAAAAGAAAAGCAGAAAACGTGAGGAACGATACAATAAGTCCTACAATTAACATTGAAACCATACTCTCAGGCATAGTTAAATTTCCAGGGTTCAAAAACAAAATTGCTATTCCAAGTATGAGGATCGCACTGATAGTCTCAAAAATCATAGTTATTTCTCTATTGTAAACAATTTTTCAACAGTCGTGTCAAAATATTTTGCAATCTTAAGCGCAAGCAATACAGATGGTGTGTAATTTCCTTTTTCTATGGCAATAATTGTTTGACGGGTTACACCAATTGATTTTGCTAGCTTTTCCTGCGTAATATTCTTTTCAACCCTACATTCCTGTAAGTGATTAGTAACTTTCTCGGACATAACTTTGGTCTATTATAGCAATCTTGGAGGCTTTGAGTGTACAATCCTACCGACCAAAGATCTCGACGAAATTATACCAAAAATATAATCTGATAAAATAGGGTCATGGCAACGCTTCAATCAACAGTCGACGTAATCGCAGAAAATATGAGTGGTGCTGGAAATATCACCAGCAGAAAAATGTTTGGCGAGTATGCTCTTTATCTTGATGGCAAAGTCATCGCCTTTATTTGTGATGATAATTTTTATATCAAACCAACTGAGGAAGGGAAAAAATTTTATCCAGACTTTGAAGATGCTCCGCCCTATCCCGGAGCGAAAATGTATATGTTAATTTCTGAAGATACATGGGAAGACAGAGAATTTATGACAAAATTGGCAATAATAACAGCCAACTCCCTCCCCACCCCAAAACCGAAGAGGAAAAGAACTTGATTATTCAAGATTTACCTGCATACTATTAACTTTTAAAGAGCGCTTAACAAACTCTATGCTCGTGGCCATATCACTCAGAGGTCATCCAGGAGTAATTACAACATCTGTTGGCAGATCAACTTCCACCCAAGCAATCAGAGTATTAGAAAAATTTCTTAGAACTATTACTGAAGAATTTATGAAGGTATCTAATAAAAGTTATTACAAAAAGTGTTATTAAAACGAAGAACGCCAACGATCAGAGAAGAACTCTTAACAAAGGAACCAATTTTTTTAAGGCTTAAGGGGATATTTCCACTGGCTCATCAGGCATAACATATCTGACTGCTGGTACTCTACCCACAAGGTCTTTAATGTATTTTCCATTTCCGTACACTCCCACCGATGCTGTGATAATAAGACGTGAATAATCCACCAACTCCCCCGATGCTTTATCTGCTTCTAACTCTTGTACAATTGGATCAGTAGCTGCTGACGAAACTTCGTAAAGAAAATCATACACTTCTTTCCTCGTCAAAACATCCTTATTAGGAGCAGGCTGGATTAGATGATAAGCAAATAAAACGACATTTTTACTGATTCCGTCATTTTGAGACAAATAAACATCTGTATCCTGATCAATAGGTGGCAAAGCGTCAACAGGTGGCTCAATAGGTTGCGTATAGAGTCCTCTCAGATTTTCCATGCGGCTATTATAGCACGTGCCCAGCTTATTACTTTTTCATATACTTCCACATGCGGGGTTTGCCCTCACTCATCCACTCAATAGCTGTCTCCATACGACTATTTCTCGTCTCATCCGTCTTGGCATCGTTGATCCAATCAGCATAGTCCCGCTTGTTACTCGGGCTAAACTTTTCATAAACTTCAAACGCTTTCTTATTAGCCTTGATGGCTTTCATGAAATCCTCAGGCATATTAACCACAACTGGTTTGGGAGCCTTTTTTGGAGATTTGATACCCTCTTCATTTAATTTTGCCGCAACACGGACAAATTCGATGATATCTTTATCAGGTGGTATACCCTCAAGACTGGTGATCCGTCCCCAGCTCCCCATCGCCTCTTTTTCTTTAATGTATTGCTTCATTCCTGGAATAAGGTCCTGTTTCCAAAAGCCAAAGACAGCGTGCTCTTTAAAACCAGCCATACTCGCAATAACACCGTGATACTCAAAATGAGGCATACCCCATTTGATCGTCTCTTCAAGATCAGGACAGCCTTGGTGCATGAGTTCACGAACATGCTTGAGGATAGGCTGTGCAAAAGGCTGAGCTTTTTCAATATATTCATCAATTTTTGGATTGGCATTTTTCATAGATCAGAGTTCAAGAAAATAAACAGGAGCAAATGCAATAATAAATACAACTATTTGTATAATCAAGATATGAACCATCTCTCTTGGCTTTTTGGATAACTGGGAAAAAATAAAATAAAGGATGATAGGTATCTGTCCTCCCATCAGGAGTTGAAATACATGCACAGGCAACCCCTCGTCATGAGGCTCTTTTGAGACACCAAAGAGACAAACATAACTTATGGTAAATGCCAACGCTGCTGCTGACATAACAACTGGTAGCCATGCGCTTGGATGGTGTTTAAAAAAATTCTTCACCCTCATATCTATATTGTAGCAAATCAAATATAGGCTACATCAGAGGCAAATAGCTTGATTTTTGAAGCAATGTATGCTATACTATGGGACTAAATATGACACTTCGTCTTCAAAGCCTTATGTGGGCCTTTTTTGGCTATACCAGCCTCATTTTACTAGGTGCAGCTGTTGAAACAATCACCTATGGAGGCTTCTTGCGTAGTCATTATGCGCTTGATCTAAAAGCCATTTTCCTCCCCTTTTTCACAGTAGGGCTCTATTTCTTCCTCAAGCCTATTCAGAAAAATACGCTGAGATTTAAAAGACTTTTGTCACTTAACAACAAAGTCCTTTTGCCTGCTACTGCTTTTTTGATGACATTTTTTACGCTCATTGAGTATCTTCATTTCCCAAATTACGTCTTCAGTACATTTCATATTCATTACAACAACATCTTTTATGGATTTGCCTTAAGTCTTTTGACGAGTGTTTATTTTTTACCTAAGAAAACATGGAAGAAATATGAGGTAAATATCCTATTTATTACACCATTTGTACTCACAAGTATCGCATTTCTTATCAAACTCTGGCCGGATACACCATTTTATACACTCAGTCGCGAAGACAATCTTTTTGAAAATCTCCAATTTTTCTTTTTCGCCTCAGCAGCCGTAGTTGCACTACATAAGGCTATAAAAACATTTCAGGAAAAAAACTGGCTCTATCTTCCTATCTTTTTTGCATCATTTTTATTTCTTTTCTTTCTTGCAGGTG
>JACROF010000004.1 GCA_016214555.1 Candidatus Levyibacteriota bacterium
ATTTATGATAAAAATAAATTTTTTGTTTGCAAGGTCATCGGGCTGATAAATAGGAAAAAGACTTGTTAAGATATTTCTTGTTCCCTCTTCTCCAAAATCAACGGTAAGGCGAATAAGCTTATCAGCATCTTCTTTTCTTTCAGCTTTAATAACCATTCCAACTCGAAGATCTATGGCATCAAATTGTTCTTTGGTAATTGTGGACTTCATAGACTCAATTATATCACAGTGATATATGCAAAATTTGCTATACTTGTTTTATGACCGGAAGAACTCATGATCTCGCCGCATTTACTGCATTGAGCTATGTTATGGTCACTACTCCTTTCAAAGAAATTACTCTTGCTACAGCAATTGTTGCGTTTACGGCAAATATGGTTGGAGGATTGGCTCCAGACCTTGATCAATCGACAGCAAGTCTTTGGCATAGAGTAAGAGGAGGAAGTATGTTGGGGAAAATTATAGCACCACTTTTGGGAGGACATCGCTTTCTTTCTCATTCGTTAGTTGGCATTTTTATTGCAGGAATTTTAGCTCGTATGTTTTTACAAGTTGCTAGTTCTGTTCTTTATGTTGACATTGATATCGTATGGTGGGCATTTATGATTGGGTTCATATCCCATCTTTTTATGGATCTATTTACTCATGATGGGATACCATTATTATTTCCTATTCCACTAAAATTAGGAATTCCACCATTGAGTTTTTTGCGCATTAAAACAGGAGGTTTGGTTGAAAAATCTTTCGTATTTCCTGTTCTTCTTTTTATTACGATTTGCCTCTATTATTTTAATTATCATGATGTATTACATATACTGCGTAATTTATCCTAAGTCATAATACAATCATCATATGCTACAGACACTTAAAAACTATTACCACCTGATTCAGGGAGTTGTTGCTGTTTCATTTCGTATGAATCCAACTCGTGGAATGACAGTTATAGGTGTTACGGGTACCGATGGGAAGACGACAACTTCCAGCCTTATCTACCACATACTAACAAAGATAGGTTATAAAGTAGCACTTATTTCAACAATTGGTGCATATATTGATGGAAAAAAGTTAGATACAGGTCTTCATGTATCGACCCCCAACAGTTTTCAACTTCAGAGATATATAACTTTAGCAAAAGAAAAAGGAGTAACTCATATCATACTTGAAGTGACATCTCACGCAATTGACCAACATAGAATTTATGGCATTCCATTTGACATTGGTGTAGTTACCAACATAACAAGAGAGCATCTGGATTATCACAAGTCAATGAAAAGATATATGGAAACCAAAGCAAAGTTGTTACAAAAATCACGTGTCGCTATCCTTAATAAGGACGATGGTTCCTATATCTTCCTTAAGCAAAGGCTGGCAGGACATAGGATAATTACATACGGACTTGAAGATGCTGAAGTTACTCCAAAAAATCATCCATTCAAGCAAAAACATGTAGGGTTATTTCATACCTATAACTCACTTGCAGCGCTTTCAGTGTGTGATGAAATTGGTGTTGATCCTAAAGCAGCTGCAGAAGCGCTTGAAAGTTTTAATCTGCCCGAGGGGAGATCGGAAGTTGTTTATAGAAATGGATTCACCATTATAATCGATTTTGCTCACACACCTCAGGCCATTGAAAGCGTTCTTTCGGCAATTAATGCTCAAAAAAAAGGTGGGCGTCTAATTCATGTGTTTGGGTGCGCAGGTGAGCGAGACAAGGGCAAAAGACCTTTAATGGGATCAGCTTCAGCAAAGTATGCGGATTGCATTATTCTTACCTCAGAAGATCCAAGATCTGAAGATGCAAACGAAATAGCAAATGAGATTAGGAAAGGAGTTCCAGATGGGAAAGATGTTATTACAGAGATTGATCGGGGAAAAGCGATAGAAAAAGCAATTTCTAAAGCGAAAAAGGGTGATGTTATTATTGTTACTGGCAAAGGCCATGAGAAGTCCATAAACTTTGGTAAAGGTGAAATAGGTTGGAGTGAGCATAAAGCGGTTGAGAATGCCCTTTTATCACAAGGAATCGTAAAGAAATAATGAAAAAAGTACGATCAATTCATTTTGTTGGAATAAAAGGTGTTGGTCTGACGCCACTTGCAATCATTGCCAAACAGGCAGGGATTAGCGTGACGGGGAGTGATGTTAGTGAGGAATTTATTACAAGCAAAACACTTGAGGAGTGTGGTATCACTATCTACAATGGTTTTTCACCTGATCATGTATCGCCAACTATTGATCTTGTTATTACTACAGGAGCACATGACGGTTTGCAAAATGTTGAGGTTCTTGAGGCAATAAAACAACGAATTCCTGTTATGACAAAAGGGCAAGCGGTTGGTGAGTTTATGAAAGGAGAGATCGTGGGGAGGTCGTTTTCAGGAATCGCTATCGCTGGATCTCATGGAAAGACTACTACAACTGCGATGCTTACAATGCTGTTGCAATCTAACGGATTGGATCCAACATACACAGTTGGAACTGGATCATTGGGTGATGGGATTCCTCCAGGACACCTTGGGAAAGGAAAATACTTCGTTGCAGAATCAGATGAATACGCAACAGATCCGCAAACCGATCATAAGCCTCAATTTATGTGGCTAAAGCCTGAGATAATTGTTTTAACAAATATCGAACATGATCACCCCGATCTTTATCCTACGATCGAAGATGTAGAAATGGCATTTTCTAATTTTAGTACAAATATAACACCAAACGGTTTTATTATTGGGAATGGTGATGATGCTCGAGTAGCAAAAATATTAGCAAGGCATATAGGGAAGGGGATCTCATTTGGGTTTTCAGAAAAAAATGATTACGTTTTGCACAGAATTCACACTTCGGGATCTCAAACTTTTTTTCATGTGCGTTCAAAAGGTACTGAGCTTGGAGAATTTAGATTATCTGTTGCAGGTCAACATAATGCCATGAATGCGTTAGCAGCAGCAATTGTTGGATTGGAAGTCGGGCTTTCTTTGGAAAAAGTAAAAAAGGGCCTTTCTGAATTTAAAGGATCAAAAAGAAGACTAGAATTTAAAGGCCAATTGATAACGGGCGCGTACGTTTTTGACGACTATGCTCATCATCCAACTGAAATTAAAGCTACACTTCGTGCGTTAAGGGATAGTTATCCAAAACACTCACTCGTTGCTATTTTTCAACCTCATACTTATTCGCGAACAAAGGCTTTTATAGAGGATTTTGTCACTTGTTTCGATGAGGCAGAAAGTGTCATGTTAGTTGATATTTTTTCTTCTGCAAGAGAGCAAAAAGACGATACAGTAAATTCAGAACTTCTAGCTAAAAAAATTTCATTGCGTCATCCTTCATCAATTTTTGTTCCCGACATGAACCTCCTTCCATCAATCCTTTCTCATCAAAGATTAAGAGACAATGTTGTGGTTGTAGTTATGGGAGCAGGTAATATATATAAAATAATTGATAACCTACCATTGGTTTCTTAGTTTTGAGATCAAACAAAAATCAAGTATAATAAACGAATGAAAAATTTTGTGATCACTGGTGGAAACAGACTTAATGGTACAACAATTATTTCAGGCGCAAAGAACGTTAGTTTAAAAGTGCTTGTTGCTGCTTGTCTTACCGATGAGGAAGTAATAATTCACAATATTCCCTTAATTTCTGATGTCATGGTAATGCTTGATATTATTCGAGAATTGGGCGGTGAGGTACACCTAGAAGAGCATACTGTTAAGATCAAGATGGAGCATTTTGCAACTGACACTATTACTCTTGACAGGGCATCGCATATCAGAACATCATCAATGTTTTTGGCTCCTCTTCTTATCAGAAATCATAGTGCGATTATTCCAAATCCAGGAGGTTGTCGTATAGGAGCACGTCCAATTGACTGGACTATAGAGGGGTTAAAGCTTATGGGAGCTGATATTGATTACGAAAGTCTTGACGGATATTTTCATGCTCGTGCAGAAAAGCTAGAGGGAATAACATACCGTTTTAAAAAAAATACCCACACAGGTACTGAGACATTAATACTTGCTAGTGTTTGTGCAAATGGAAAGACAATATTAGAGAATGCAGCATTAGAACCCGAAGTCGATGAGTTAATAACATTCCTCAATACGATGGGAGCATCAATTAAGCGAACAGGAGAGAGGACAATAGAAATTGAGGGAGTTGAAAAACTTCATAGCACCTCCTTTACTATATCAGCTGACCGAAATGAGATAGTTACTTTTGCAATTGCAGCCTATGTAACACAGGGGGATATTTTTGTTTCTGGTGCGAAAAGAAAAGATATAGATATTTTCCTAGACAAACTTGATGAAGTTGGTGCTGCATACGAAGAAAAAGAAGATGGAATAAGGTTTTACCATACGGGGGGACTTAGGGCAACTGATGTTATCACTGCACCTTATCCCGGATTCATGACAGATTGGCAAGCACCATGGGCAGTGTTGATGAGTGTCTGCAGTGGAAAGGCATCAATACATGAGGCAGTTTTTTCTAATAGATTTGGATATGTAAAAGAGTTGCGAAAAATGGGTGCAAAAATTTCGTTCTACCATCCGCATGTAGAAAATCCTTCAAATTTTTATAATTTTGATGTGGATGTAAATGAAAAAAATCCTCATGCTATTTATATTGAGGGGCCAGTTAAGCTCCATGATGCTATTGTATCTATCTCAGATCTTCGTGCAGGTGCTTCGTTGGTGCTTGCAGCATTAGCAGCAACCGGAGAAACAGTGATCCATGGTGTAGAGTTGATTGACAGGGGTTATGAAGATTTTCAAGAGCGATTGTCACATCTTGGGGCAAGGATTAGGAGAGAAGATGAATAGTAATTATTCTGATCGAAAAATTGCGGCAATAATACTTGCTGCTGGAGAAGGAAAGCGAATGCGAAGCGAAACAGGTGAGAACAAAGTGATTTCATTATTGGCTAACAAGCCAATGATAGTTCACATTGTTGAATTTATGAGTAAAATTGCTATTGATCAAATTATAGTCGTTGTTGGTCATGCTAAAGATTCGGTTAAAAAAGCCCTTCATGGATATAACGTTTCGTATGCTGTGCAAGTTGAGCAGCATGGAACGGGTGATGCGGTGAAAGTTGCGCTTACATCTTTGTTGTCAGATATTACAGATGTGGTTGTTGTTTATGGAGATGATGCAGTATTGTATAGCAAGGAAAATACTATGCTGTTCTCAGATCTTATTAAAAGTCATATCAGTCATCAGACGGCTGTGACTTTTTTGACTATAGAGCAAGAGAATCCATTTGGACTTGGTAGAATCTTAAGGGATAGGGAAAATCGTGTGGTAGGGATTGTGGAGGAGAAGGATGCGACAGAAGAGCAGAAGAGAATTACTGAAATTAATCCAGGAAGCTTTGTGTTTAGTGTTGATTTTCTCAAAAAGTATCTCCCTTTGATTCAAAAAAGTGAAGCCACTGGTGAATATTACTTAACAAGTCTTATTGATATTGCGCTAGAAAATGGAGAGAGAGTTGAGGCCATTAAAGGTGGAGCTATTCCTTGGAGAGGAGTAAATACACCTGAAGAGCTTGTCATGGCTGAAAAACTTATGTCAAAAGAATAGATATGAATATAGTTATCCAAGAACTTAAAACATTTACTAAAGAAGAGGCTGATAGCATAAGAAAGTTAGCAAAGATGATTGGTCATAATTATAAAGAATTAACAGATGCTGATCTTTGGGAAATTGTTGATTCTCAAAATACATATCTATTTATAGCAAGAGAGATAGAAAGCAATAGTATTGTTGGAATGGCTTTGTTGCTTGTCTATCGCATCCCTTATGTTCGTAAAGCGTACCTTGATGACCTTGTGGTTGATGAAGAACATCGTGGTCGGGGGATAGGGTCACAGCTTCTTCAGAAAGTAGTCGACACTGCAAGAGAAAAGAAGGCCGCATATTTAGACTTCTCATCAAGGCCTCGACGAGAAGAGGGAAATAATTTGTATGAAAAATTTGGATTTGTAAAGCGAGATGCGAATGTTTATCGTCAGGTAATCGATTATGGAGAAGTCTAAGAAAATTGTTTTTTTTGATATTGATTATACTCTTTTCGATACTGACGCTTACCGAAGAATTTTGTACCCAAGGCTCGCTCATGAACTAGGTATAGATGAGGAATTGCTTAAAATTTTCCGTCGAGAGTTTGAGCCTGAAATGAAAAAAAAATTCGGTCATTTCAGTCCAACATTTTTTTTACAAAAAATATTACCTCTTGCTAAAAAAAATACTTCACTTGAGGCTTTAGAGCAGATCTTTTGGGATAAAGCAATATATGCTAGCGTACTAGATAGCAAAGGGAAAGAGCTTTTTGAGCAATTAACAAATAAAAATGTTACTATTGGTTTGTTATCAACTGGTGATACAAAACACCAACTGGCAAAAATAGACTCATTACTCACATTTCTTCCTAGTGATCATCACCATATCTTTTCAAATAAAATCGAATCTCTTGAAACTGTACTTGAAAAATATCATGAATTTAAGATATATATAATTGATGATCTTCCTGAAGTTTTGCATGCAGTTAAGCAGTTAAATCCAAATGTCATAACGATTTTTAAAAAAACAAACAAAGTTTTTGAATCAACAAATACAATTCAAAATTTTAATCCAGATTTTGAAATTGATGATTTAATGGAGATTTTGGAAATCGTTATGTAATAAGTATTATGTGTGGAATTTTTGGTTATGTTGGTAAAAAAAATACTGCCTCTTCACTTATTCTTTCTGGTCTCAAACTCCTTGAATATCGTGGTTATGATTCGTGGGGAATTGCTGTCGCATCTGAAAAAGGGATTGTAACTCAAAAGGAAATTGGAAAGATTGGTCATATAACCCTCAAAATGCCAAAAAGCAATATTGGTATTGGCCATACTCGTTGGGCGACTCATGGGGGGGTAACTAAGGCAAATGCTCATCCTCATCATGATTGCAACAATGAAATTGCAATTATTCATAATGGGATTATTGAAAACTATCTTCAAATAAAAGAGAGTCTCTTAAAAAAGAATCACGTTTTTTTATCAGAGACTGATACGGAAGTAGTTCCTCACTTAATTGAAGAATACATTTCATCAGGAAAAAGTTTTGTAGAGGCATTTAGAAAAGCATGTCTTGAGTGTAGGGGCCTGAATGCAATTGTGGCTTTTAGTGCAAAAACAAATGAAATAATCGCTGCCAAAACAGGTTCTCCTCTTATCATAGGTTTTGGGGAAAATGAATATTTTATTGCCTCTGATGCATCTGGAATAGTTGGTCATACCAAGAAACTAATTTTTATGGAAGATGATCAGATGGTTTTGTTGAATGATGAAATTTTACTTTTTTCATTAAAAGATGGAAAGAAAAAAAATCTTTCCATTGAGGAGGTTGATTGGAAAATAGATGATGTTAAGAAGGGTCAGTATCCCCATTTTATGATAAAAGAAATAATAGAACAGTCTGCGATTATTCAAAATATTGCAACAACATATGATGATCAGATTAAAGACATGGCAAAACTTATTGACAAAGCTTTCGGAACCTTTTTAATTGGAGCAGGTACCGCATATTTTGCAACACTTGCAGGAACATATCTTTTTTCAAAAATTGCACATAAGCATGTTAATACAGCTCCTGCGTCTGAATTTAATTATCTTGAAGATTTTATTACAAAAAAAAGTCTCATTATTGCTCTGTCACAATCCGGTGAAACAATAGATGTTATTGAGCCACTGAATCGTGCAAGAGATAAAGGTAGTACAATTGCTTCTCTTGTCAATGTATTAGGATCATCAATTTATCGAATGTCTGATAGAAAGATTTTACTTGGGGTTGGTCCAGAAAAAGCTGTCGCCTCGACAAAGGCATATACTGCGAAATTAAGTATGCTTATCCTGTTATCATATGCGCTTGTCAATAATGTTAAAGAAGGAAAAAAAGAGTTGCTCCTTGCAGCTAAAGAAATTAAGAAAATTATGGATAATAGATCAGCCCTTGATAGTCTTGCAGATAAGGTCAAAAATACGGACCATATTTACCTTGTTGGGAGAGGAAAATCTTATGCCACAGCTCTTGAAGGCGCATTAAAAATAAAAGAAGTTAGCTATATTCATGCAGAAGGCATGGCGGGCGGAGAATTAAAACATGGTCCAATAGCACTTATTACCAAGGGTACTCCCTGCATTGTTATCGCACCTGATGATGAGACGTATGATGCGATTATCTCTAATGCAATGGAAATTAAGGCGCGAGGAGGGTATATTATTGGGATTGCTGCAAGAAAAGAATTGGTTTTTGATACATGGATTCCCGTAAAGGACTGTGGTAATGCTTCGGTTATTTCCCATGTTGTCCCATTGCAGTATCTAGCATACGCTTTGGCTTTAGCTTTTATTGTTTGGTCGTTACGATCTACTTTTTATTGGGTAGATTTTTGGGATCAGCATGCATACCAGAACTTTTCTTTAACAAAAATTACATACGCGTTATTTAGCTCAGTATTTTCTGCATCAAATATAGTTTCTTGGCTTACTGTTGTTCTTGTTCTTGTATTTCTTATTAACGATACCCATGCAATTTTTTCTGAGATAGCGATATCTATCTTGATGGTTGGAAAAACACTGTATGTCCTATTTAGCGAGAAGAAAAGGTTTTTTCCAACAAATTTTTATTTATGGAAAAAAAGCGTAATGGTATTAATCAGTCTTTTTTTGATATCTCTCGCTTTTACTTTTCCACTCGCAGAGAGATTTGTTTGGATATTATTTATCGATCGAATTCTTTTTTTAATCGTACTCCTAGCATTGACAATTAGTTTTTTTCCAATAGAGATCTACTCAGATGTTAAAGTGACGAAAGCTGCATCGCACATAACAAAAATTAAGCATTTATCTTCAATAATTTTTGTAGGCGATAACTCATCCGAAACTGTTTCATTGTCATTATCTCTTTTAAAAGATGATTTTAACGTATTACCTCTTTATGCTTCGTCTCCTCAAAGGCCAGAAGTTTTTGATCAAATAACTTCACAGGTTAGTTTTAACACAGAGTTACTTTTACTTTCAGTGGATGATGCGCACATTGATAACCTTTTATTGTTAATGCAGGAATTACATCCATTATTTCTTTTTCTTCCGGTGGAATATGTAGGAAATGAAAAATATATGAGACGCCTTCATAGTGAGGTAGCAACTCGGAGTACAAAAATTATTCTTCATGGAAATGATTTTCTTGTCAAAAAAGTATTACATATAGCAAATTCTAGGAAAAATGTGTCAATCAAAACTGAAATTGTTGCAAAAGCAATTAAATTGCATAAGAGAAAGGATACAAACACAATAGACGTTATTTTAGGTTCAAGAACGATACAGCTACCTATTAGTTTTGATGAAACATTTATCAATCAATCTTTTCTTCCCGCAATTTTTCTCTCTGATGAGATGGGTGTTTCTGACAAGAAGATAAAAACTTCTTTAAAATCCTATTTTCTTACAGATTGAGACGTTGATTGATCTGTTGTAAAAGGGAGAGTATAATATCTTCTATGGCATTCTTATTGGGGCTTACCATCATGTCTTTTTTCATTTCAATCATCCTTCTGATTCCATTTATCGATTTTTTGTATAGAGCTAAGCTTCGTCGGCAGCATCAAATAACAAAAGACATGTTTAATCAGCATACTCCAATGTTTGATAAATACCATAAGTGGAAAGTAGGGACACCAGTTGGGGGAGGGATATTGGTGATTGTGATTACGACAGTACTAACGTTATGGTCTTATGGGATTCTTTCCATTCCTGTAAAAGCTTGGGAGCTTTTTGTAATCTTTTTTTCATTTATTGGATTTGGAATCTTAGGTTTTTTTGATGATTGGAAGAAATTATCTAATTCAGGTAAAGAAAATGTATTTTTTGGAATTCGTTTTAGGCACAAATTCATTATTCAATGGGCTTTGGCTTTAGTAATTGCATCAGTGTTTTATTTTCAACTTGGGTATTCTTTTCTCTACATACATGGTATTGGGCTAGTGGGTGTTGGAGCATTTTTTATACCATTTGCCGCTTTCGTCATAGTTTCTTTTGTTAACGCAGTTAACATCGCTGATGGACTTGATGGTCTCGCATCTGGTTTGTTAGTAATTTGTTTGTTTGGCTTTTTAGCGATTAATTCGACACAGATTGATAGATCACTTGGGGTATTTATTGCAGTGTTACTAGGTTCAGTTATGGCATTTTTGTATTTTAATATTTATAAAGCAAGGCTTTGGATTGGGGATGTGGGAGCGCTTTCTCTTGGCGCAGCCCTTGCGGTTATCGGACTTCTCACCGGAAAAACTTTGACTCTTGCAGTAATTGGTGGTGTATTTATTATCGAAATAGCATCATCACTTCTTCAGATACTCAGTAAAAAATATTTTAACAAGAAACTATTCCCCGCAGCACCTTTTCATCTCTATCTTCAGTTGAGAGGTTGGGAAGAGCCAAAAATAGTTATGAGAGCATGGCTTGTTGGAATATTTTTTGCAGTTCTTGGTGTATATCTTGCATTTCTTACCTGACCTCCTCGCATCATCGCTTTTTTTGCTATAGAATAGAATGTATGCGCAACATTGATCACGTTCTTCTTGCTGTAGTTGCATTTTTGACAATTTTTGGCCTTTTTATGATATACGATGCCTCATCTGTTATCGCATTTAGGGATTTTGGAGACAAATATCATTATATTAAGGAGCAGTGTATCAATGCAGTGTTAGGAATAATAGCATTAGGTTTTTTTACGTTTTTTGATTACAAAAAACTCTACAACCTATCAGTCCCCATCCTCTTGATAGCTATCGGAATGTTGATTGCTGTCTTTATTCCTGGAATTGGTATCTATGCATTAGGTGCCCATCGCTGGATTAATTTAGGAGTGACAGTTCTTCAGCCTGCTGAATTTGTGAAATTGAGTTTGGCTATCTATCTTTCAGCATGGTTTTCCACAAAAGAGAGAGGGAGACTTCCAGCATTTGGTCTTTTAATGGGATTTGTTCTTCTTCTTATCATGGCTCAACCTGATATGGGTACAGCGTCAATAATAATGTTTGAAGCCGTTCTGCTATATTTTTTATCTGGTGCAACAATAGCGCATTTTTTGATGTTGATTCCTGTTTTGGGTATTGGTGGAGTAGTGCTTATTCTTATTGCTCCATATCGACTCGCGAGGCTTACTTCCTTTCTTCATGCAGGAGATAATTTTGAAGGAACATCATATCACGTTAGGCAAATTTTGATAGCTCTTGGCTCAGGAGGACTTTTTGGAGTTGGAGCAGGAAATTCTCTCCAGAAATTTGCATATCTTCCAGAGAATGTTACTGACTCTATCTTTGCTATTATTGCAGAAGAGTTCGGCTTTATTGGATCATTTGGACTCATTCTTTTATTTGTTATGATTATGTGGAGGGGATTTGTTATATCGGCTCGGTCAAAAGATACTTTTGGAAAATTATTATCAGCAGGAATAATTTGTTTTTTAGGTGTGCAAGCAGTTATTAATTTTGCAGCAATGACTGCACTTATTCCGTTGACAGGAGTGCCTTTGCCATTTATTTCCTATGGAGGATCAGCGCTTATTGTTGATCTTGCAGCTATTGGTATTGTATTAAATATCTCAAAACAACACTAAATATGAAAATTGTTATAGTAGGTGGTCATTTATCTCCAGCTCTTGCAATTATAGACGCCCTTCCTGAGGGGGTGGATGTCCGATTTATTGGTCGAAAAACGGCAGTTGAGGGTGACCAGTCAACATCTTTGGAGTATCGTGAAATTACCTCTAGAAACATCTCCTTTTTCCCCTTAACAACAGCCAGGGTACAAAGATCATTAAGTAGGCATACCTTCCCGTCTATTATAAGGTTGCCGATAGGGATGTATCAGGCAGTAGAATATCTTCGAAGAGAAAAACCTGACGTTGTACTATCATTTGGAGGATATCTTTCGGTGCCAGTTGGATTTGCTGCAAAGATACTTGGTATTCCGCTTGTAATTCATGAGCAAACTTTTCATGTCGGCTTAGCCAATAAAGTATTATCATCGTTTGCTTCCAGAATCTGTATATCTTGGGAATCATCAAAAAAATACTTTCCTCAAAGCAAGACTGTACTTACGGGTAATCCTATGCGAAAATTTGAAATGAAAAATTTTCCCTATGTTTTCTCAACAAGTGATGAGAAGTTACCTCTTGTTTACATTACTGGAGGAAGTACTGGATCTCATGTAATAAATGTACTTGTTGAGGAATCAATCAAAGATCTTCTTACTAGTTCGCGAGTTATTCATCAAACAGGCGACACAAAAGAATTTGGAGATTATGATAAGCTAAATAATTTCCGAAAAAATCTTACTGAAAAAGAAAAAGGAAGATACATTATTGAGAAATTTATTAAACCCGATACAACAGGGATAATAATGAAAAATGCCGATCTAGTTGTAAGTAGAGCTGGAATGAACACAATAACAGAGTTGTTATATTTTGAGACACCAGCGCTCCTTATTCCTCTTCAAACAGGTCAGAAAAATGAACAGATTCTTAATGCGAAGTTTTTTGCATCACTTGACGTGGGTGAGAATTTATTTCAAAAAGGATCAAGTGGTAAGAATTTTTATATGCTCTTAACAAGAATGTTATCTGAGCTTAGTAGGTATCAAAAAGGATTTGAAAAAGCTCATAAGCTTATCATTGAAGATGCAGCAAAGCAGGTTATTGCGCAGATGTTCTATGTGGTCAAGAAAAAGACTTCTTAAAAAAGAGAAAAGACATCATAATAAAAAGAAAATTTTACTCCTAAGTTTATTTTTTGGATTAATCGGAGTGTTTTTTATTGCTGTTGGGGCATTGATATTGTCAAGGGAGCCTATATTTACTAGCCCTTTGCCGTTACTTAGGACTTTTGGCGCAAGTACAGATAAGAATGAAGACAAAGCGGCAATCGAAAGCTTTCTTTCTAAGAATCATATTACCTATAAAAAATTGGAGCAAGTAGGATCTTCAGATTTTCGTCTTCAGACTCAATTAGGGGTAGTGTTTTTAACATCAAATCGAGATTTGTCCGTGCAATTAACCTCTTTACAAAGAATCCTCTCTCGCCTTACAATGGAAGGTAAGAAGTTTGTAAGGCTTGATCTCCGCTTTGACAAGCCTGTTATTGTATTGCAATGAAACAATCACCATCAGAAGGAAGAATAATTGTAGGTATAGACGTTGGTACATCCAAGATAGTTACTCTTATTGCTAAAATAGATGAGTCGGTTAATATCCTCGGGGTTTCAGAAGTTAAATCTGCTGGAATTAGGAAAGGACAAATTGTTGACATCGAAGAGGCAGTAAACGCGATCAATACGTCAATTGAGGCTAGTGAGCGTATGGCTGGATACTCTGTGTCTCATGTCTTTGCTTCTATTGGAGGTAGTCAAATTGACAGTCAAAATTCCCGTGGAGTTGTTGCAGTTTCAACACCGCAAGGAGAGATAACACCGAGTGATTTAAGTCGCGTAATCGATGCGGCAAAAGCAATTTCACTTCCGTCAACAAGGGAGATTATCCATGTTTTGCCACGAAATTATACCGTTGATGGACAGGAAGGTATTAAAGATCCGATTGGTATGTCTGGAGTGAGACTTGAGGTTGATACACACATTATTACAGCAAACAGCATTGCTGTTCGTAACCTTGATAAAGCGTTTTCTGAGGTAGGAGTAGATGTTAGTAGCTATGTTTTTAATGGCTATGCTAGCTCTCTTGCAGTTTTATCAGATACAGAAAGGGAATTGGGCGTGGTATTAGTAGATATTGGCGCTGGAACAACTGATATTTCTATTTATACGGAAGGATCAGTCGCTTATTCGTCAGTACTTGCCATTGGAGCACGTCACATCACTAACGATTTGGCGATAGGGCTTCGAATTTCCCTTGAGAGCGCAGAAAAAATTAAAGTCTTCCTTTCAAAGCAAGCAAGTAAAAGAGTTCTAAGACCTGAAGAAGATGAAAAAACAAGAGAAGCCAAGCCATCAGACGAAATAGATCTTTCATCTCTTAATCTTCCAGAGGAAGTTCGGAAAGTGTCATATAAAACATTGGTAGATGGCATAATCAGGCCGCGAATGAATGAAATTTTTACTATGGTAGGAATTGAGATTAAAAAAAGTGGTTATGGTGGTCAGACCCCCGCTGGACTTGTAATTACAGGCGGCGGAGCACTTACTGTTGGGATTAAGGATGCTGCAAAAAGAATGCTAGCTATGCCAGTAAGAGTAGGGTTGCCTACAGACCTTAAAGGTATTGTTGATGAAGTTCAGACACCCTCATACGCAAGCGTTGTAGGGCTTTTAATGTATGGAGCAAAAAATGATCCAGGAGCTCGCTCAGGATCTTTTGGTTTTGCTATGCCTAAGCTACCTGGATCCTCAAATAAAATGATTAAAAAACTTTTTGACCTCATCAAATCTTTTATTCCATAGTATTCCACTGTCCCTTGCAAATAGTAGTATCTTCTGCTAGGATTTACCCACGATGCTCATTCGGCCTCAAACCACAAATTTTGCAAAAATTCGAGTCATTGGTGTAGGTGGTGGAGGATGTAATGCAATTGCCTCAATGATCACCCACAACAATATTCAGGGAGTTGATTTTGTTGCCATCAATACAGATGCTCAGGCCCTTCTACGTAACCCCGCAATAACAAAAGTTCAAATTGGTGAAAATCTTACTAAAGGTCTCGGGTCGGGAGGAGATCCAGAAATTGGGAGACAAGCTGCTGAGGAATCAGCCGAAAAAATAAAAGATATGCTGGAGGGGTCGGACATGGTCTTTTTGACGTGTGGGATGGGTGGTGGATCAGGAACAGGCGCAACACCAATTGTAGCCAAAGTTGCAAAGGAAGTTGGGGCTCTTACAATCGCTGTTGTTACCAAGCCTTTTTCTTTTGAGGGAACACGTCGTATGGTTGTTGCTGAGGAGGGAATTGAGAGTCTTAAAGATAAAGTTGATACGCTTATTGTCATCCCAAATCAGAGGATCATGGATGTAGTAGATCGAAAATTGTCGCTTCTTGAAGCATTTAAAGTAGCTGATTCAGTCCTATCCCAAGGTGTTCAGGGAATTTCTGAGATCATCACCTTGCCAGGTCTTATCAATGTTGACTTTGCTGACGTCAGAACAATTATGTCAAATGCGGGCTCTGCTCTTATGGGTATTGGCACAGGGATTGGAGAGAATAGGGCACAGGCGGCTGCAAGGGCTGCTATAGCATCACCTTTGCTTGAGGTCACCATGGATGGAGCTCGTGGTGTCCTTTTCAATATTGTAGGAGGTAATGATTTGACTATGACAGAGGTAGATGAAGCAGCAAAAATTATCTCAAGCTCTGCAGATCCTGATGCAAATATTATTTTTGGAGCAACTATTGATGAGTCGATGCATGACCAAATCCGTATTACAGTTGTGGCAACAGGTTTTGATCAGACAAAACAACGCCTACAGCAATTTGTCGCTCCTCATTACCAAAGACAACAGCCTGAGGTAAAGGAATACAATAGTCCATTTGTAACATCAAATGGTTATCAGTCAGAGGAAGAAGAGCAGTCATCTCAGCAAGATCAAGCTCCCTCTGTAGCGAGTCAGCCAGTTAAAAAAGAGACAGAGGAAGATGAGTGGGACATACCAGCCTTCTTAAGACAAAGAAACTAAAAAGTACCTGCCCATGATGAAAAACATGGACGCAGTATTAACTCCACTAACTCAATTTTTCTTTAACGTTATCCCTGGTTCTTTGTTTCTCTATGTTGTTTATGTATTTAACTTAATTCCATACGCGTGGAAAACAAGTTACATTGACCCCGCCTTGGGAAAAAATGAAGTTTTTATACTTGCACTACTCCTAATTGTAGGTGGGGGAATGGGATTCGTATTTCAGGCAATTACAAAATTAGTAAGGGAATGGTTCAAGTTAGATGAGCTCATTACTATGAAAGTGTTGTGTGATAATAAGGATGGGATGAAGATGAAAAAAATATGGACAAGACTTAGATTTACTCCAAATGTACATGAAAGAATTCAAGTAAGAAAAGCCTTCTTTCTTATGGATTGTTATTTAAGAGCAGAAGGAAAAGCACATATTATTTTTCATTTTAGTACACGATTTGCTTTTTGGTCTAATATTCTTGTTGCATTAATTCTTCTTGGAATTATACAAGCTTTTGCAGGCATAAATGGTGTGTCTGATCAGATATTCTCTTGGTATTACTTACTGGTTATTTTAGTGATTTGTGTTTGCTACTATCACTTCAGGTCTCTATATGATGTGGTTTTTAAAACTTTTGCAACTTCCAAATAATTTTTATTAGATCGTAGAATCTTTGAAATGCGACGCATGAGGATAAATTCACTCTAAAACTCATCAAGAGTAAGTCAGTAGATATGTTATACTTTTCGCATGAGCGACTTCATCCACTTCCTAAACGGAAAGTTTGTAAAAGAAGATGAATTATCTATTTCCCCATGGGATTTAGGATTTGTTAGAGGTTATGCTGTAGCTGATTTTTTAGTAACTCATCAGCAGATACCTTTCAAGCTCTCTGAACACGTCGATAGACTCTTCAAATCTGCAGAAATAATTGGCCTTCAAGTCCCTTGGACTAAAACACAAATTGTAGGCTGGGCAAATGAGACGCTGGACAAAAACGATAACAAGATTGAAAAGACATTGAAGATTGTTCTCTCAGGTGGCAAGTCTCACTCGATGCATCAATCGCCAGTCCCTACTTTAGTTATGATGGTTAGTCAGTATGAGCCTCCAGCACCAAGTTACTACGAGAATGGGGTAAAAGCCATAGCTGTAAATTATAAACGTCAATATCCTGAAGCCAAACACACTCATTACGTAGAGGCAATACGGCAGCTCTCCAAAGCCCAAGACAAAGATATTGATGAAGTAATCTACTATGACGAGTCTCAGGTGTTTGAAGGAGCAGGATGCAACTTATTTGCTGTTATTGATAATAAACTCGTTACTACCAAATCAAATATCGTAGAGGGAATAACACGAAACGTTTTACTAGAAATTCTTCGATTAGATATTCCTACTGAAGTCAGAGACTTTACCTTTGATGAATTACAAAGCGCCACAGAAGTCTTTTTGACAGGTAGCAGTAAAAAAGTAAGAGGAGTTATCGAAATAAATGGAAAAACTGTTGGGGATGGAAAAGTAGGAGAAGTTACAAAAGAAGCATCGAAACAATTTGAGAGCTATATTGAAAAAGTAGCCTCATCCACTGCATAACGTCCGATGCGTTTACCCCTATTGCTAAACTTTTAGTCGCGCGCTAATATTGTGGGGATTATGGAAACTAAAGTTCAATTGCGTTGTCTTAGAAATGCGGGAATATCTGAGATAAAGGGATTAGTCTATGCCTAGCATAGGCAGTATTTTTAATTAGATAATAATGAGCTTTAGGAATTCTTTGTACCCTCTCTTAAATTTCATCCGCGTCACTACTTCAAAGGAAAGTTCGATCATTGCAGCAAGTAATAACCAATAAACAAAAATTGCAATTTTCTCACCGTAATAGTTGTTACCAAACACAGAAGAGATAAGTGATAGGCATATTAATATGCCTGCAACAAAAAATGTCGCTTCACTTCTCAGACGATATATAACAACGCTCATTACCCAAAAAATTCCAAAGATACGAAAGTCCTGGAGTACAAGAGAGTTAAATTCAGCTGAGGAAGCTATTAATATGACAAAAATTGAAAAGCAACCATAGTATATTTTGGCGCCTAGCTTGTTGTTAAAAAGTGCAAAAAATAGGTAAAAAATGAGAGGAGTAAGGATAAGTAATTGCTGAAGTGAATCTTTTAGATGTGCAGAGGGATTTATGGCCTTTTTTTGAAGAAAATTAGCAGTATCGATGATATTTGTCGCTGCATATTTAATAGAATATTTATAACTCGTAATAAAAATTGGCTGATCCGGAGAGACATAGACTGCATCATTCTTTTTTCCTAAAGTTGATTCGATTTCAAAATCATATGTTTTACTTTTGGAATTTGTAACAACTGGGAATCCGAAGGTGAATAGTTGATTATCTTGAAATTGATCAACTTTATAATTTGCTTGATAGTACCAATTCTTTTCAACATTTTCTTTTATTCTAAATACAAGAATGTCATTACCTGCTCTTTTATATGTGCCAAACCGTATAGAAAGAACCCCTAAATTGTTAGACTGAGCAACAAATTTCCCAGTTATTTTTTCACCCTTCATAAGAGGTTTTTCTATCGGCTTAATGTTATCTTTATGAGTTTGTGGGTAAGTAGCAATCGATATTGGGCCGCTTGAATTAAGTGAAAGAGCAAGGAGAAGACCAAGCCCTAGAAGTATGCCTGGAATAACGAGCCATTTAAAGAATACATAAGAAAAACGGTGCGCTTTTATTGCCTGCAGCAATTGTTGTAATTTTTGCTGATGTGATGTCGAACGTTTCATTTTACTTGTTTTGTTAGGCATTATCGTTATGTTACTATTTATTATGCTATCATAATTTCATGAAAATGTTTATCGATTTTCTTAAGAAAAATTTTTATACTCTTTTACTTCTCGCAGTTTTATCCAGCATATTTAGAATCTTCTTTATGGAGAATATTCAGTTTGCATCTGATCAATCATTGAGTTTTTATACTGTATATTCCTTTGTTGTTAATCACCAATTTCCATCAATTGGAATGATGTCAAGCGCAGGATTCTATAATTTTCCATTATTTCTCTATTTTATGTCATTTCTTTCCTTTATTTACACCGAAATAAAATTTTTGACATTTGAGATTGCTATGCTCAATGTATTTGCAGTTTTAGGATTTTATTATTTTGCTAGAAAATTTTACTCTCAATTTGTTGCAGTTTCCTCTTCTCTTTTGCTTGCTCTTGCACCTTGGCCTATTCTTTTTTCACGCGTTATTTGGCAGCAGGATGTTATCATAGTGTTTCTACTTCCATTTCTTTATTTCTTTCATCGTCTTATTTATCTTAAAGATAAAAAATCCACTCTTGCAACATTCTTTTTCGGTGTTTTACTCATGCAAATTCATACATCCTGCATATTTTTTATTGCAATCAGCATAGTATATGCATATTCTCAAAAAGTTAAATTTAAAAAACTCTATGCTATTTTAGGAACGGTTTTAGGGCTTATACCAGCTATACCTTATTTGCGATACCAATTTTTCTCAGGTATTTTTTGTGCGGATTGTTCCAGACTAGCTCAGAGTCGTTCAAATACGTTTACTCTTGATATGTTTAATTTTTTACGACCTCTTGAGCTGTTTACGACGTTTAATTTTGATTTTCAACTAGGAAAGAGTTATCAAGAATTTGTTAGCTCTAGTTTTTTAATCATCCCTATACAGATTATTACGTTATTTAGTAGTGTTTTGGTGCTTATGGGAATTTACTTTGTAAGTAGGAAAAATAAGAAATATAGCTTACTTGCCGCCTATTCTGTATTTTTACCTATTTTATATTTTTTTGCAGGTAATGTTGCCTACATGCATTACTTTGCAGTAATTGTACCAGTTGTAGCATTGCTTGCAGGTCTTGGGTTTGAGTATTTGGTAAAAATAACAAAAAGATCAGTAGTCAGAAAA
The DNA here is from genome assembly GCA_016214555.1 of Candidatus Levyibacteriota bacterium. Taxonomy (GTDB): domain Bacteria; phylum Patescibacteriota; class Microgenomatia; order Levybacterales; family UBA12049; genus JACROF01. Next base: position 19,681 of record JACROF010000004.1, read on the forward strand.
TTTTTTTATGTCCTGTTTTCATTAGTCTTATTAAGCTTCTTCCTTTTTGAAGTCTTGTTTAATTCGTTTCTCTCAACAAAAAAGCAAGTATTAGGTGATTATGCACGCATTTGGGAAGTTGGGGAAAATATAATAACTCGTCGCTTGCAACCTTATGAAGGTGAGCCTTATTATACAGACCTAAAATACTTTTCATCTGTGTACATCTATAGTAGTTTGTTTCACTTAATTGTGGGGGATTACTTAATGGCAAAAAATAATGTTGAAGGAGCTATTAATGAATACTCGCAGTATTTGAATGGCACATCTGATTTGCAAGGCACACCTGGGGATACACAGATAAGAGAAAGATTAGACAATCTCAAAAAACAGTTGCACAAATAAGATAGTTGTTTTTTGCTAAATCGGCATTATTTATATCTTCATACATTTTTATCTCTGAGTGGTTTGTACGATATTAACGTTCTCTTCTTTTATTTTCAATATTTTAATTTAACACAGTATGAGGTAGAGTATTTGTGATGAAAGAAAGAGTATCTTTTTTAGATGGCTTGAGAGGATTTGCAGCTATCAGTGTGGTCATTGGTCATCTTCATCTTGAAACTGTCTCTTATACTCACATTCCAATTCTATCTTATCTTTTTTATTTTATTTCCAACGGTGTAAATGCTGTACAAATATTTTTTGTACTGAGCGGTTTTTTAATGGCTTATTTATACCCAACTATTTCATCACCATTTCTCTTTATTAAAAGAAGATATGCTCGTATTTTCCCTCTTTTAGGAGTGATAGTTTTGATGATAGGGATTAGCACATTTTTGGAAATAAATCTTTGGTACCAGCAGTTGTTACTTTTGATACTCATTGCATTAATAACTGCTTTTGCTTGGAGGATACTTAAAAATACGAAAAATGTCGGAAATATAATTTTTTTACTATTTATTGCTCTTCAAGTGACGATAGGATCAATTTATTTTTTGATGTCCATAACTTCCTCAATGCAAAATCCTGACAATATGTTATTACCAACAATGGCAAACTTAACCCTTACAACGCCGCTTTTATCAATAGCTGAGCCATTCAGAAGTCCATTTTGGAGTCTTGCTCCTGAAGTTTTGTTTTATCTTGTGTATCCATTTTTTGTTATTCCGCTAATAAATTATGGCAAGAAGAAAGGTTTACTTTTTAACATCGTTATGGTTGTCATAGTAACAAAAATTCTATTTGATTTAGATAGCGCAGTCATTTCGTTAGCAAATCTTCAGACCATGCATATCGGTAGGTCATCAGGTTTTATAGTTGGAGTACTTGTCGGATCTATCTATAGCGTTCAAGGAAAATCTTGGATGTTTTTAAAGGAAAAACTTGCAATTCCAAAAGTGGATTTAGTCGTTCTTGCTCTTTTTATTTTCATGCAGACAAATTACTTTCATATTACTGATTTGAACGATTATATTTCTACCAATCTTTATTTTCTTATCTCAAGCATTATTATTGGACTAACGATACTTTGTGCACTTTCGGAAAATAATATTATTAACAAAATTTTTACTCATAAAGTTTTGATGTTTTTAGGAGTTATAAGTTATTCACTTTACATCGTTCATCAAGATGTTATTAATTGGATGACTAGTATTTTTCCTAAATTATCAAATAATGATGTGCAAAGTATTGTTTTTTCTCTTATTGCTATTGCTGTCACAATTGGTATTGCATTTTTTCTAAATAGAGTGGTTGAATCTCTCTACTTTTCATCTAAAAAATCGATAAAACTTAACAAAACAAAAGAAAGCATAAAGCAAGACAAAAGCTTTTTATATGTAAGTATGAAGTTAGTAATTCTTATGATATTTCTCCTTGTAATATACGTTGCCAGATATTCACCTTCATTTTTTATTCACAGGCATAATGTATCAAAAAGTCTGCTTTCATCAAAAAAAGCACTTATTCATGAGCCATATGAGATCACTTTTTATTCATCGCATAATAATTTGAGTATTGTATCGTTGGACATGAAATATAAAAAAAGCGCTAGCGAAACCCAAGCCACTATTAAAAAGCCGGCGATTCTTCAATTTGAGCTTTATGACTCAAAGAATATTTTAATATCCAATTCAAAACGTGCAGCATATTTGGTAGAAGGTGCACCACATTTTGATTTTGGTTTTTCACCTATTCATGATTCAGCAAGCAAAAACTATAAAATTAAACTTATTTTAGAAGGTGGATCTCGATTTGATCAGGTATTTTTAGATACATCTTCAACAAGTATGGTTACAAAGTACATAATTCCCGTAAAAATATCATCAGCTGTTTTCTCATTAATTCTCAATAGGTTGGTATTTTTTGCTAACACTATTCCTGCGATCTTTGCTTTGATATTTTTTGCTGTGATTTTTATCCTAGACAAAAAAATTCCTACATACCCTAGTAAGGGAAAATAATTGAGAAAAATAATGACCCTTTGTGTTATTGAGATTGATTTGGAATAATAATTCTATGCCGCAAAGAGCAAAAGTTGTTATAGAGATTTTTGTTGTACTTTTTGTTTCGTATTGCATATATCTTTCTGCTTTGTTCGTGATTAATGGTGAAGTGCATTTAACAAATGATATTGGTCGGGATTTTCTCCTGCTTCAAGAGCTTGATCAAAAAAAGATTGTGCTTATTGGTCCAAGAACTAATATTCAAGGAGTTTTTCATGGAGTCTTGTGGACATATCTCAATTACCCAGCCTACCTGATTGGTCGTGGAGATCCAGTAGTCGTTGCGTGGTTTTGGGTAATGATTGAAGCAGTTTATCTTATTACAAGCTATATTATTTTTTCAAAATTGTTTGGGAGGATAATTGCGCTTATTGGCATCGTGCTGCTTGCAATTATTTCTTTGCAAATGACCAATAGTCTTTTTGGTCAGCTAATGAGTTTTTATCTTATGCCAGCGTTCGTGTTTACACTTTATAGATATTTTCAAACAAAAAATGTAAGGTATGTTGTTTTTCACTTGCTGATACTCGGATGCATAATCCAGTTCAATGTCGGAGTTGGCGGATTAGTAGCTGTTTTAACAATCATTTTGATTGGAGGGTTTATATATAGACATTCATTATGGAAACATATTTTTTCTCTAGTAGTTTTGCCATTTAGCCTTGTAAATTTTGTCATATTCGAAACAAAACACAATTTTTCTATGACAAAAGCATTGGTAGAGATGGGAGGATCATCAAAATTTATTATCCCAGTTCATGCATGGGTTTTTAATAGAATTGAAAATACAATATCTCTTCAACTCCTCCCAAACCTCCATCAGGGTTTGAAGATTGGTATTTTTGCAGCTGTGATATTTTTAAGCATTTTAGAATTAAGAAAGAAAGAGAAAAATTCACTTTTACTAATAATTGTTTTTTTCTATTTTGGCTACATTCTATTAACTTATTTTAATAAGGGAATTATTTTAGTTGATCATATCGTTCTACTTTCACCTATCGCATTGATGTGGTTATTGACTTTAACAAAGGGTACCTATAAATTTCTTTCTGCTTTTATTTTATTTGTTATTGTTGGAGTAAATTTTTTTACCACAAGAAATCAGGTAATGTATGCAATACATAATCAGCTTGGAAAATCACAAGATTCGTGGTTAGCTCTAAAGGAAGTGGCAATGACAGTTGTAGATGAACAAGACGGGAAAAATTTTGGCTATTATGTTTATTCACCAGACTCTTTTGCATATCAACAGCGGTACGCAATGCTTTATTATTTTCGAAAAACCAATGCGTCAGCGAGTGAGTATGTGAAAAAACCTGAGACATATATTATTATCTCTGCTCCCCCGCCTGATAATCGCTACATGACTCATGAGTGGTGGGTAAAAAATAAGGCAAATATAACATCAACACCAAAAGAAAAGAGGATTTTTCAAAGTGGGTATAAGATTGAGAAATATTTTCTAGATAAAAACGAGCAAAAAATTCCTCATAATCCAGATATAGAATTAGGCATACATTTTAGATAGGGCTCCCGCTTATTAGTATAAAGAAATCTTTGAAAATTCTTATTGACACAATTGTTATAAGTAGTTATAGTTTTGGTTGAATAGATGAGCAATTTGCTAGAAACAAGTCCACGTATTGACCCCTCAGTTAAAGAACAAGCAGATGCTATTCTCGCATCGCTCCCTAAAGATAGAGAGGCAGCAACGGCTCGATGGGAAGAAGTTGGCAGACAAGATAAGGCGTCACTTTCTCTTCGAGCTCGAGAGATAGCTACGCTTGGATTTTTTCCATCAATTCTTGTCGAGGAGACCAAGCCAGATATGTTTGTTAATAAAGAAGATGAACAGCCACCCCAGTATCGACGAGCTATCTGGGTTCAGGGACCTGAAAGAGACCCCGAGACTGGCTTTGGGTATGCAGGTGCGGTCGTTATGGATGACGAAGGAACTCTCTGGAAAGGATTTGCAGGTCGTGATGGAGGCGGCGAGATAGATTCATTTGGATTTGAGTCAGCTCAGGAAGTTCACCTTGAGGATTACCCAGGATACGCTGTTCATGCACGAAATTCGATGCAAGCACTTCTTGAAGAGAGGACCGGGATTGCTGCTAGAAGGTGGGAAAAAGAACAAGCAGAGAGATTAGTGCGTGATAAACAGAGTATAGAAAAAGAAAATGAAAAATATGTTGGGAAGACTGACTTAAGGGAAGGAAACACAGATGATATTGGAGAAAAGGCAAATGAGCATATGGTGCAAATTGCTAAAATGAGTGAAATGGTTAAGTCTCCTAATTCGGCCATTACTCCAGAGCAGTATGTAAATATTCTTGGTCATATTTTGTCTGCCCAAGATTTTTCTGAGTTTCCTGGTTCAGATATGGTAATGAGTACTGGGGCAAGAGAGCTTGGATTTGTCGCAGGATCATTAGTTGCTGTCTTGGATGAGGACTTAGGCAAAGAGCTTTATGCTCTTATGAAGGAGATGTGGGAGTCATTTGCTGGAAGTACTTATCGAATACGAAGAGTTTTTCAAACACCGTTGCAGGATACACCTGAGGATGGAAGAATTTATACTGCTTTTGGATGGCATGCATATGATAGGCAATCATCAGGAGATAGTTTTTTTTCTCTCCCAGAATTTGGAGAGCTTCCAGATGCTTTTAGGGTAGGTGAAGATGGTACTATTTCAATTGAAGAGGTTACCGACTGGCTTCTGAATACATCACCCCCATCTTTGCAGGAAGAGTAAGCTTTTGCTTCATGAAATTTTTACTTAAGAAGCAACATCTTACAAAATTATTATTCCTTTTTTTTGCATTTCTTTACTACATCTTTTTTGCAAATAAAATTCTTTCTCTCTTTGATGAGGGGTATTTTGCTCACTTAGCGCAAAGAATATCAATTGGGGAAGTTCCATATAAGGATTTTTCCTTACAGTACGGTCCAACGTATATATATCTGCTTGCGGGATTATATAAAATTTTTGGAACATCACTTATCGTTGGAAGATATCTGAATATTATTATCTGCGTATTTATCGTTGGTTTTGTTTTTGCGATTTTGAACAGAATCCATATTGGCAACAAAAAAGTATGGATACTATCTTTTTTATCACTAATTTCTTTTGGATACCCGTTAATCAACATCACACATCTTATCTGGGCGAGTGTTTTGTCTGTCACACTTTCTATTTATCTGGCAATTTGCATTTTAACATCTCAAGAAAGAAAAATTCGACTTGAGGTTCTTCTTGGAATATCAATAGCAGTGTCTCTTTCTCTTAAGCAAAATTTCGGCATATTTTTAATTGTCGCAATACTCCCATATTTATATTTTATGACTACATATTCACTTAGCGAAAAAATTAAATCTCTACTTACAATATCAAGCGTTGTTGTTGTCCTGACATTTTTTTGGCTTTACCTTTTCTTTTTTGCAGATAACATACAGGGATTAAGGGATTTTTACGTTTTCAGCAAAACTTTTGCTCAGAAAATGATGTTTAGCTATCCACCTCTTTCTATCGCGCTGCAACCATTTGGAGTATTTAAGTTGATTCCTTACTATCTTCCGTTGATCCTTGTTCCTATTATTTTCGTTGGTTTAATTAAGAAAACATTTAACAAATCAATTCTTCTTTTTTCGATAATCTCAGTTGGTTGTTTTATTGTATCTGTGTATCCACAAAGTGATCTTATCCATTGTTACCCGTTTTTTGGACTTGTTCTTGTCTCGATACTTCTTTTGTCATATCAGTCCACATGGAGACTTGTTGCAATCCCTGTTGTTTTCTTATCGATCATTATTGGTTTTTATCTTACATTTTTTACTAAAGCTTATCGATATGAAAGCTATTACTTTGAGAAAAGCACAACATTACCTTTTGAAAGAGCAAGAGGGATAAGTCTTGATGTTATTAACGCAAAAACCATCACAGAAGCAGGTAATTATATTCAAGCTCACACAACAAAAGATGATTATATTTTTTCTTATCCTCATGAACCAATGTTTTATTTTCTTCTTGACCGAAAAAATCCATCCAGGGATATAGTTTATTTTCTTCGTTATTGGCATTTTTATGACGATGAGGTAATAATTAATGAAATCTTATCTAAAAAAACAAAATATATTATTGCGTCTGGGAATTATGTAAATGATTCAAAGCTTTCAAGTTTTATACAACAACAGAAAATTGTTTATAAAACAAGGGGGTACACTATTTTTTCCATAGGATATTGACAGAAAAATTGTTCACTATACAATAGACAATACCTCCATGCATTCAGTCCGTATAGTTAAGTCTTCTCGAAAAAGTATCTCACTGCAGGTGACGCCAAGTGGCGAGGTTATCGCAAGGGCACCAAAATTTATGCCAGACATTCTCATTAAGGCATTTGTTAAAAAACAAGAACGTTGGATTGAAGCACACTTGAAGAAAGTTTCTTTATATCCCAAAAGAATTTCTCATACTTATTCAACAGGAGATGAATTTTGGTATCTGGGCGAAAGAATTTCTTTGACAATTGGTCCGTACAAAAAGATTGAGGTGAGATCTGGCAAGCTTTATTTTCCTGAAATCTTACTTTTTCGAATTAAGAGAGAGTTAACAGATTTTTATATCAAGAAGGCGCGGGATATAATAACTAACGAAGTTGAAGATTTTACACATAAAATGCATACGACGTATAAAGATATCTCATTTTCCGATACTAAGTCACAGTGGGGGAGGTGTACTCACGACAATCGACTCCAATTTAGTTGGAAACTTGTCATGTCCCCTCTTTTAACAATTCGCTATGTGGTGATCCATGAATTGGCTCATACCTTGGAGAAAAATCATTCTAGGGCTTTTTGGAGTAAGGTGAGACAATTTATTCCCTCATATAGGCAACAAATTAAATGGCTTAAGGAAAATGGCAGATCACTTACTGTCTAGATTTCAAAAACCTCAGACATTTTTGGGAGAAATATTTCAAGTCCTGCCTTACTAATTTTTTTCTGAAGAGCATGTTGTTGAGGCAGTTCTCCGTGTGTGAGATAAACTTTTTTTGCTGTTGCAATGTGTTCAAGCCAAGTAATGAGTTTTGGTTGATCAGCGTGTGAGCTAAGCGCTTTGATTTCTCTGATGTGTGCTCGTACGGTAACGGATTGCTTCTCGATACGAACATTTTTTGCACCCTCTAAAATTTTCCTTCCAATTGTTTCTTCAGATTGGTAGCCAACAAAAAGGATCCTTGTTGATGATCTCGGAAGAAATGTAGTTGCATGACGAAGAATTCGTCCGCCTGACATCATTCCTGATCCTGCAATGATTACCTTAGGATCAGGTTCATGAAGAATATTTTTGCTGTCTTTTGACTCGCTCGTAACTATTGCGCCTTCGAAGTTGAAAGGGATTTCTATATGACTTTGAAGCTCTTCATTGTAAAAATCTTTAAAATCCAAATACACAGTCGTTGCATCAATACCCATGGGTGAATCGAGAAATACTTTTGTGTCGGGGTGAACTTTTTTGTCCTTCTTTAGATGATTGATTATATGAAGAATTTCTTGTGTTCTTTCAAGTGCAAATGCTGGAATAAGAAGTGTGCCTGGTTTATTTTCGATTTCATTAATTTCCTCTTGAATTATTTTTGCTGGATTTTCTTTGGGATGTGAGGAATCTCCATAGGTTGACTCCATAACGACTGCATCAGCATTGTCAAAATAGTCAGTCGGTTTTACGATTGATTGAGGTGAATTTCCTAGATCTCCACTAAAGATGATAGATTTTTTTGACTCGTTATCGGTAATTTTGATACTCGATGATCCCAGAATATGTCCTGCGTCCTTGAATTCTGCTTTTAAGCTTTTTAGTAGAATTGGATGGTCGTATGAGACTATTTCAATCATTTTTATTGTTTTCCATACCTCGTCAGTTGTATATAAAGGAGACTTATCTCTATCTTTTTCTGCTATTCTTGCAGCATCCTCAAGAATAATTTGAACAAGAGATGCTGTAGGTTTGGTCATATATATTTTTCCTTTGAAACCACCAAACACTAAAAGTGGAAGTCTTCCGCAGTGGTCTAAATGTGCGTGCGTTAAGAAAACGGCCTGGAGAGTGGATGGGTTAAAAGAAAGAGGTTCAAAATTATGCTTTTCAATTTCAGGTCTTCCTTGGAACATACCAAAATCTACGAGTATTTGATTGGTGTCGTCTAGTGTAACGAGGTAATTTGAGCCAGTAACTTCGCCACCGCTTGCTCCTAAGAATTCAATCTTCATCACCCCCAGTATACTTATTCCTGCAAAAATTTACTAGAGAAATTATATAACCTATAGTTTGATATTATCTTCTTGTCCTGTTATAATTTAGGTATGAATAGATATGTTATTGGTGTTGTAGGAGGTGCTTCAACAGGCAAAGGAGAAATTACTGACTTTCTTAGAAAACAAGAAATTATTCATTTTAATGATATTTCACTTTCAGATATTTTGCGTGAACTTGCAACACAAGAAGGAAAATCTCATAAAAGAGAGGATCTTGAAGCTGTCGGGACAGCCCATAGAGAACAATTTGGGGATGATTTTTTGGCAAGAATTGCAGTAGATATATTATGTGCAAATCCTGCTGAGAATTATATTGTTGAGAGCATTAAGCACCCAGATGAAATAAGAACACTTAAGAGCGAGGTCAACGCGCTTATTCTTGGTGTGACTATGTCTCCAGAGCGAAGATTTGCTTTTATGCAGGAGAGAGCAAGAGAAGGGGACTCTGTAAAATGGGCAGCTTTTCACAATTTATTATTACTTGAGAAAAGCTCGACTGGCCATGGCATCCGAGTTGATGATGCTTTGAGAGAGGCGGATGTTCTGATTGACAACGATGGGACCCTTGATGATCTACATAGAAAAGTAGCAAAGGTTTTACTGGAGAGAGGGATTTATCTTGAAGGTAGACCCCCACACAAAGAGCGGTAACAAGCTATCCTCTTGCATCCCAAGCAAAACAGTGCTATAAGCTGATTATGCAGCAGCAGTCATTAGTAAAATTTCTCAGCAGTATTATTGTTATTGTCATAATTGTATTGATAATTGGTGTTTTGTCTCCGGTTGTTATCATAGGAGCAGGTCAAAGAGGTGTAGTCTTCAATAATACTACAGGAATTGAAAGCCGTATTTTATCAGAGGGAATTCACTTTCGTATACCTCTTGTTCAAACAGTAACTAAGGTTTCAGTCAGAGTTCAAAAAACAGATGTTAAGGCAGAAGCAGCATCAAAAGACCTACAGACAGTAAATACTGATGTTGTGGTTAATTGGCACATGGATTCTTTAAAAGTTAATAAAATTTATCAGGAGGTAGGAAATGAAGGGGCTGTTGAGGATCGGATACTGGCTCCAGCAGTGAATGAAGTAGTAAAAGCTGCAACGGCGCAAAAAACCGCGAGCGAAATTTTGGCAAAAAGACCTGAGTTGAAAGGCGATATTGACACAGCCCTTTCTAAAAGATTAAAACGCTACAATATCATCCTTGATGATGTTTCTATAACCAACGTAGCATTTTCTCAAGAATTTAATCGTGCGATTGAAGATAAGCAGATCGCTCAACAGCAAGCAGAGCAAGCAAAATTTTTGGTTGAAAAGGCGAAAAGTGAAGCTGAAGCAAATGCTATAAAACAAAGTTCAATTACCCCTCAAATTCTACAACAGAGGGCTCTTGAGAAATGGGACGGCCATTTCCCTACATATTGGGGAGCAGGAAGTCTTCCTTTTATTAATATTGCTCCAGGTCAATAATTGATCAATCCTCATTTTTCAGCTACAATGAGGCTTATGTTCAAGCCTGTTTCTCCAAAAATTACTTTCCCGGAACTTGAAGAGGAAGTTCAAAAATTCTGGAAAGAACACGATATCTTTAAAAAATCCATTGAAAACCGACCAGAGGATAAAAAGTGGACTTTTCTTGACGGTCCGCCTTTTGTCACCGGTATGCCACATTATGGTTCACTTCTTTCTAGTATCCCAAAAGATATTTTTGGTCGTTATTATACGATGAAAGGCTATCGCGTTAGGCGTGTATGGGGTTGGGATGGACATGGACTGCCAATTGAGAACAAGGTTGAGAACAAATTAGAGATTAAAAGCAAAAGAGACATAGAGGATGTGATCGGTGTTAAGACATTTATTGAGGAGTGTAAGAAATACGTCGAAGAGATTTCTGGAGAGTGGGAGTGGTATGTAGATCATATTGGTCGTTGGGTTGATTTTCAAAACGCATATAAAACGTGGGACACGCCCTACATGGAGTCAGTCATGTGGGTTTTTAAGCAAATGTATGATAAAGGCCATATCTATAAAGGACTTAAAGTCACTCTTTATTGTCCACACTGTGCTACGCCAATTTCAAATTTCGAAGTAGCTATGGATGCTGACAATTACAAGGAAGTACCTGATGCCGCAACTACGTACAAGTATCAATTAGCAGATGACAAAGATACCTATATCCTTGCCTGGTCCACCACTCCTTGGAACAAGATTGTTACTCCAGCTTTAGCGGTCAATCCAGAACTTACCTATGTCAAAGTTAAGCAAGGTGATGAGTATTATATTCTGGCCAAGCCAACACTTAAAATTCTTGAAGGTAAATATGAAGTAATAGAGGAAATGAAAGGCCAGGAATTAATCGGTACTAAATTTGTTCCGCATTACGACTACTATCAAATCAAAGAAGGAGAGAAGGCTTTTATAATAATTGGTGGTGATTTCGTAACAGCTGAAGAGGGTACAGGTGTCGTAACCATCGCTGCATACGGCGAAGAAGATTTGATTGTCATGCTTAAAGAGAATATTCATGTCGAAATGCATGTTGATGAGGAAGGAATTATCAAGTCGGATGTGCCTAAATTTGGCGGCATGTATTACCTTAAAGCCAATAAAGCTGTCAATGAAGATTTAAACGCTCGTGGTCTTATTTATAAAGATGAAGAAGTGCCTCACAATGTTCCACTGTGTTGGCGTTGTCATACTCGTCTCTACCATGCTCCGATCAATGCATGGTACGTAAACGTGCAAAATATGAAAAGTATGCTCAAAGACAACAACGAAAAAGTTAATTGGTTCCCTAGTCATTTTAAATATGGTCGCTTTTTAAAAAGTTTAGAAAATGCACCGGATTGGAATATCTCCCGTAATCGATATTGGGGATCGCCCGTTCCTGTCTGGGAGTGTACTTGCGGTGAACGTTTTGTCCCAGGATCTATTAAGGAGCTTGAGGAAAAATCAGGAAAAGAGATCAAAGATCTGCATAAGCCTGAGATCGATGAGGTCACAGTCCCTTGCGATAAGTGTAGTAAGGAAATGCATCGAGTATCTGAAGTCTTGGATAGTTGGATTGAAGCAGGGAGTGCTTCTTTTGCCGAAAGACATTTTCCATTTAATTCCATTGAAAAGTTGGAAGACTTTTTTCCGCCAGATTATATCGCTGAGTACACCGGCCAAATCAGAGCCTGGTTCTACGTCCTCCATATTATTGGAGGTGCTCTTTATGACTCACCAGCATTTAAAAATGTTTCGGTGACTGGGGTTATTTTAGGTACTGATGGACGCAAGATGAGTAAGAACTTTAAGAACTATCCAGATCCCAAGGAGATGCTTGAAAAATTTGGGGGAGATGCCCTCAGACTTTATCTGATGGGAAGTCCTGTCATGAATGGGGAAGATATCCTTATCTCAGAAGAGCAATATCGCAACCAAGTACGTGGCATGATGCTTATTTTGTGGAACATCTATAATTTCTTCATCCAGAATGCCTTGATTGATAATTGGGAATTATCCGGAGATATTACTTCAACCAATGTTTTGGATCAGTGGCTTGAGTCTTTGCTTAATCGTTTAGTCAAAGATGTGACAAAGGCTCTTGATAGCTACGATACCGTCTCTGCAATTGATGGAATAAAATCATTTACTGATAATTTCTCTACGTGGTATCTTAGGCGCAGTCGAGATAGGGTAGGACCAAATGTAGAAAATGAGTCAGATAGAAATGCTTTTTACTCGACAACTTTTCATGCCTTAGTGACTGTTAGTAAGTTACTTGCGCCGATTGCACCATTTATCTCAGAGTCTATGTATCAGAATTTAACCGGAGAAGAGTCAGTTCATTTAGCTGACTGGCCAAATTTTGATGAGGCAAGAATTAACAAAGATCTCGAAGAGCAAATGCATTTTGTTCGTAAAATTGTTGAAGTGGGCCATTCTGCGAGAAAGAGAGATTCATTACGAGTTAGACAGCCATTATCAAAGGCAACTATTATTCTTGGCAAAGACCCAGTAAAGTTTAAGGAAAATCTTGATTATCTCATCAAGGCTGAGCTAAATGTGAAAGCATTAGTGTTTGAAAACAGTGGAGAAGAGTTAAGAGTTGATTTTGATACTGTTCTTACGCAAGATCTTAAAAATGAAGGAGAGGCACGAGAAATCATGAGGAAAATTCAGGATGAAAGAAAAAAACTTGGAACATCACCTACTGAGGAAATTATGGTATCTCTTGAGGAGTGGCCTGTAATGTTTGAGGATGAAATTAAGAAAAAAACTTTCACCAAGCAGCTTGTAAAAGGTAAATTCTCAGTTAACCGTCTTTCATGAAAAAAAGATCCCTGCTTAGCATTGATTATTGGCTCATAGTTCCTGTAGTTGCATTGGTCACTGTAGGTTTAGTTACACTTCTCTCCTTAAATACGAGTCTTTTTTTGAATCAATTATTTACATTGTCGCTTGGAATTCTCAGTTTTTTGATTGTATCTAGAGTGAGAGCTGAGACGTTTCAGTATCTCTACAAGCCAATATATTTTATATCAATTTTTTTACTTTTTATCGTTTTTTTTATCGGGTATGAGAGTCATGGTGCTATTAGATGGGTGTCTATTTTGGGGTTTCCAATTCAATTTTCTGAAGTTCTCAAGCCATTCTTGTCATTAGCATTTGCAGCATATCTTGTAAAAAAAAATAATACATCATTTCGAGCATTTGTAACGGTACTTTTTCTTCTTGTTCCAATATTTCTTCTTATTGCGCTTCAACCAGATCTTGGTAATGCGCTCATTTATGCAGCTGTAACCTTCATCACCCTTCTTACATATGGTTTTCCATTTAGATTTTTTGGTTTTTTATTTCTTCCTTTTCTTGCTGTGTCCCCGATTATTTGGGAGCTTCTACATGACTATCAAAGAAATAGACTTTTAACTTTTATTAATCCAACAAGTGATCCACTTGGAACTTCATATAACGTCATTCAAGCCATTATTGCTGTTGGCTCGGGGAATTTTTTGGGTAAGGGGCTTAGTCAAGGAACACAATCGGGTCTTCGTTTTTTACCGGAGAGGCACACTGACTTTATTTTCGCGACATTGTCTGAAGGGTTAGGGTTTGTTGGATCATTTATTGTTCTTTCTTGTTTTGTTTTGCTTTGTCTTAAAATTTTTCAAATATTCTCTCAAATGGAAAATCCTTTCGCAAAAGTTTTTGCTGTTGCGACCTTCGGTTTTATCCTTGTTCATTTTTTTGTCAATATCGGAATGAACGTTGGACTTTTACCAATTGTCGGCGTTACTTTACCTTTTGTTTCGTATGGGGGAAATTCACTTCTTTCGAATCTAGTTATGCTTGGTATACTTTCTTCTTTATCCTCAGCCTATTCAAAGAGAAGGGTTCTAGAAATAAAGTAGAAAATCTGTTATAATACCCAAGTATGAATTACGCTGTTATCAAGACAGGTGGAAAACAATATCGAGTCTCTGAGGGAGATGTTATTTCTATAGAGAGAGTTCCCGGAGAGGTTAATGACCAAATCACATTTAGCCAAGTGCTTTTAGTTACTAAAGAAGACGAAAGCATTTTTGGCGATCCTTTTGTGTCGGGATTGAGTGTTACTGGGAAAGTTGTTGAGCACCTCAAAGGAGAAAAGATCAGAGTTGCCAAATATAAGGCAAAAGCTCGTTATCGAAGAGTAACTGGTCATAGGCAGCTTCTTTCAAAGGTGCAGATATCCTCAATAGGAGACAAAAAAACAGAAAAAAAGGTACCACCAAAAGCAAAAACACCTACAAAAAAATAACTATTGACATCTGTGAAAACAAGAACTATTATATGAATGTTTTCACAATTACATAATTTTTACGAAATATGGCACATACAAAATCACAAGGAGCGGTAAAAGGAAATAGAGACTCAATTGCAAAACGTCTTGGGGTAAAGATATATGGCGGAGGTCATGTTATTCCGGGAAATATTATCGTACGACAAAAAGGCTCTAAATTCAATGCAGGAAATGGTGTGCAGATGGGGAGAGACTTTACGCTTTTTGCTATTAGAGAAGGCAAAGTTAACTTTAAAACTCATCTTGGCAAAAAAATTGTAGAAGTAATTCATGGATAATAGACAAGCTGGTCAAATGACCGAACTCGAGACATCGCAACTTCAATCGAACCCTCTTCAACCCCGTGGTGTTATACTCCAAGACTCATTAACAGATCTCGTAGAGTCAATTCGAGAACAGGGAATACTCGAGCCCATCGTTGTTGCTAGAACGCCTGCTGGATATCAAATTATTGCTGGTGAGAGAAGGTGGAGAGCAGCGAAAATTTTAGGCCTTCAAACAGTTCCTGTAGTTATTAAAGAAACAACGCCACAAGGTATGCTTGAAATGTCTATTGTTGAGAATGTTCAACGTGAAGACCTTAATCCTATTGAAAAAGCCCTAGCTTATAAAAGACTTATTGATGAATTCGGATTGGGAACAAATGAAGTTGCAAAGAGGGTTGGAAAAAGTGCTCCAGCTGTATCAAATACAATTCGTCTTCTTTCGCTTCCTGATGCTATAAAAGATGCATTAGTAGCCGGGGTTATTACAGAAGGTCACGTACGACCTCTCATATCTCTTGGAGATCCTAAGCTGATGCTTGAGCTATTTAAAAGAATTTTAAGAGATAATCTGACAGTTCGTCAAACAGAAGAAATTTCCAGAAAAGTAAAGGGAGAGGTTCAGCAGAGAGAGCCAATGAACAAAAAAGATAGATTATGGGTTCCAGAGCAGGATACCATGGCACAACAAATTTTGGAGAAATACCAAGTTGACGATGTAAAGATTTTTCAATCAAGTAAGTTAGCTAGGATGACAATCGTGATAAAAGGTGATGTGGATGTAACAACAAAAAAGCTCAAACAGATTCATGAGATTCTTCAAGGATCTTCAGTTTCAGAGGACTCTGAACCAAGTAACGCTTCAGAGCAGCTCATTTCTCAGTAGATTAGAATGGATTTTGTACAAAGTGTGCTTCTGAAATCGGCCAATATACCAGAAAAGTTTTTCCAATAACATCTTTTTTATTTAGAAATCCCCACTCTCTACTGTCAGAACTCGATTGTCTATTGTCTCCCATTACAAATACATGATCCTTTGGGATTGTAATTTTTTCCTTGTCATTTAAAAAAGACCCTCCATAGGTTCTTGTATCAGCAGGAAGATAGGTATTTTCGTTAAGTTTCTTTCCATTCAGAAATACATATCCATCCCTTAATTCTATACTCTCTCCCTCAAAACCAATAACTCTTTTAATGAAGTCTCGTGAATGGTCAGTGGGAGCTTCAAAGACTACTACATCGCCTCGTTTTAGCTCTCCAAGCTTTAGGCCAACGATATTAGTGAATACATATTCTTTGTCCTTATAGGTGGGATACATCGACTCTCCGCTTACTTGAAATGGTCGTGCAACAAAAAAATAAATTACAGAAAAAATTGCCAAAGCCATGAGAAATGTTTGAAGAGTATCTGAAAGCCATCCCGGGGATTTTTTTTGAATGTTCTCTTTTTCCATGAATTTGAATATTATTCTTTAATTACGTATCTTTGTCAACGAGAAGTATTGCTATCCGGTACTTAAATGGACCATTTTCTTAAATTAAGAGTGTTTAAGCATAGATACAAAACTCATATCCTAAAATTCTTGTTATGATGCTTGATTAGCTCTAATCTTTCTGTAAAACAGTAGAAGACTGTCTGATATTCCTGCAAGAAAATTTTTTCTCAGCACATCGTTTCCAAAGATTTTCATCTGGTCTTTTATTGAGTAATAAATCAATGGATTGCACTCGTAAAGATCAACTAGGATGTCAGAAAGTGACTTATTTTCAGGCGAAGGATCTACCATAAGGCTGTCCCAGGTCTCAGTACTTGGCAATGGATTTGCTAACAAATCATTTCTTGATGAAATTCCATTAGCAAAGTCAGGTTCATCGAAAGCAATTTCCGATGACTGTTCTCCTAGAGCTTCATGTGTTATTGAAAGTCCAAAGATTACCCCTTGTGTATAGACAGGTTTATTTACTCTTCCGCTATGGGCGGTACCACTTAAGAAAAAATCTAACCCTCTATGATTGTAAAATTTTTTAACTACTGCAAAATAAGGAGCTAAGTCATCCGTGTTTCTAACATACAATGCAGTATGTTGATCAAGTTGTTCTTGAGAAATATTAATTTTTCTATCTTCAACCATAATCTAATTATATCAAATGTAAAACGTGATAGGAAAAATTATCCAAATTTACTATAATGACAAGATAATTAGAGCTTTATGAAGAGAAAATCTACACTTAAAAAAATAGTGTTTCTTACAAGATCATATTATCCAAATATAGGAGGAGTTGAAAAACATATTTATGAAGTTTGTAAAAATTTAGATGGAAAAAAATATGCAATTCTTATCATCACTGAATCATTAACAATAAAGAAAAAATCTGAAATTGAATTTTATCATCTTCCCCATGTGCAAGTGGTGAGAATTCCCATTAAAAAGCGAAACTGGTTCTTAAAGTTTCATATATGGAAATGGATGTGGGATCATAGAAGTCTATTTCGCGATGCGGATGTAATTCATTGTCATGATGTCTTTTTTTGGTATGTGCATCTTGCATGTCTATATCCATTGAAAAATGTGTATACAACTTTTCATGGATATGAAGGTTATCCCATAAGCCTAAAGGCAGTTATATACAGAAAAGTATTTGAGTATATGTCAAACAGAACAATTTGTGTGGGTGACTTTATGAAAAAGTGGTATCATGCAAAGCCAACACTTGTAATATACGGTGGAGTAAATGAGAAAAAAATTGTAAAGAAATTTAAGAAAAATTCAGCAGTTTTTATTGGAAGATTAGATGAGCATACAGGAATTCTTGAGTACGCTCATGCAGTAAATATTATAAGGAAAAAAATTCCTAAATTTACTTTAACAATATATGGGGAGGGAAAATATAAAAACAAACTTGAGGGTGATGGAATCATTGTAAAAGACTCTAATATTTTTGCTGATGACATAATTTCTCAGTATGAATACGCATTTGTGTCTCGTTACCTTTCAATTTTAGAGTCACTTGCCTCTCAGAGGAGCGTATATGCAATTTATGATAACCCTCTTAAAAAAGACTACTTAGCTCTTTCTGTTTTTTCAAAGCATATTTCCATAGTTAAAAATCCAGAAGAAATTGCTTATAAGATTCTTCATGATGATAAAAGCCAGAAAAAAAGTTTGAGCGGTTATCTTTTATCAAAAAAATTAACTTGGAAAAAGGTTGCGAAAGATTATGAAAATCTTTGGGGATTTAATTAGTAATTGCGATTGGCATTGGTATACCATACAATTGCATGTAAATGATTAAGAATGCAGCGATTATTATCCCCACCTATAATGCAAAACAGCATATTAAAAAAACAATTGATGATATTTTTTCAATCTCACCTTTTCTAAATATTTTTGTTGTTGACGATAATTCACCTGACAATACATCGTCTGAAGTAAAACTGTTAATTAAAAAATATAAGAGATTACAACTAATCAACAGGAGCAAAAAAGATGGCAGAGGATCTGCAGTTCTTGAAGGATTTAGACAAGCAAAAAATAACAAAGATATACTCTATTTTATAGAAATGGATGCAGACCTCTGTCATAATCCAGAATACATTCCACAAATGATTAAAAAATGCGAGAAGTCAGATGTTGTTATCGCATCAAGGTACCTTCCAAGTTCTCGAATTATCGGATGGACGATAAAAAGAAAAATCATGAGCTTCTCAATGAATTTGTTTGCGAGAATTTGTCTTGGAATTCCAATCACTGATTATACTGATGGGTTTAGGTGCTATTCGCGAAGGGCTGTAGAGTTAATTCTTTCAAGGAAGATTTCGTCAAAGGGTTATGTTGTGCTTTCAGAAATTGCTTATGTTTGCTACAGAAACAACATGAAATTTTCTGAAATACCTATTGATTTTTATTTTGATTCAACGTTAAAATCAAATCTTGATATAGGTGTTATCAAAGAAGCGGTTAAGACTTTAATCCTATTAAGAATATATGGCAAAAAAAAGTATAAAAAATAAAATAAATTCAAGAAAAAAAATAGAGGGCTATTTTAGAAGGTATTTGCGCATTGGTCCTTTAGGGTTGGCACTATGGAGATCTGTTGAGGCAAAGCATCTTGGCAATACTGTTTTAAAAAGACCAATACTTGATATCGGATGTGGTTTTGGTGAGTTTGCAATCGCATATAATGAGTTTATTGAAATGGGTATTGATAATTGTAGTAAAGATTTATACATTGCTTCAAAAACAAATCTGTATAAAAATTTAACACTTGCTGATGCGCGAGATTTGCCTTTTTCAGATAATTCATATGCATCTATTTTTTCCATAAGCACACTAGAGCATATTGAAAATCCAGATAAAGTTTTGCGAGAAGCATATAGAGTGCTAAAGCCAGGAGGACTCCTTTTTCTCACATTAGAAACTGATGAAGTTGACGATGCAACATTTTACAGACCACTATTTCAGAGAATAGGACTGAAATCGCTTAGAGATCTTACAACAGATATGTATAATGATATCTTTCATCGTCACACGTTATTGCCAAAGGAGGACTGGAGGAATAAAGTTGAAAAGGCAGGTTTTATCATAAAAGAATCAAGAGATATTATTTCTCCCAAAGTAAATAAAATGTTTGACATATTACTTATTTTCGCTTGGCCTTCACAGCTTTTTAGACCAATTGTAGGGAAAAGAGTTGTATTTCGACCAAAATTTGTAGAAGATTTTTTGGTTTCCAAATTCTTAAAATATGTTACCGAAGATGAAAAAGAAGGTACCAATCTTCTTATACTTGCAAAAAAGCCTTTATAGCATTTTTGTACTAAATAAGTACAAATATAATATACGACTACTATTTTGGGCTGGAATTATAACCACTATCCTATTGACTTCAATAGCGTTTGATTTATCACCATTACTACGCGGACCTGCACCATATTACCCTGATTGGAGATGGACGTATCATCCATCTTTTGCACTTGGCAAACTGTGGGCGCCGTCGTTAGTATTTGTAACAATTCTGTGGCTTTATACGTATTATGAAAAAAAAATAGCAGAGGAAAGAGTTGTATCTATACCTAAGTTACTAGCTGTATTTGTTGGACTATCATTTTTATTTCAAATCTCAATACTTTTTTATAATCAAGCTGGAATAAGTGTTTTATTGCATAGAATTATCAACCAGGATATAAGCGGATATTTTACATCTTCTCTTACGATATCATCATTTTCAGCTTTTATTTCACATTATAACGAAAATGTTGGACTATACCCGATGTTTGCAAGGTTTCATCCGCCAGCTTCTATAATTTTGCTTTGGATCCCAACAGTTGTTTTTTCACATTTCCAATCATATCTGACTGTTTTTTCAAAAATAACTCCTACTCATACGGATGTAGCATTTGTGTGGACTCATCTTGAAAATTATCAAAGAGCATCCGCTGTTTTCTCAGCTTTATTTATTCCACTATTATCAAGCATGGCAATAGTACCTTTATATTTCTTAACATCAATGCTCTATGGATCACTAATTGCTATTAGAGCTCTCCCGCTATATATGGTTATTCCGTCGATGGTGTCTTTTAATCCTCTCAATGACGGAATGTTTTCATTTTTATCAATTACTCTCATATATGTATTTTTTCTAGCCATCAAGCGGAAGAGCGTAGCATTTTTTATTTTGACTGGATTTTTTTACGCGATATGTATCTATTTTACATTAACTTTTATTCCATTTATTCTTTTTTTTGTAACTTATCTTGTTATTTATTTCTCCAAAAGAAAAAATTTCTACTTAAATACCATTAATTCATTTTTTGCTCTATCTTTTGGAGCTCTTATAATACCTTTTTTGTTATTTGTTCTTTATCAGTTTGACACGATTCAAATGGTGCAGGCCGTCATGAAATATCATGAGATCGCAAGAAATGGAAGAGAGTATTTAGTATGGTTTTTTTATAATATATACGATACGCTTCTGTTTTTTGGAATTCCTCTTTCTTGTATTTTCATATGGTCACTTTTTGATTTTTTTAAAAAAAGGAGAAGCCTTATAAAAAATAACATACTTGTATCGTTTTTATTTATGATTTGTTTTGTAAATTTTAGCGGTGCTACAAGGGGAGAAACAGCAAGAGTATGGATTCCTTATTTGCCTTTAATGTTTCTTGTTATAATCCATTTTATAGATATAAAAAGGTTTACAAAAAATCAAATATTATTCCTTATCGTTCTACAAGGGATTCAAGTTTTTATTTTTCAGTCCGTTTTAGTTACCCTATCATGATCATTGCTTTCTTTTTGGGTTGTACAGCAAGATCTTTCCGTAATAAAAAAATAAAAATAACAGTATGCTAAAAAATGTTGCAAAGCTGATTTGTTTAATTATTTTGTAAAGAGGGACATCATTGTATGTCACTTCAATATAATTGATTCCACTATGTATGGAAAAATTTATCAGAGAATTATTTTCATAAGAAATTTTTGTTTCTTTTCCATTTACTTTTACAATCCACCCTGGAAAGTACATCGTATTCTCTCTAAGCGATAGTTCTTTATCTGAGTATGTAATATAAGTATGCATTGTTGATGTCCTACTGATTTCCTTTAGTATTCCTTTGCCAGAAACAATTTCAAGAGGCTTTCTTGGTGGTGTTAAAAACCATGGATTGTCTTTATCAGCCCATCTCGAGTTTGCATAGTAATGACCTTCTCCGCGTGCCGTGCTTTCTGGGAGAGATTTTATTAGATCAGCATCAGTGATAGATGGAAGAACTCTTCTCTGTCCCCAGTTTAGAACTGTTGACAAAATAGCTATCGCTAACAGTAGGTATATAATAGGCTTTTTTTTGTATGCAAGAGTAAAGTATCCAGCAAGAACAGAGCAGGTAAATGCTGTGAGTAGGAGTAGTCTGTGATTTCCTACGTTTCTAACAAACGGAATTTGATACCAAATAAAATCAGAGTAGTTAGTTATTAAATAAATCAAGACAAATGTTGAAAAGAGCCAAAATAGTATACTTTTATTGTATTTTATTGATAATTTGTGTCTTAATAGCAAATAGCACAAAATCCCCAAAATAATTACGTGAGGGTACCCGATAAGATTTGAGATTTCACCATATGGACCTTGAAATAGCAGACCTAGTCTCCATGGGGAATAGAGGAGTTCTTTAAGTGACAAGGATAAAACATGATTTTCAATTGCTTTTTCATATATTGTAAATTTTGAAAGAAAAAAGGGTGGCAACCATAAGTATATTGACGATAATGCACCAAGGAGATATGAAAGTAATAGTTTTAGATAAAGGTTGCTCTTCAAAATCTTTTTTTTATATACGATAACAACAAACATTGTTGACAGCATTGTTACAAAAAAAGCTATGACGACATGACTCATAATAAGAAGGCTAAGTAGTAGTCCAGAGGTAAGAATATGAATTTTTCTCCCTTCAACCATTTTTTGTAAAAAGATAAAATAAAGTGGTAAAAGAGTAAAAAGAAGTATTTCGCCAATTACAATTTTAAAATGAATATCGATAAGATGGTAGGGTGCAAACAAGTAAAAAACTGAAGAAGAAAATGCTGCAAGATCGTTTTTAAGAATTTTTTTTGAGAATAAATACATAAAGATCCCAGAAAGGATTATGTTTGCTGCTAAAAACAATTTCATACTAAATATGTATGAAAATCCGAGAAAATGAATAAAACTTAAGAGATAGTAAGGTAGTGTGTAGTTGAAGATAAAAAGAGGGTAACCGTAATTTGCATTTAGATTAGAAGACCATGAAGGCATAAATATGCCTTCGCTTAATGAGTCAAAAAACGAGATTGTTCTATAAAGATGGATTGTGAAATCACCACTTTCGTAAATTCCTTTTCTAAACACGCTCAGCGAGAGTATGAGCCCAAGAATAACAATGATCGTGAGAAAGCTTACATTTTTTTTAGGATATATAAATCGATAAAAAAGAAATCCTAGAGTACAAAAGGAGAGTGCTAGAACGTTGATAACAATCATTTTATAAGGATCAAGCATATAGATGATATGATAACTTGGAAGTGTTCTGTCTACAAGTGCTAGCTAATATAAATTTCAAATTACTTCTAGGATTGGTAATGGGAAGATGAAGTGACCACCATTTTCAAGATATTTTCTTTCTCTTCTAATAAATTCCTGCTTAAAAAACCATGGAAGTACAAGCATATAATCAGGTTTTTCTTTTCTTGCTTGTTCTTCAGAGATAATTTCAATTCCAACAGACGCAATTTTTTTCCCCCATTTTTCAGGATTTCGTTCAACTGCATAAGGTATCAGTTTTTTATCAATTCCAAAATATTGTAAAAGAGTATTTCCTCTTGTCGATGCTCCATACAAATACACTGATTTATTTTGAGTTCTTTGCTCTTTAAGGAATTTTTGAACTTGCTTTTTATTTTGTTTTATTTTTTTTGAAAAGTCTGCGTAAACTTTTTTTCTATTTAAGTTGATAAGTTTTTCAAGTTCAAATTGTTCATATACTGCAGTAGAAATTGTTCTTTCACCTTTTCTTGCAATATATGTTCGAAAACTTCCTCCATTTAATTCCCTCAGCTCTAGGTGAAAAACTTCAAGGCCATGTCTATCAAGGAGATGCTGTAGGGATATGAGAGAATAATATTCAATATGCTCATGAACAATATTATCAAACGCATTTTGCGTCAGCATTTTTACGAGGTAATTTTGCTGTATAACAAAAATGCCATTCACATTAAGACATTTGACCACATCAGCAACAAATTCATTTGGATCTTCCATATCATAAAAACATGAAATTGCAGAAATGATATCTGCCTTTTTTGTTTTTAGTGTCTTATTGGCTGTTTCATAACGAAAAAAATCATTTATAACAATATCTGCATACTGTTTACATTCTTTTGCAAGTTTTTTAACGGGTTCAACTCCAATTTTTTTAACATAGGAAGGATAATATTTCAGAAGTGTACCGTCGTTTGCTCCGATATCTATTGCAATAATTTTTTTTCTATCTGAGTCTAGTATTTTTAAAGATTCTTCTGCAATTCCTTTTAATTCGTCTTTCATTGTTTGATTTATACCTGATTTATACCCATAGTGTTCAGTGTAGAGAAGAGATGATGGTGTTGTGTGTTTGAGTTGTACGAGGAAGCATTTAGTACAGAGAACAAGAACTAACGGATACTTTGGAGGCTTGATGTCATTATCAGCAAAATCAGATAGTGCAATATTTCCCAATGAAAGAATCGTTGTTATTTTTGGAGATTTACATGATCTACATTTTGTTATTGGTGCAATTTTTCCTGTCATATAGATCTAAACAATTATAAACGAATAATTGTTATAATTGCAATATAAATCATTAGAGGAATATATAACAATTTTTTATCATAATTTAGACATGAAAGTAGCAGTAATTCTTACCGTCTTCAACGAAAGTAAATCCATTAAAAAATTTCTCGACTCATTGATTGATCAAACAGAATCGCCTGATGAAGTTGTAATTGTTGATGGCGGTTCTAGTGATGATACTGTGGACCTAATTAAAAATTATTTTTTGACACAAAAAAAGCATGAACAGATTACATTTGAAATAAAGGTTTTTGTTAAAAAAGGAAACCGGTCAGTTGGAAGAAATGAAGCAATTAAAAAAACTTCTTCGGAGTTTATTCTTATTACTGATGCAGGATGCTATCTTCATAGAAAATGGGTTGAGTTTATGAAGAGGAAATTTGAAAGTACCAACGCAGATGTTGTAGCAGGATACTATTCTGGAAAAGCTAAAAATATTTTTCAAAAAGCTCTTCTTCCTTATGTTTTTGTCATGCCAGACAAAATTAGTAAAGATGTTTTTCTTCCTGCTACAAGATCGATGGGAATAAAAAAACAGGTTTGGAAAGAAATGAATGGGTTTGATACAAGATATTCACACAACGAGGACTATGTGTTTGCAAACAAGTTAATAAAAAACAAAAAAAAGATTGTTTTTGAACGAAAAGCAATAGTATATTGGATTCCAAGAAAAAATATTATGGCGGCAGCAAATATGTTTTACAGATTTGCGTTAGGAGATGTAGAAGCAGGAATTATCAGACCAAAGGTAATTTTAATTTTTGCCAGGTATTTTCTATTTCTTTATTTAGCTTTTTACACATTTGTGTCATCTTCTCTTCTTTACTTTTTAATATCTTTAACACTACCAATTATTTATCTTTTGTACATTTATTGGAAAAATAGAAAATATGTTTCAATAGCAAAAAGTTTGTATGTTCTTCCATTGATACAAATCACATCAGATTTGTCAGTGATGGTGGGTTCCGGAATGGGTTTGATTAAAAGATGTTATTTATTTTTGAGGAAGTTTTCGTTTCAAAATAATTTATGGACAATATTAATTGTTCTTTTTTATTTATTAATGACTTTGCCATTTCTTTCGTGGGGAGTTCCAAATTTATATCATCCGTTTTTTTACCAAATGGACGAGTGGCATAGTCTTCAGTCAGTAAGGCATTTTTTTTCTGAAGGTACAGTGAATGTTCCAGGAGCAGCATATGGAATGGCATTTTTTTATTTTCTATCTGGAGTGTTTCTAATTCCTTTTTACATTCTTGGATTGGTTGATCCATTTCAAATATCTTCATCAGTAGGATCACTTGAGATGCAGGAGATGTTAGCAATAATCTTACGGATCAGCACTGTGCTGTATGGAATAGGTAGTATAATACTTCTCGCGTTTATTATCAGAAAATATATAGGTCTAAATTACATATTTGGAGTTTTATTATTCGTTCTAACTCCTATCTGGATTACGCTTAGTATTTTATTTAAATATGATGTTGCTGTTGTTTTTTGGATATTGTTGTGTGTTTACTTTTCATTTTTATTGATTGAGTCTCCCTCAAGACGAAATTTTTTCTACCTTACAGCAGTTAGCGCTTTTGCATTAACAGTAAAAATTAGTGTATTGCCAGCTATCCCGATATTAGTTGCGGCATATTTTTTGTTTGTTCCAAAATCTATCAGGAGAATAAAAGATATGTCCTTTGCTATAGCATTATTTTTACTAATACTTTTTCTATTTGGAACTCCTGATGTTATTGATCACTACAGAGACTATTATAATCTTGTTTACCTCAATACTGTTGATGGACCTAAGGCTATGAAGGAATATATTCTTCCGGGGTCTCAATTTTATTATCTTGTTTCTTATGAGTACCCGGCAATTTTTGGTAATGTTTTTTATGCCTTATTTTTGTTTTCATGTGTATTACTGTTTATCCACACAAGTAAGTCCATAATTGTGTCTGGGATTAAAAAGGTTAAAAAAGAAACTTTTTTGTTAATTAGTTTGTCCATGTATGCAATAAGTCTTGTGCCATTGGGTCTTGGAGGTGGAACAAATAGAGCACTTGTCCTATTACCCTTCATGGTGCTAATAGTCATATTTTCATGGAATAAGTTTGTTACTCCAGTTATTAAAAACAGTCTCTTTATTGGCATTCTCATTACTCTTATTGTTTTAAGTCAGGCGTTCTTAACAATTGGTTGGCAAAGCATAAGATTTTTTGATGATCCAAGAATTTCATCTTCAACATGGATTATAAAAAACGTTGAAAAGGGAAGTGAGGTAGGTATTGAGAATATCCCTATTTATCAGATGCTTCCTGATGTTTTGGTGGCTGGTTTTTATAATGGATCTGAAAAAAATAGATATAAGTTGTCTGTTATTAACTCAGGTACAAAATTCCTACCTAGTTATGTTGTCGTATCAGGAGGAGATAGCATTTCTCTATTTTTAAAAAATTCAGAGAAACAGAAATTAATAAACCGTCTTAAAAAAGATGGCTATAGATCTGTTAAAACATTTACTCCTAATTTTACCTATTTTGAATTATTCGCTGAAAAAAGAGAGTTTGTTCTTGCTAATCTAATTCCTATGCCAACTTCAATTACTATTTATAAAAAATAGTTACTTATTTGCAATAAACATGTGGTTTAGGCCCCATTGAGTAATAAAATATTTTTTTCTTATGTTCTTAAACCCTCCCTTTTTTAACAAAGTAGTAATTTCCTTATCAGTTAAGTAATAGCTTTCGTCGTGATGCATACCTCTTTCCCCATCAACATCAAATGAGGTATGAAAATATTTGTCGTAGAAATGCACTAGCTTATGTACTGCGATTTCAGCGATAGGATTTCCCATGGTGATAATTATTTTTCCTTTATTTGATAAGCAGCGATAAGATTCTTTAATTTCAAGTAATCTTTCCTTTTTGGGAATATGATTTATTGTTGCAATAAATGTTACTGTGCTAAACTCTCCCGAAGAGAATGGGAAAACTGTTAGTGATTGAAATACTTGCTCCTTACTTAATCCTTTATAGTGAAAAACGTCGATACCCTTTCCATTTCCCCTCCTAAATTTTTTGATAAAAAGATTGTCATTCCCGCAGCCTACATCAAGGCATCTTCCAACAACTTCTTTCGATACATAAAAATATCTTTCAGACCGTAAAGAGCAAAAAATAAAAAAGTCTTTATCAAACAGAGTTAATGCTCTAATAGGAAAAAATAAAAAATCTAAGATGGAATGAAAAAATGATCGTTTAGGCATTATTTTTTCTTGATTCCTTTTAAGGAATCGTGTCGAATAATTTCAGTAATATTCTTTTCAATGCGTTCAATAATTGATAAGATTTTATAAATGAACACTAACAAAATAATAAAACCGAAAAGTACTAGAGAATTTTTATCATTTTTTGCACCAAGTAGTTGCATGAGATGATCATATGTTGATGGAATCAGTGTTATGATTATTATTCCTCCCCAAATAAATAATGTAGTAAAAATTTTGAGTAAAGATTGTCGTGGTTCTTTATTAATTCTTTTTTTTAACCTATCAACAATAAATACTAGACAAATTATGACTATGATAATTTTGTAAAGCTCAATCATACTATAATGATTTTATCATTCTGTATATCATTTTTAATCCATTAATTGGGTGCTGCTTGTATTTTTTTTGAGTGGAGTATTTTGTGTATTTTGTTGATACTTTGACCTGAGAGTATCGCAATTTTTTATGCTTGATCTCCTTGATAATTTCGCTGTCAAATTCGTAAAAATCAGCGTGTGTCTCTATCTTATCAATCGCATTTGACGAGTATGCTCTGAATCCGCACTGACTATCTTTGACATAAATTCCGTAAAGCATCCACACAAAAATGTTTGCTATTTTATTTGATACAATTTTTAATAATGGCATTTGTTTACTTTCAAAATTTCTATAACCAAGAACAACATCATATCCTTTCTCCAATTCTCTAAGTAATTTTGGGATATCCACAACATCGTGTTGTCCATCACCGTCCATTGTAATCACAGAAGTAGCTTTGAGTATTTTTGCTGCCTCAAGTCCTGTTTTGATTGCTGCGCCTTTTCCTCTATTGATCGCATGGCGAACGTATATAATGTCTGCTTTCTCTATGGTAGATTCAGTTTTGTCTGTAGAGCCGTCATCGACAACGATAACATTTTTGTATCCTTTCGAATTTAGATCAAACAAAATTTTATTTATAATTTTATACTCGTTAAATATTGGGATTATGATAAAGATTTTGTTCATAAATAACTTTAAATATTATACATCTAGTATTTAAATCTGGAATTACTCGACTGCAAGAACTATAATGCAAATCTATGAAGATTGCAGTATATCACGAATTACCTCTTGGGGGAGCAAGAAGAGCAATTAATGAATTTTCTAAGGTGCTAAAAACCAAACATAAGGTAGATCTTTATGTCCTGGATGAAGTGAGACATCCAGAGGAGGTTTTTTACTCTAAAACATTTTCTTTCATTTTTAAATCAAAAGCTTGGAGAGGGGGAGACCCACTTGTAAAACTTTATAAAGATTTTGTAGAGGTAATGTTGTTGTATTTTTTTACTAAAAAGATTGCTGCAGTAATCAATATAAGAAAATATGACATTGTTATTGTAAGCGCATCTCGATATATAGAGACCCCATTTATCACAAGGTTTATTCGTAGTCCTTTAGTATTTTATTGCTCTGACCCAAATTATAGATTCGTATATGACAATTTGGTGTTTCTTGATAAAAAAATTGGAAATATCAGGTATTATTATGAGATTTTTAAAAGAGTTATATATAAAAAATTAGATCGAGATAATGTTCAGAAAGCGATGCTATGTCTTGCTCCTTCTCATTTTATAGCAAGCAAATTTAGTAAAACATACAATGTCCCAAATACCCCAGTGCATTATGGCGTAGATACCTCATTTTTTACACCGGGAAAGATAAGAAAAGATATAGACATTTTATATATTGGATCGAAAGCTAAAGTAGACGGTATAGATTTATTAGAAAAAGTGATTAGATTTTTACCTAGGAAAACTGTTGTTAAGAAAATTTTAATCGAGGAGGAGTGGATTTCTGATGATCTTATTTTAAGGGAGTATTATAGGAGATCAAAGATCGTTTTTTGTCCTGCGCGAAAAGAAGGGCTTGGTGCTGTTCCGATGGAGGCGATGTCCTGTGGTTGTGTTGTTGTTGCAGTAGATGAGGCAGGTCATAAAGAAACAATAGTCAACGGTGTTACTGGATATTTAGTACCACGGAATCCTAAAATCATTGCAGAAAGAATGCGTTTACAACTTGTTAATCCTCAAATAAGGAGAAAGGTTGGGAAGAAAGGAAGAGAAATTATGGAAAAAATGTGGTCTTGGGAAAAAAGAGGAGAAGTTTTTGAAAAGACAATCGTACAATTTGTTAACGATACTAAGCTGTAGCTTGACCATAAAGTATATCTTTGCTATTATTTTTTCTATTGTGAAAAGTCCTGTTAAAACAATAAAACCATTCTTTTCAGACAGTAGGGGAGAAATGTCACACCTCCTCGATGGAAATGAGAAGTTCACAAGCGCAGTTTTAATTACATGTAATAAAGGCGCAGTTCGTGCAAATCATTGGCATAAAAAAGATACCCATTATTCATACATGATTGAAGGTAGCATGGAATATACTTATCGCCAGGTAGACGAAGACGATTCTAAAAAGAAAACACTTTTAG
The DNA here is from genome assembly GCA_016214555.1 of Candidatus Levyibacteriota bacterium. Lineage (GTDB taxonomy): Bacteria > Patescibacteriota > Microgenomatia > Levybacterales > UBA12049 > JACROF01. Next base: position 49,675 of record JACROF010000004.1, read on the forward strand.
TCAAAAAGGGAGACATAGTTTGCACACCTCCAAAAACAGTTCATGCAATGAGGTTTTTGGAGAAGTCTGTATTTATTGCATTAACGACCGAGGAGCGAGATCAATCCCAGTATGAAAAAGATACGGTAAGGATAAGGCTGATTGAATGAAGAGTTCGGCTATCTTTTTATTAAAGTATTGTAGAGTTTGTAAAGAAAAAAATGTTGAGAAAGTAGCTTCATTTGGTCCAACCCCACTTGCTAATGCCTTTTTAAAATCTTCAGAGGTTGATTTACCAGAATGTTATTATCCATTAGATTTATATTTTTGTAATTCTTGTGGTTTTTTACAGCTTGGGCACGTTGTCAATCCCTCTCTTCTTTTTAAAAATTATGTTTATGCTTCATCAACCTCACAGGTTTTTATTAAGCATTTTCAAGACTTTGCTTCAAAAATTGTTGGAGAATTTTCTTTGAACAAAGATTCATTAGCGGTCGATATTGGGAGTAATGATGGAATACTTCTTAAACCGTTTAAAAATCTTGGAATAAAAATATTAGGAGTGGACCCAGCTGAAGAAATCAGTAAAAAAGCAAATAGGGAAGGTATCCCAACTCTTATTGAGTTTTTTGATTCAAAAATTGCGAAAAAAATAAAAAAAACATATGGTAGTGCAGATATAATAACTGCTACAAATGCCTTTGCACATATTCATGACCTTGATGAGATTATTAAGGGACTAAAAATATTACTTAAAGATCAAGGTGTGTTTATTATTGAAGCTCCCTACATTATAGACTTTCTTAAAAATAAGTATTTTGACCTAGTCTATCACGAACATTTATCATACTGGTCTGTCCGTTCACTTATTACTTTATTTCATAGATTCGACATGAAGGTTTTCGATGTTGAAAAAGTTGGAGTTCACGGGGGGTCATTGAGAGTATTTGTAGCATTAAATAGTAGTGATTACAAGATTAAAAAAAATGTAAGAAGTTTCTTGAAACAGGAAAAATTAGCACGAGTTGATAAAAAAGAGACATACGTTATTTTTGGTTCGACAATTCAGAAGAGCAAATTAGCGCTTATTAAGCTACTTGCAAAAATAAAGTCTAAAAACAAGATTATTGCTGGATATGGAGCACCAGCGAAAGGGAATACTCTGCTTAATTTTTTTGGTATTGGAAATGAAACAATTGATTATATTGTGGACGATAGCCCACTAAAACAGGGGCTTTTCTCACCTGGTAAAAAAATTCCAATTGTTTCACCAGAGTATGTTAGGCTACATAAACCTGATTACCTTTTTATCTTAGCATGGAATTTTGCTGATTCAATTATTGAGAGGTATGGTGATTTTAGAAAAAAAGGCGGAAAATTTATCATTCCTTTCCCTACCCCAAAAATTGTTTAACAGCTACATGGGCTACACATGTGTATAATTTGATATAGATATGATACATCTTGCAATAATTGGTGCTGGCCGTTTTGGATCGCGATATTTGGAGACAATAGAGCAGATGCATGGAGTAATAGTAAAGTATGTCTGTGTAACAACTCCTGGAAAACATAAAGACCTTAATAAGCGATACGTAGTTTTAGATGATTACAAAAAACTTTTTGCCTATAAGGATGTGGATGGGGTAATTATTGCTACTCCAGCGTCTACACACGCACAAATTGCCTTTGACTTTATTGAAAAAAAATGGCCTATACTCATTGAAAAACCGATGACGACGTCTCTTTCAGATGCTTTGCATTTATATACCTGTTGGAAAAAGAGAAAAGGGATTGTTTTTGTAGGACATATCCATTTGTACAATCCTGCATTTATTGCGATGTCAAACTTGCTTAGTAAAATAGGAGATGTAGAAAGAATTGATGGTGTTGCAGGAAATTGGGGGCCGATTAGAGTAGATACGACTCTTCTTTGGGATTGGGCAATTCATGAGATCTCAATGGTCAATTATTTACTAAACAAAACCCCAATTACCGTACAAGCTTTTGTTGACAATTTGCCTGCATATAATTACGTAACTATTAAAATGAAGTATAAAGGCAAATTAACAACAGTTATCACAAATAGTTGGAGTTTTTCTGAGAAAGTAAGAAAGATGACAATCGTAGGAAAGAAAGGGATTGTTAGTTTTGATGATATTTCTGACAAAAAGTTAATTTTTCATGAAAGATCAGGAACTACTTTAAAAAAAACCACATACCCTACTTACTTAGATAAGAAGCCGTTACAGAATGAACTAGAGAATTTTATTACCTGTATTAAAAAAAATATTCAACCAACATCAAATATTGCATTTGCATTAAACACTATTAAAGTTTTAGATGCAGCTGAGAGATCCTTGCTTGAAGAGGGAAAAGTAGTAAAAATTTCTCATGTATAATAAATTCATGCTCAGAAAATATGAGTTATCTTAAAAAAACTGTTATTGGGGTTTCTTGGGTAAGTGGTTTTCGAGTCTCGAGTAGAGTAATTACATTTTTTAGAATTATTGTTTTAGCAAGGATTCTTTCACCTTCTCAATTTGGATTGTTTGGTATAGCGACGCTTGTTCTTGCATTTTTAGAGATTTTGACAGAAACAGGAATAAATGTTTTTCTGGTTCAGCAGGATGATGAAATTGATCACTACATAGATAATGCATGGTTAATTTCTATATTGCGTGGAACCGTCATTTTTTTTGCAATCCTTTTATTGTCTCCGCTTATTGCAATGTTTTTTAACAGCCCCCACGTTGTATCGCTTTTACAACTTATTAGCCTTGTTCCTCTTATAAGAGGTTTTATTAATCCGTCTATTGTAAAATATCAAAAAAATTTTCATTTCCAAAAAGAGTTTTACTATCGTTTAGTCATATTTTTGTTTGATTCATTTGTGGCAGTCACCTTGGCTGTTCTAACAAAAGACGCTTCGAGTTTTGTTTGGGGATTGGTCGCTGGAGCTATCTTGGAGGTTTTTTTGTCTTTTATTTTTTTACACCCTAGGCCGCATTTTACAACCAACTTTACTCATGTCAAAAGAATTATCCATTCAGGAAAATGGGTTACATTGTTTGGGGTGTTTAATTTTATTGCTCAAAAAGGTGACAACATCATGGTAGGAAGAATAATGGGAACGACAAGCTTGGGAATCTATGAAATGGGATATAACCTGTCAACTTTGCCAATTAGTGAAGTCTCCGATGTTGTGAACAAGGTCGTTTTTCCTATATATGTAAAAATCAGAAACGACTATCAAAGGTTGAGAATCGCATTTTTTAAAATTATGCTTATAGTCTCATCTGTTGTTATTTTATTTAGTACAACAATTTTTTTGCTTCCAAAAGAAGTAATAATCTTGTTTCTGGGAGAAAAATGGTTGGATGTATTTCCTATTTTAAAAATTTTAGCAATATACGGTTTGTTAAGGGGAATTCTTGGTACAACTGCCTCATTATTTTTATCATTAAAAAAACAACGCTATGTTGCAATTATGACATTTGTTCGTGTAATAACGTTAATGGTGTTAGTTTATCCATTCACAATGCAGTGGGGTCTGCATGGAACGAGCATGTCTGCATTGCTGTCTGTAGTAGCAGAAGTACCAATTGCGCTGTATTACATTGACAAAATCTTTCTAAAAACAAATAGACATGAAAAAAAATAATATTACAGTATCAATCATTATTGTTAACTATAGAGTTGAGGATAAGCTTAGAGACTGCATAAAGTCAATAATAAAATGTACCAAAAGTATATCCTATGAAATTATTGTAGTAGACAACGATGAAGAGCAGCGATTGTCCATATCATTCAAAAATGACTTTCCATTCGTTAAGATCATTAACAACATAAATACAGGTTTTGGTGCAGGAAACAATCTTGGATCAAAATACGCTCATGGGAAATATCTTTTTTTTCTCAATCCAGACACAAGGTTTTTGAGTAACGCGGTTAAGAATCTATATGACTATCTTGATAAAAATGAAGAAGTCGGTCTTGTTGCACCGCAATTATTTCATCCAGGTAACAAAATATTTAAACTACAAGGGATGACTGTATTAACACCGCTAAAAGCAATCTTTTCGTTGTCTTTTCTTTATAGACTTTTCCCAAATAATAGAATAGCAAATAATTACTTTCTTTCTCATTGGAACAAGAAGAAAGTTAAATTTGTTGATGTTGTTCCTGGTACAGCATTTATGATCAGGAAAGAGCTGTTTTATAGAGTTGGAAAATTCGACGAAACCTTTTTCTTGTATTTTGAAGAGTTTGATTTATGCAAAAGATTGAAGGAGTTAGGTTACAAAGCGTGTATTATTCCACAGGCAAAAATCATTCATTACTGGGGAGAGAGTACAGCGCACAGAAAAGATATTTCTCGTATTTTTAGTAAGAGCAGATTTTTTTATTTTAAAAAGCACTACGGCTTTTTAATGGCGCTTCTTGTTGAGAGTTTTTTACGAGTAAATAAAGCATCTTTAGTACTCCTTGCTGCTTTGTCTATTAGCTTATTATTAATGTTGTATAGGATTGATTCGCTTATGGTTTTTATAGGTGACCAGGCTTGGTTTTATTTATCAGCGAGAGATCTTTTGATTCAACATACTGTCCCTCTTGTTGGGATCGCCTCAAGCCACCCATGGCTTCATCAAGGCGCATACTGGACATATGTATTGGCATTTTCATTTTTCGTCGGAGGTTATGATCCACTTGTGGGTGCATATGCTTCAATGTTGTTTACTTTGGCCACAGGAGTGTTGCTTTATATAGTTACTAAAAAAATGTTTTATCAAAGAATAGCTCTTTTTACAGTGGTAATGTACTTATTTTCTCCATTGATACTTTTTTATGCACGAATGCCTTATCACACGGTGCCAATTCCATTATTTATAGTATGTATGATATACACAGTTTATCAGTGGGTAAATAATAATTCTAAGAAATCGTTTTATGCATCATTTCTATTTTTGGGAGTTTTATATAATTTTGAGTTAGTAACAGTATTCTTATTTGGACTGCTCTTGTTGATTTTCATTTTCGGACTCGTAGCGAAAAAAGAATTTACAACGATTCTTTCTAAGAAGGATTTTGCTATTGCATTTACTTTTTTTATTATCCCACTTATTCCTATTATTATTTATGATTTAACTCATGGTTTTAAACAAACAATCATTTTTGGTGGGTGGATTGTTTACCATCTCGGCAGAAGTGTTTTTGCAATTTTTAGCTCAAGTACCTCAATAGATGGATATAGTGAAATAATTGTATTTCTTGCAAGCAGCATAAGGAGATTAATTTTTCTTCCTAATTTGCTTACTTCGTTGATTATTCTTCTTTCATCACTTCTATGTATCATCAAGAACATATTTGCAAAAAGAGGAAATGAATATAAAAATGCAGAATTTGTCATTCTTGGTTTTTTTCTGTTGCCACTTTTTATTATTTTATTCAACAAAGTTCCATCTGATGCCTATCTTCCGGTAGTATTTCCCAGTGTTTTCATAATGGTTGGATATTTATTAAATACTCTATTTCAATATGCTCAAAAACCTACAATTATATGCTTCATCGCAATTCTTAGTTTAAATGCTTTAACGCTTGTTTTTACTGATTATGGAGTTGATCTATCCTACGAGGAAAAGAAAAATACAGTTCAGCAAATGATGAAAGACGCTAAAAGTGAACAATTTTCAATAAAAGGAGTTGGTCAAGGTAGTGAATTTGATAGTTTTATTATGCCGTATGAATATATCTTATGGTATTATGGCCATTCTTCGGTGAAAAATTCTCACCTTGTTTTTGAGGTTCAAGAATTCAAAAATAACGTTATAATAAAGAAGTCTTATGATTAGTGCTATTGTTCTTGTTAAGAATCAATCACACCAGTTAGAAAAATGTCTTAATTCTCTTTTATGGTGTGATGAAATTATTGTCATTGATGATAATTCAGTTGATGATTCTATCGAAGTTGCAAAAGTTCAAGGTGCAAGAATCTTTACAAGAAGTTTGAATAACAATTTTTCATCCCAAAGACAATTTGGACTCTCAAAGGCAAAGAATGAGTGGGTTTTGTATGTTGATGCTGATGAGATAGTTACACCAGAGTTAGCAAACGAAATTTATCAGCAAATCACACAATTTTTGAGTCCGGTAAACGGTTATTTCATAAAAAGAAAAGATGTTTTATGGGGGAAAACAATTAAATTTGGAGATGCTGGAAGAACAAAACTCTTAAGATTAGCTAGAAAAAATAAAGCAACCTGGTCAGGAGATGTGCATGAAAAATGGACTGTTCTTGGTGAAACAGGAACATTTAAAAGTACTTTAATTCATTATCCGCATCAGTCAGTAAGAGAGTTTTTAAGTGAAATTGACTATTATTCAACAATCAGAGCAAAAGAGTTAAAAAATAAAAATGTAAAATCTGATATTATTCGTTGTCTTTTTTATCCATTAGGAAAGTTTTTATATCTTTATTTTTATAAGTTGGGATTCTTAGATGGCGTTGCTGGTATTATCTCAGCAATTATGATGAGCTTTTATACATTTTTGGTTGCTGGAAAACTCTGGATGCTATATCAAGAAAAGAAAACGTATGATTTTGGATATTGACCTCTTTTGTTGCTTCATATGAGAAATTATAGAAGTGTTATTTTTGTAATCTGGTGTATTTTATTGCTGGTTTTGTATATTTATTTTTTATTTTGTAAAAATGGGATATGTTTAAGAATATAAAGCAACGTTTACTTATCACCTATTTTCTTGTTTGTGCATTTTTTCTGCTTACTTCATTGTTTATAACAAATCCACTTATCTTTCACTTATCAACAAAAGCAACAGGTGTAGGTGATGAGCTTTTGTTATCATGGATTCAGACTTGGGTGTCTCATATCGTTTTTTCTGACCCACTAAAATTATTTGATGCACCGTCTTTTTTTCCTTTTCATAACTCCCTTGCATACTCCGATTCTTTAATATCCTCAAGTATTATATTTTATCCATTTTATGTAATTTTTCACCAACCAATTGTTTTTCAAAATGCTACACTCATTACATCACTATGGCTTTTAGGTTTTTCATCATACTTACTTTGCTTCTATCTCTTTAGAAGGCATATTCCAGCTATTATTTCAGGTCTCATGGTTGTTTTCTCACCAGTTGTTCTTGATAAGTATGTTCATCTTCAAGTGCTTTTTGTTTTTTTTGTGCCACTAGCCTTTTTGTCGTTTATGCACTATTTAAAATCTCAAAAGAAAACCTATCTTATTTTAGCAATGTTATGTTTTATATTGCAGACTCTTAATAGCTTTCTTCCAGGCTACTTTATTATATTTGGGTTCGTTGGGATTCTCTTAGCATTTGCTATCTTCGAAAAAAAGAAATTAGATAAAAAATACTTTATAAAAATATTTTTTGCACTAGTAATAAGTATTGCAATCTTGATTCCATTTATTCTGCCATACTATAAAGTTTCATCAGACTTTGCCTATACGCGAGACATAAGGGATTCTATTCATTTTGCCTTACAGCCTGAAGATTTGTATTATGCAAATTCATTTACCAGACTTTCACCAATGCTTGAATTTATTAATGTTAAAAGTAATTTTTCACAAAATCCGTCTTTTAAAAACGGTTATCCTGGATTGCTATTACTTATTGGATCAATATTGTCGATTTTCTATATAGTTAAAAATTGGAAAAAAGAAAGGTATGAAGTGAAGTCATTATTTATCATTGGGATAGGTGGATTGATCCTGAGCCTAGGGCCTTTTCTTCATATTGGTAGACAAACAATTCATCACCCATTTCCTGTGCCACTCCCTTATTTGCTACTTTATTACTTAGTTCCAGGATTTAATGGGTTAAGAAATTCAGCAAGATGGGAGGTCCTCTTTGTTTTGTGCATGTCGATTTTAGCTGGGTATTATATTGGAATTTTTTTTTCAAAATATAAAGGCGTTCATAAACACATACTAGCTATTCTTTTTGTCTCAATAATTTTTGTTGAGTATAAACCGTCATTTCATCTGGTAGATATTTTACCAAGGGAGAAATTCCCACAGGAGTATCATTGGCTCAGCAAGCAATCTCAAAATGCTGTAGTTGTTGAAATGCCAGTCTACAACTGGAACACATTCCCTTACGCTACAAGAGAACTTCAGAGACAATATTATTCAACAGCACATTTTCTCAGAACTGTTAATGGAGCGAGTGGTTTTTCTCCGCCTCCATGGCAATTGTTATCAGTCAAGCTCTTAAAAGAATTTCCATCTAGTAAATCGATTGACACATTGAAAAATCTTGGAGTAAATTTTATTATCGTGCACTTTGATGAATATGATTTGTTGCATCATGATAATTATAAAGTAGAAGGACTTATCAAAGCTCCCTCATCTGCAGAGATTAAGAAAATTATTTCAACAAATGCCACATTAAGAGAAGTTGTAAAATTTGATAACACAGTAATATATGTAATTAAGTAAATATGTTCGGAATTGCTTTTCTATTGGGATTATTTGGTAACGTTATTTTTGCTTTTGGTATTCTTCAAGAATATGAATTTTTGAGCTTACTTGCGATTACTTGTATATTTGGTTTTCTTAGTATTATTTTTTGGGATAAATTTGAAAAAAAAATATCGATAAAAAATATCGCAAAAAATATTAAGGAGATATTATTTGAATATCCATATATTTTTTGCTTTATCATAGCAAGCTTAGGTCTTATGTTGGTGGGTGCTCTTGGACCAGAACTCGCCTTTGACTCGCTATGGTATCATCTGACGATCCCAAAAATTTATTTAGAAAACGGAGGAATATCATATATTCCAGGGGGTCTTTTGTATTATTCAACGATGCCAAAACTTGGTGAAATGTTGTACATACCGGCATTAGCATTAAGTGGCGAAGTTTTGGTGAAAATAGTCCATATGACTTTTGCATTGCTAACTGCAATTGCAACATATCAGCTTAGTAGAAAATTCGCCTCAGTATTTTATTCATTAATTTCAGTAGTAATTCTTTTTACGAACATTGTTTTTTTGTGGGAAGGTACAACTGCATATATTGATTTGATTAGAACGTTTTTTGAAGTAATGGCTCTCTTCGGATTGATCGAATATTTTAATACAAAAAAAAGTAAATGGTTAATCGAATCAGCATTCCTTATGGGGCTTTCAATAGAGACAAAGCTTATATCGTTAGCAACATTTTTAGTACTCATTATCTTAATTGCAGTTTTTGATAGGAGAGGCATAAATACCTTCAAAAAAATTATTATGTACGGTGTAATTTCTTTGTTTGTTCCTTTAGGGTGGTTTGTGTTTTCCTTTTTAAGTACAAGTAATCCCTTTTACCCTCTTTTTTCTGTGTATAATATTCATTTTGAAAAAGATGTTTTGGTATTCCCTTCGATCTTTTTTGATATTTTTACTATTTTTATTTCGTCATCAGATCCAATCTCGCCCTTTTACCTTATAATCGCGCCAATTTATTTTATGATAAGAAATAAGATTCCATCTAAGACAAATGTTATTTTCTTATTTTGTATATTGGCACTTTTGGTTTGGACTATTACACCCAAAACTGGAGGAGGAAGATTTTTGCTTCCATATCTCCCTGCATTTTCGATAGCATCAGCAGTTATTCTTGAGACAATTAAAAAATATAAAAATTATTATCGAGTATTAATCATTGTTCTCATATTCGTTTGTGTTGTAGCCTTGTTGTATAGGGGATTAGCTGTCAGCAAATATATGCCAGCTATTTTTGGTAAGGAATCAAAAGAATCATTTCTTATGAGTCATCTCAATTTCAAATTTGGTGACTTTTATGATGAGGATCATAGTATTAAAAAAATTGTCGGAGATAAAAATGTCTTGCTATATGGATTTCATAATTTGTATTATGTGGATTTTCCATTTATTGATTCATCATGGGTAAAAAAAGGTGACACATTTGAATTTATTGCGACCCAAAATACGTCGTTGCCAAAAAGATTTCAGTACTGGAATGTAATTTACTCAAATGACACAACCGGTGTTAAGCTTTATACTACAAACACAAGATGGATATATTAAAAAAAGCTATTTCAATAACTATTTTTCTTGTTTTACTTATTTGGCTTTGTAAAGCGTTAACACTTGGGAATTATCCTGATTTTAATGTATTTTATGGAGGGCTAAAGGCTTATCTTGCAGGAGGTAATCCTTATAAAGATGTGATTGGATCGTCAATGAAATTTTTGTATCCACCTATTGCATTATTCTTTTTTCTTCCCGTGGCATTTTTTGAAAGAGCTGAGGCGAGTATTATTTGGACTGTACTTTCAATTATTCTCTTTATCACAAGCATAGTTTTTCTTTTTAAAACTGAAAAAAGAAAAATCTTTTCGAATGAATTTTTTATTCTTTCTAGCTTTTCTTTTCTTATGTTTCCATTGAAGTTCAACTTGGGAATGGGACAATTTAATAATGTAAATCTTTTCTTACTTTCACTATTTTTGCTTTTAACGTCGAGGGGAAGATTTGCTCTTTCTGGAACAGCAGTTGGTCTTTCATTGATCCTTAAAGTATTTCCAGTGCTACTTCTTCCGTACTTGCTTATCATCAAGCAATTTAAGGCATTTCAATTATCAGTTTTAGTGGTTATAGCAGGGGTAGCAATTGGCTTTGTGGTGGTTAGGCAAGAGTTGACAGAATATTTTTTTGGCTCTTCGCTACTTGGAACACTACGAAGCTGGCCTCTTGATTATTATAATCAAGCTCTTTCAGGACTCTTGGGTCGATGGCTTGGTGTTTCGTTTACTACTCTATGTATAAAGTATTTTCTAACGTTTTTGTTAATCGGTGCGTCATTTTTTATTTACTGGAAGAAACGATCTGTAAAATCAATACATCTTCTTGCTGCGTCGAGCATTTTCCCTTTATCGCTCATAACACTAACATTTTCGTGGCAACACTATTTCGTGTTAACTATGCCAGCCTATCTTCTTTTATACTTTCGTTTTAGGAAAAAGAAGAGATCAACTAAAAAATATTTTTTGTTATTTACCTCATATGTTTTAGTTGCTTTAAATCTTGCACATCCTTCATCTTTTCCACTTATTTTTCAGTGGCATGTTTTTTATGGAACACTGCTATTGTTAGCTCTGCAGCTTGAGGAGATCTACCATGCTAAGTAAATTTTTGATTTGTTTTTTAACACTAGCTTTTATATGCGGACAAGTTGTTCGTTTGCAAATAGGGGATATTGGGATAACATTTTTTGATATATCGATTACATTAATTGTTGTAGTATGGTTTTTGTATAAAGGAGGAAATAAAAAGTGGAACTCAATTTTTGGTAAAAATCTTTATAAGAAATTTTTAGTGTTTATCGCTGTTGGAGTGTTGTCGCTTAGTTTAGCATATGCTAAAAATAATCAGATTGATATTGTTACTTCAATACTTTATCCTATACGACTTGTTTTGATATCGCTTTTATATTTTCCTCTTAGGTTACTCTCTCAAAAAAATAAGCAATTTTTAATTCTTGATATGATTTTTGGAGGGGTTTGTATACTTGTAATTGGTTTTGTCCAGTTTTTTTTCTATCCATATTTAGGAAATCTTTATCACTTAGGTTGGGATGACCATCTTTTTCGTTTGTTTTCGACTTTTCTGGACCCAAATTTTGCCGCTGCATTTTTTAGTATTTTCTTAGTATTTATCCTCGAATTATTTTTTAATCACAGAGGACGAGCAAGAATTCTTTTCAGCGCTCTTATGATAGCCACCTTTACTGCGATACTTCTTACGTATTCAAGAACAGGTATCTTGATGATGATTATTTCCGTCTCAATATATTTATTGCTAACTCAATCAAAGAAGGTGGTGTTTGCGGGTATTGGAATTTGCATGCTTTTTTTTATTCTATCTGCAAACACCAAGATTGAAGGGCTTAACCCTCTGAGAGTCGCTTCTACGACAGCAAGAATACAGTCTGCAGAGATTGCCACAAAGATATTTCTTTCAGAGCCATTACTCGGAGTTGGTTTTAATGCATATAGATATGCTCAGCAAGAGAGAGGGTATAGGAGTATTGCTCCAAGAGTACAAAGTCATGCAGATTCTGGAACAGACAATAGTTATCTTTTTATCTTAGCAACTACAGGAATCGTTGGCATGGGCACTGCACTATTTTTTCTTTATGGAATATACTTTGAACTGAGAAAGTCAGTCGCAAAAAATATGTTCTTATCAAAATCTTTTTTTGCTGCATTTCTTGCAGTACTTATTGGAAGCATATTTTTGAATGTAGGTTTCTATTCAATGATTTTATGCTTCTTGATAGCTTTTAGTTCACTTATTCAGCAAAAGAAACCTTAAGAGTTTTTTCAGCTTTATTCCCAGCTTCATCAATGGCCTGGACTCTTATTTCATTATCACCGCCCTTAAGAGATAAGTTATAGTAAAAATTTCCTTGTCCATCAACTACCGCCCAGAAATCATTTACCGTTACCTTTACGTTTTGATCAGTTTTTCCTGTAATCTTTAGTGGGTTATGATCCTTGTTAAATGATTGACCATCATTTGGAGAAATAATCGAAAGCTCCGGAGCTTTGTTGGAGTAGGTAATAATAGTTGTTTCTGAGAACTTACTTTCCTTGTTATCTTTATTCACAAATTTTGCTTTAATACTATTTTCGCCAGGTGTAAGTTTGATTCGCCGAAATGAAAAGGTATTATCGCTTTGTATGTCAGCCTTTTTGACCTGCTTGCCATTCACAAAAAGCTTTATATATCCATCACTTTCTCCAGATCCAGTAATGTCAATTTCGGCGCTGTTTGTTGCATCAGCAATATAGTCAAGAGAGGGAGGTGCCACAAAAGTGTCCACTTGTTCTTGGGCTGTTGCAGACTCTCTTTCTACAAGCAAACTGAATTTTACTAGTAGATTTGTGCCAAAAATTAAAAAAAGTGCAAGAAGCACGCATGATCCAAGCGCGATAATGATTATATTGCGTTTTGCTTGACGAGCTTGTCTTTGATTTAGTCGCGATCGAGGCATATATTCTATGAGCCAACGGTCGGATTCGGACCGACGACCTGCTGTTTACGATACAGCTGCTCTACCAGCTGAGCTACGTTGGCAAGTCAGATCCATTTCACAACTGATAGTTACTCATTGTATGAAATTTTGAAAATAAATTCAATGTTCATGCTGCTCTTGCATTTTCCCGTGTCCAAGATCAGTATTTATTGGCACGTTATGTTCGCAGAGCGCACAATTTTTTGGATCGTAAATAACTGTTGGTAACCTTTCTAAGTAGATATAGTCTGCATCAATTGCATCTGCTGCTGGTTTGTTTAGGGGACTTCTGTCAAGCATTGCAGCAACTATTCTCACATCAGCATCTAGTTCTCTTGTAGCAGCTATCACTTCATTGACAGATTTACCAGTTGTAACTAAGTCTTCAACAATCGCAACATTTCTTCCCTTAATAGTTTCAATTCCTCTTCGAAAGTATTGTACGCCTTCCTCATTCTTTTCAGTATTAGTAAAGAGAACATCCATTTCATAGGCGGTCCATTGAGCAAGGATAATGCCACCGATAGCAGGTCCTACAATGACCTCAACGCCTTCTGTTAACTCTCCAATGGCTGATGCTAGCCTTTTGCCAATTTCCTTTGCGACACGAGGCTTTTCATAAAGCTTGTTTTTGGCTATATAAAGTTCTCCGTGGTTACCTGAGGTATAAATGTAGTGACCTTTTTGTACTGCCTGATTATCCTCCAGCAGTTGGATAATTGGCATATCGAGTTCAGTCATGGAGCTAGACGTGTTTTCGTTTACGTGCAACTTTAAGTTCAAGGATAGCTCTTCTCATTTCAGCTTGAGCGATAGCAAGGTCCTGCTCGGTTGTATGCTCTGATTTCTTTTTTAAGATCTCCTCAGCTCTTTTTTGTGCTTCTAGTGCCTTTTGCGCATTGATTTTTTCTGAATGGACAGCGTAATCGGCCAGAAGGGTAAGAGTGTCTTTGTTGATTTGTAGAAAGCCACCTGTTATAGCAATATGTTCTTGCTTACCCTTATTTTTTATAACTAGTTCGCCATCTGAGACTTGCGTGAGAAGATCTATGTGGTGTGGGAGAATAGCAATTTCACCGGTAATCGTTGGAACTATAAGTTCGTCTATATCGCCCTCAAAGGTTATTTTTTCAGGAGTTAATATTTTGAGATTCATATTTCATCAAGTTCAGTGCAAGATTCACTACTTCATTTTTTTGGCATTCTCAATTGCCTCATCAATAGTCCCTACCATGTAAAAGGCTTGCTCGGGGAGGTTATCATGTTTTCCCTCTAAAATTTCTTTAAAACCGCGGACATTGTCCTCGATTTTTACATATTTACCTGGTGCTCCTGTGAAGATTTCAGCAACGAAAAATGGTTGAGTGAGAAAGCGTTGAATTTTACGAGCTCGTCCGACAACTTTTTTATCTTCGTCTGATAATTCGTCCATACCTAAAATAGCGATAATATCTTGAAGATCTTTATATCTTTGAAGTACTTTTTGAATCCCACGTGCTACTTCATAATGATCCTTACCAACGACATTAGGGTCAAGAATGCGCGAGGAAGAAGTTAGTGGGTCAACTGCCGGATAAAGACCCTGCTCTGATAAAGATCGTTCTAAAGTGACAGTACCATCCATGTGTGCAAAAGTAGTTGCCGGAGCTGGATCTGTATAGTCGTCTGCTGGAACATAGACTGCTTGAAGTGAAGTGATAGAGCCTTTTTTTGTACTCGTAATACGTTCCTGTAGTCCACCCATTTCAGTAGCAAGTGTTGGTTGATACCCCACTGCTGATGGCATACGACCAAGAAGCGCAGATACTTCAGAGCCTGCTTGCGCAAAGCGGAAAATATTGTCAATAAAGAGAAGAACATCTTCACCTTTTTCATCTCTAAAATATTCAGCCATAGTGAGTGCAGTGAGTGCAACGCGAAGACGGTTTGCGGGTGGCTCATTCATCTGTCCATAAACCATGACTGTTTTATCAAGAACACCTGAGCCTTTCATTTCAAGCCAAAGTCCCGTTCCTTCTCGGGTACGTTCTCCAACTCCTGCAAAAACTGAGTGCCCTGAATGTTCGACTGCGATATTTCGAATAAGCTCTTGAATAATAACTGTTTTGCCTACACCTGCTCCTCCAAAAATACCAATTTTTCCTCCCTTTGTGAATGGAGCGATAAGATCGATAACCTTGACGCCAGTCTCAAGAATTTGTGGTTTGGTTTCTTGGTCAACAAGCTTTGGAGCTTGTGCATGAATCGGGTGAAGGCTCACACCTTTGTCGTCAAATTTTTGTCCATCAATAACATTGCCAAGAACGTTAAAAATTCTACCTAGTGTTTTTTCACCAACTGGAACTGAGATAGGTGCAAAAGTACGCTTTACTTTCATCCCTCGGGAGAGTCCATCAGTTGATCCAAAAGCTAAAGCTTTTATTTCGTGTCCACCTATTTCAAATTCAACTTCAAGAGTTAAAATTTCTCCATGAGGAAGTTCGACAGTTAATGCTTCATAAATATTTGGTAGTTCTCCTTCAAAATAGACATTAAGAACTGGCCCAGCAATACTGACAATTGTGCCTTCTTGTGATTTTTTAACTGGTGTTGTTTTGTTGATAGCCATTGTTATGCTTGTGCTCCTGTTCTTCCTCCAATAATGTCAAGTAACTCACCTGTAATCTTAGCTTGACGTGTCTTATTATACTCCAATTTAAGCCCAGAAATAATATCTTTAGCATTGTTTGTTGCATTTTGCATTGCAATCATTCGTGCTGCTTGCTCTGAAAGATACGTTTCAAGAAAGTATTGAAAAAGGCTCATCTCTAAGTAGTGCTTGAGAAGTTCTGGAACCATTTCTTCCAGGCTTGGTTCATAGAGCATATCTGCCTGAGCCACGTTTTTTTTCTCTTGATCACTAGACTCAGGGAGAGAAATAGGCAAAAGCTGCACCACTTTTGGACTTTGGTTGAAAAAACTTACAAAGTCAGTATAAAGCACTTTAACGCTTTGCACTTTTCCAGAAAGATAGTACTCATTAATAAGCTTGATGATAGGGAAGACGACGTCAAATGTTGGGAGTGTTGTGCCAAAGTGGAAAGCGGCCAGTACTTCGTTTTGAAGTTTGACAACCTGATTTTCCAGCTTTTTACCCACTACTATCATCTGCGCATTTTTTTCGTCACGACTATAGATAAAAAATTCTCTAAGAAGATTGGTGACAAGTCCGCCACAAAGTCCTTTGTCTGGAGCAATAGCGATAAGAAGAGTTTTATCATTATCGATTGAGAGGCGCATGAAAGGGTGTTTTTTTGCGTCTTCAGTTCGGAGTGTTATGTCTTGAGCAAGCTCAGTTAGTTTTTGGACATAAGGACGTCCGGCAAGAGCTGCGTCTTGAGCCCTTTTTAGCTTTGAAGCTGCTATCATCTGCATGGCTCTTGTTGTTTTTGAAACATTTTGAGCTGCTTTAATTCTTCGTCTAAGAGAAATAAGTGTCGCCATTATTTCGTAAATCCTTTCTTAAATTCTTTTATTATTTCATCAGCCAACTTAAGATCTTCTTCTTTTAATTTTTCACCACTTGCAAGTCTCTCTATAATTTTTTGATGTTTCTTTCCTCCAGCATACTCGTGAAGCTCTGACTCAAATCGAGAAATATCCTCAACAGGTATATCGTCAAGATGCCCTCTCGTAACTGCGATAATGCTTAAAATTTCATATTCTTCGGCAAGTGGACGATATTGATTTTGTTTGAATAACTCTGTTGATCTTTTTCCTCGTTCAAGTTGGCGAGATGTTTCAGGATCAAGCTCTGAGCCAAATTGAGCAAAAGCTGCGAGTTCTCTATACTGTGCAAGCTCTAACTTCATTTTTCCAGCAACTGATTTCATTGCTCCCGTCTGAGCAGCAGAACCAACTCGTGATACTGAAAAACCGACATTAATAGCGGGTCTTACACCTGAATTGAAGAGTTCAGATTCTACAAATATTTGCCCATCGGTAATTGAGATAACGTTGGTTGGAATATATGCAGAGATGTCTCCTGCTTGTGTTTCAATAATAGGTAGGGCAGTGATCGAGCCGCCTCCATTTTCTTTGTTCAACTTTACTGCTCTTTCAAGGAGCCGGCTATGGACATAGAAAATATCTCCTGGATAGGCTTCACGACCTGCAGGTCTACCCAAAACAAGTGAGATTTGACGATACGCCCATGCCTGCTTGGTGAGATCGTCATAAACAATTAAAACATCCTCACCTTTTTTCAAAAAGTATTCCGCAATTGCTGTTCCTGCATAGGGAGCAAGGTATTGAAGAGCCGCTGGATCCGACGAGCTTGCCGCGACAATTACTGTATTTTCAAGTACACCTTCTTCTTTAAGTTTTCCAATGATTTGAGCAATGGTACTTTGTTTTTGTCCAATTGCTACATAGATACTCAGAACTTTTTTTTGCCCTTTTGCTACATTTTTTTGATTGATGATTGTATCAACAGCGATGGCAGTTTTACCAAGTCCACGATCGCCGATAATAAGTTCGCGCTGCCCACGTCCAATAGGGATCATTGCATCAATTGCTTTAATGCCTGTTTTGAGAGGCGTATCTACGTCCATGCGGTCAACAACTCCAGCTGCAATTTTTTCAAGCGGCATTAATGTGCCTTTTTTGATTCCTGGTTTGCCATCAAGAGGGATGCCAAGTGGATTAACCACGCGTCCGAGAATATCGTCGGCAACAACAATACCCAGAAGTTCTCCTGTTGTCCTAACGGTGTCGCCTTCCTTGATACTGCTTGATTCATCAAGAAGGATAATAGAGGCTGAGTCCTCGGTCAGATCAAGCACTACACCTGAGACTGAGTCTGATACTACAACTCTTTCTCCCATCACTGCCTTAGAAAGGCCTGATGCTGTGATAACACCATCGTGGTTAACCTCGACTTTTCCCACGTTTTGGGTTTTAGCATCGTAATGAAAGCCTTTTACTTTGTCCTCTAATTGTTTGATAATTGTATCGCTGTCAATCATATTGTTCTTTTATATGTTCAGTTATTTTGTCAAGTGTATTTTTTAGACTAAATTCAAAAATGTCGTCATTGTCTTGAAATCTCATACCAACCAAGAGTTCAGGATCAACCGAAACAGAAATTCTTTTATCTGGAAATAGATCCTGAAGGCTCCCCTCATCAATTAAATTTCTTGATGGAACCTCGAGGAGAATTGTATTCTGTTTCTCAGAATTTTTCAATGCTCGAATGTAAAGTTTTAACTCCTTTTTAGATAGCAAATCAGATATTTTATTAATTTTTCTTGCATCTAATTCGCTATCGGTGTAGCTAGCAAGCACTAATTGCTTCAATGTTTGTCTATTCATTTTTTAATCAGCTTTTTTCTTAAGATTTTTAAGAGCTTTCTCAACAATTGCTGATTGGTCTTTTTGAGGGAAAAGCTCAGATGAAGATTTTTGCACAATTGCGATTGCCAGATCGGTAACATGTGCGACTAATCGCTTTTCAACATCAATTGTGTCACGGGCAATTTGCTCTTTGGCCTCTTTCAGCATTGACTCAGTCTGAGACTTGGCACTTTCTTGCGCCTCTCTTATAACCGATTCTCTGTGTTCTTTTGCCTCATCTAAGAGTTTTCGAGCCTCAATCTGCGCTTTTTGGAGAACTGCTTTTTCTTTTTCCACAGAACGTTCAAGAAGCTCACGAGCTTCCTCAGCTTCTTTCAAACCCTTAGCAATAGTTTCTTCACGATTTTTTAATATTTTCATAATCGGCTTGAGTGCAAACCGCTTTATGATATATAAAATAATCAAAAAGTTTACTATTTGGGCAGCGAGCAAAATTGGATTAATACCGAATTTCCCCAATACTTCCATAGTTGTTACTTAGTAAATGCTAAGATAAGTGAGTAAATAGCGATAGCTTCAGCAAACGCCATGCCTAAAAGCATTGCAGGAAGAATCCTTCCTGATGCTTCAGGATTTCGACCGATTGCTTCCATGGCTTTTGCTCCTATCATACCAATTGCTAATGCAGGAATAAGACCTCCTGCTGCAACGATAAGACCTCCTGTTACAGAAAATTCCATCAATGACTCACCTCCTTAGCTGTATGTTCATTTTGATGATGCGATGTCATAAGGACACTCATAAATACCATTGTTAACATAGAAAAAACAAGTGCTTGCACCAACCCCACAATTATTTCGAGTGAAATAAAAGGAAGAGGGAATATAAAAGCAAAAAGCTTGGATATTGTCCCAAGCACTACTTCTCCCGCAAATATATTACCAAAAAGTCGGAAAGAAAGCGAGATGATTTTTGTAAATTCAGAAATAATTTCTAATATGCCAACAAAAAGCAAAATTGGGTTGAGTGAAAAAAATCTTCCTAAATATTCTTTTATCCCAAGCGCTTTGATACTAAGTGTATGCGTCGCAACAAGGGAGATGATCGCCAAAGCTAATGTAGCATTAAGGTCGCTGGTGAGATTTCGATTAAACGAAACGATTTCATGTTCAACCTCTTCTTTTTGTGTCTCCTCTGCTGTATCGTGGGAATTTTGTTGAGTACTTGCGTGATGTTGAGACTTGTTAGGCATAAGACCAAGTGATTCTGCTCCAGGAATAAGACCACTCCAGTTTGCAATGAGAATAAAAAGAAAAAATGTAATAAAAAATGGAAAAATCTTTTTAGTGTTTTTTTCACCTGCAATCGACGTAACAAGTTCATGAAATCCGTCTACGACGAGTTCAACGATATTTTGAAAAATTCCTGGAATTTTTTTAAGATTTTTATTTATCGCAATAACTCCCGATACGATAATTACATCAACAAGAGCTGTATTAAGAAGTGTATTTGTTATTGGCACTGGGCCAATTTGTAGTAGAATTTCAGGCGCTAGAGCAGCCATAGTCTTGTAATTGTACGAAAGCTTAGATTGATGCGTCAAGCCATTTTATTAAATAAGGAAATGTGTTATACTGAAAGATAGTAATTTCTGTCTAAAGGACGTCCTTTGCAGAGGAAATTTTATTTGCAATTACGACAGGTTGTTCGTCTTTGCTGTCCAATCTTCCTTCAATAAGTATGACGCTGTCTGTAATAAGAAACGTTTTTGATTCCTCAAACACTTTTGGAAAGACAACACATTCGACTGTAATCCCTTTGTCGTCCCCAATGGTAATAAAAGCCATTTCTGCATTTGATTTTTTTGTTACTATTTTTCTCATTGCTTCGATAATTCCTCCGATTTTTATCAAGGTCCCTTCCTTTTCTGATTCTATGAGCTCAATTTCATGAGTTGTCATAAGTCGTATTCGAGAAAGAGTCTCCATATGGGGATGTGATGTAAGGTAAAAGCCTAGAAATTCTTTTTCAAAACTCAACTTTTCCTCTAAAGAAAAATCGTCGACATCAAAATAGGTGATATTTTGATTGTCATCTTGGCTTTCTTCGTTATCAAAAAGAGAACTTTGTCCCTGAGACTCATTTTTTTTACTCTTTGCAATTTTTGCTACAACATCAGGCATTGAGATCAAAAGCGATGCTCTGTTCCCAAAACTGTCAAAAGCCCCAGCTTTAATAAGGCTTTCAAGCGTTTTTTTATTAACTTTTCCCAGATCAACTCGTGAACAAAAGTCTTGCACGCTTACGAATTTTTTTGTTGAGCGGGCAGCAATAATACTATCAATGGCAGCACTTCCAACATTTTTGATTGCAGAGAGGCCAAATCTGATCGCTGTATTATTTTCAATGCTAAAATCAGAGTTTGATGCATTGATGTCTGGTTGAAGAATAGGGACATCAAGCCTTCTGCATTCAGCAACAGCTTGTGAAATTTTTTCATTTTTTTGCGGTCCGGTTGTGCCTCTTGATTCAGCGGTGAGAACAGCAGTCATGAACTCAACGGGAAAGTGAGCCTTCAAATAGGCAGTACGAAATGCAATCATCGCATAACACGCAGCGTGAGCCTTGTTGAATCCATATCCTGCAAAAGGGGCAATGAGGTCAAAAATTTCTTTTGCTTTTTTTTCACTAATGCCATTTTTTTGACATCCATCGATAAACATTTCTTCCTGTTTTTTCATTTCTGATGGGATTTTTTTACCCATCGCCTTCCTAAATTTGTCTGCATCCAACCATGAGTATCCAGCAAGGATGATAGCTGTAAGTAACACGTCATCCTGAAAGGTTAGTACACCATATGATTCTTTAAGAATTACTTCCAATTTTTCATGTGGATAGGTGATAAGCTCTGGGCTTCTTTTTCTTGCAATAAATTCTGGAATATTTTGCATGGGGCCTGGACGATAGAGAGCCACCATTGCTTGAAGATCAAAAATTGAGGTTGGTTTTAACTCTTTAATATATCGACGCATTCCAGCAGACTCTAGTTGGAAAATTCCTGTCGTTTCGCCTTGTCCTAATAGTTCATAGGCAAGTTTGTCATCTAGGGGAACTTGGTTGAGATCAACTGTTTGATTTTGATTTTGTTTAATGAATTTTAGCGTTTCCTCGATAATTGTTAAGTTTCGAAGACCCAAAAAGTCCATTTTTAAAAGTCCAACTCCGTCTTCTCCAACCATATACATGTCGTATTGTGTAACAACTTTTTCGCCATTCGTTTCTCTTTGAATGGGTGTGTATTCTACAAGATCCTTGTCTGCTATTACGACACCTGCTGCGTGTACTGAGGCGTGTCTTGCTACTCCCTCAAGTTTTTTTGAAATATCTAAAAGATTATCCAGCGATGACAATCCATGCCGCGGGTAACGAAGTAGGCTTGCTTTTTGGTGAAATGGGCAATTCAGAAGTCGGTCATTTAAATATTGGCGCTGGTCGCGTGTATTATCAGACTTGCCCGCGCATTGACAAAGAAATAATCGACGGCGCGTTTTTCAAAAACGAAGCGTTTCTATCGGCCATTGGGCATATTAAGA
>JACROF010000006.1 GCA_016214555.1 Candidatus Levyibacteriota bacterium
ACAAAAACGCAATAACAATATTGTTGGAAGAGATTTTCCGGTTGATAAATTCATTGGAGGATCTCTTGGTCTATCAATTGTTTTCATAGCTGTTCTTGCATTAGTTCTTGTGATTATTGATGGTCCAAAACACACATCAGAACTAGGTCAACTTGAACTCTATGAAATGAGATCAGGCATCTTTTTGATAAAGGATGGCGATGACTTTACATTCATCACCAACCCAGCACAAGTTCTGACAAAGACAATCGACAAAGATTTTTCTCCTGTCAGACTCTTTGAGGAGAACATTGCTCAACCCTACGTTGTCCTTACCAAGAAAGTCTGCGACCATCACGGGATAACAAGATATCGCGTCTGCTACAACGATAGCACGCACTATGAATTTCATTATCCATATGGCGGTCTTCTCGACATTAACCATATGGACTTTGACCACTAACGATATAACTATGGCGGTCCGCCTTTGGCGAGACCGCCTTTTTTTTGGGAAAAATTAAAAAGCGGATTCTTGCCTTACACCTGGACGAAGAACATAAAATGAAAGGAAAAAGCAAAAAAGTATCAAAATAGCACCAATTAAAAATGGTAAAGATACTGCGATTGATGCCACGGCTCCCCCCAAAATTGGCCCAATAATCATCCCAATACTCTGATACGAAGCGTTAAGCCCCATGATAGTTCCTTGTGATTTGGCATCCGCTTCTCTTGAGAGAATAGTAGGGATTAGTGTCTGAACAATACTGTTAAAAATTCCCAAAATGACTGACGCGAAGACAAAAATACCAAGACTTCGAGAGAAATACATAATGACAAATGATATAGCAGTAAAAAGAATTGAGATTGAAAAAGCTTTTTTCATACCTAATTTTTTAGATACCCATTGGACTAAAAATGTCTGAGCGATAAGACCTACAATCCCAAAAAGCGTAAAGAGCTTGGCGTTATCAGCTGTACTGATATTAAGTACCTGCATGGTGAATGGTTGAAATCCATAAATAATTGCACAGGCAAAAGCCAAAAAGAAAATAAGCGTAATAACAAATGTTAAACCAACCTGAGGATCAAAAAGTGTATGCCACATTTTTGGAAAATCGAAAAGCTTTCCGTGCCGCACCTCACCAATATGTTTATTCGTCTCAGGTAGATAAAATGCAGTTAAAGCTGCAGCAATCATAGTAATTACTCCAGCAATAATAAAAGGCATCGCACTTCCCCAACCTATCGTAAATGCAGAAAGAAATGGCAGGACCAAAAATAAATCCAAAACTAAACGCAGCCCCAATAAGACAAAATGCTTTAGCCCTCTCCTCAGGCTTGGTAGTGTCTGAAATCACAGCAAAAGCAACAGGAATATTACCTGCTGTCAAGCCATCAAGCGCCCGCGCAAAAAAAAGGAAAAGTACATTGGGAGCAAAAGCCATCATGAAAAAAGAAATAGCTGTACCGATAATTGATGTCAAAAGAAGTGGGCGTCTACCATACTTATCTGACAATCTACCGATGATAGGGGTTGAGAAAAACTGACAAATTGAAAAAATTGCAAAAAGAAGCCCATTGTCAAAATCTGAAAGTCCAAATTTTTTGGAATATGCATAAAGGATCGGAATAATAATGCCATACCCAAGCATGTTCACCACGGCAATAAGAGCGATAATAAATAGATTTCGATCCTGAGGAATAAATTTAAATTTCATACAGAAACAGAAGTATTATTATAAAGAAAAAAAATGATAATAACTAGCCTAAAATACATGCAACCGCTTCCGCGGTTGCATAAAAATCACCACCTAATCTAAGCCTTAGAAAAAAGAAATTACTACCCCCATCACCACCATTGAAGCAAGTTGGTATCCAGTATTGATTGCAAATAATTTCCACTTTTTCCCACCAAATATCTCACTCGTTGCTTGAACAGGCATCACAAACCCAAGCCACATCCAAAACGCTGAGATAACACCTGTTGATAGTGCTGAATAGTGATAAAAATTCATGGAAAGTGCCATCACATGAGTCAGGATATATGCTGTAATAAGGGAAAGTACAAAACTCACACCATACAATTTACCCATCTCCTTTTGTGCTTTTTTAAGACTATCTGCTGTATAACCCATAAGCTTCATCCATGGTTTTCCAAAAAGAACTGGACTATACCATAAAAATCCAACAACCATTGAGATAACAGCTGCAACTAATACTCCTACATAGTTAACGTCAATATTCATATGCTCACCTCCCTTCGCCCGCCATAGTTTTAACGAAGGCGGGTTTAACTCACGAAAAAACCTGTCCAAACTTTAGTTTTAGTATAACAAAGGGGAAAGAAAATAAAAGATAGGGGAATTATTGCTGGTATTGCTTTTGGAGTTGTTCAATTTGATCTTTCGTCATGGCTCCTGTTATCGATGGAATTGATTTCATAGCCTTACTTAGGTCTGTGAATGTAACATCAGAAGGAGGAGTAAAAAGTGCATCAGCAACTGTTGCTGGTTTGCAATTTTGCCTAAATTTATCAAGCTGTGCGAATGCATCCTGAGGATTTTGGGTAGCTGGTGTGACTTTTGCGGGGACAGCAGTAACACTTGGCATCATTTTTTCAACATCAAACTCCATCATTGTCCCCTGATTGCCAGACCACATATATATCTTTTTATCTTTCATAATCATACTCGTAGTTTTTTTAAGATCTCCTGATATTGTATCTGATCGCACTGCGCCTGCCTTTATGTATGCGTTGGTGGTCATCTTCCCATCCTCATAGACACATGTAAGACTAAGAGATTTTGAAAGAGCCTCTTGGATACTTGAAAAACTGGAATCAATTGTAGGTGAAGCAGATTTCTCTGTAGTAGTAGCTACTTTTTCAGGAGCGTTTTTTTGCGAAAGAAAGAAGAACCCCCCAACTCCTGCAAAAAGAATGAGTGCTAAAACAAGGAGAATAATTCCAACAGGCGAATTATTTTTGGCAGCTGATTGTCCTGGATTATCAGCATTTTCCATGGCCTGATAGTAGTCCTCTCTCTTGCATTTGTCAAGCGCCAGCTATTTAAACCGATAACGAAGTAATAATGTGCCTTGCTCGTTCAATTTTTTAGATGATATCAATTCTAGTGATGAACTAAATTCCTCCTCGGCGATAAGTTGTTTACCTTTACCAAAAAGAAATGGCTCAAGCGTAAGATGTATTTCATCTACAACACCTGCTTTCAAAAAAGCAGCGTTGAGTTCTCCTCCACCAAGGAGCAATGCCTCCTGATACCCTATCCCCTCAAATCTTTGAACCAACTCCCCCGGACTTTCGCTACGAAATTCTATTACTCCTTCTTTTTTCTCAGTCATGTATCTTTCGGGGTGGCGAGTAACTACAACTCTTAATCTCCCTTCCTTGTGTTGCATAGTCTCTTTTGCAGCTTCATATGTCTTACTTCCCATAATGATTAGCTTTGCGTCTTCAATAAGTTTGGAGAAATGTTTTTTATCTTCAAGAGAGGTCCAAGTGGAGATATGGGGATCATTTCCTTTTGTGATCTTACCATTAAGGGTGCTGACCATAACAAGGATTACTTTCATCTACTTTTTTCCTTAAGCCAACGAACTCCTAGATACACAAGTGGCGTCTCAATAACTGACATACCACACTTAAGTAGCCAGTAAGGAAATATAAGACTTAATAAAAATGCCACATTGCTTCCTATTGGCTTATCAAAAGCATAAAAAGCAAACGTGATAAATATGCTTGTGTCTAAAAATTGTGAAGCAAAATTGGAAAGATTATTTCGAAGCCATAACCCACTGTTCTTAAATCGTCTTCGAAGTTTTGCAAAAACAAAAACATCAAGAAACTCTGCAAGAGTAAATGCGACAAGACTGGATGCAGCAATTCTCATCGAAAGACCAAAGATACTATCATAGGCAATTTCTTTATTCTCAAATCTAGTTGATGGAGGAAGAAGTGTTGCGATAAATGAAAAAATAAATATAAGAAAAATACTCAATAGTCCCAAACGAATAATACCCCTCGCCCTTTCTACTCCGTAAACCTCAACAATAATGTCGTTGATAGTAAAGACAAGCGGTAAAACAAAAATGCCTACACTTGCATTGAGCTGATAACCAAAAAGGTTAAGCAAGGGAAACGTTTTGGCACCCATTAATTCAGACAGTGCTATACAGGTAATATAAAGAGAAATGAGCAAATCAAGCTTTTCTATCTTAAACATCAAAAAAGATTATAACACAGGAATTTACTTCAAATATGTATTGAAAAAATCAACAGTTCGTTGCATTGCTAAAGAAAAACTTGGTCCTTCAATATTATGCCCTCCGGTTGAATATGTATAAAATTCATGAGGAACCTTTGTTTTGTCCAAAAGTGACATCAAATCTCGACTATATCCAATATCAACCACTTCATCGTCAAGTGCATGATGAACTGCAATTGCGCCCTTTAGGTCATTGAGATAATTAGTCGGAGCTACCTCTTGCCAGAAAGTACTACTAGCACTAGGACTGCCGACTTTTTCAAAAAGATCTCTTCGTCTACTTTGTTGTCTCACAGATGATGATGGTGGACGATAACTATTATCATTTATGCCATACTTTCTTTGGTCTACATACGAATATACCGCTCCAGCCCAGATGACAACAGCTGGTGTATCAGGACGAGCAGCAAAACTTCGAAGCACAACATTTCCAGCCATACTATGCCCCCAAAATCCAATATTTTTAGGATGAACAAAATCACTATTTATTAAAGCTTCACGTGCACTAAGTGTATCAACAATATAGTCAGATCCATAATATCCTCCTCCCGGTTCACCTTCAGAATTTCCATGTCCTCGAAGATCTATTTTAAAAACTACAAATCCATTCCTCGCTAGGTAATCAACATATGTTACGTATTTTTCCGTAGTCACATACTGCGTTGGAGGAATATACCCGTGCACAAAAATAATTGCTGGCCAACCCTCTTTAGGTATTTGACCATCAGGAACTGTCAGTAACCCATCTACTCTCAAACCATCAGATGAAAAATTAGTAAGATAGGATGTGTAATTACTCCCTTTCTCATAAAAACTTAATTCGCCAAGCCTACTGTCATATGCACGTGAGCGTAAATAAGGAACAGTCATCTCTTTAAATGGCACTGCTTCCCCCAAGGTCTGATTGGTAACTACATCTTTTACCTTTTTGAAAGATATTCTATAGAGACTAAAAAATAAAACTGCACTAAAAATAAAGACGAAAAACAATATAAGAGGCCATAATTTTTTTCTTTTGCTGAGCGGAACCAAATTTTGAGGCATAAAAGAAGTACTATTATACCAAAGAAAAAGAGAGGAGATCTAGAAGGAGGTATTATTCAACAAACGTAAGTGCCATACCTCTTTTGTCTGCTCTTCCCGTTCTCCCAATACGATGGACATAGTCCTCATAGGTTGCTGGTTGATCAAAATTGATGACGTGGGTCACATTCTCAATATCAATTCCCCTTGATGCGACATCTGTGGCGAGCAAAATACTGACCTGGTTTTGTTTGAACTGCTCAAGCGCTCTCTGGCGTTGCCCTTGGGACTTGTTGCCATGAATTGCTGCTGCTTTAAATCCTCTCTGAATAAGAGCTTTCGTAAGCTTTTCGATTCCCCATTTGGTACGACCGAAAATAAGCACTTTATCAAATCCATCACTAATCAAAAGATCGTGAAGCTTTTCAATTTTTTGCTCACCATGTCTCACCTTGACAATATTTTGCTCAATGTTCTCAGATGTTGCCTGTTTTTTAACAGAAATCGATACAGGATCACTAACAAAGGTATCCAAAATACTTCGCTCTTTATCAGTGATTGTTGCAGAGAAAAAAAGTGACTGTCTTTTTTTCGGAAGAAGAGAAACAATATATTGAATATCACGAATAAATCCAATATCAACCATTCGATCAACCTCATCCAAAACGATATTTTGAAAAAGCATCAAATCAAGTGTCCTTCTTTTAATAAGATCTTTAAGTCTTCCAGGTGTCCCAATAACAAAATGAGGCTTATGATGAAGCTTTTTTTCCTGTCTTTGGAGATTTGCTCCTCCAATACAGAGTGCTCCATCGATATCCATACCTCTTGTGAATACATGAAGTTCATCAGCAATCTGCATCGCAAGCTCACGAGTTGGTGTCACAATCAACACTCTTTGATTTCGATCCATCGTAATTTTATGGACAAGTGGAATTAAAAATGCAGCAGTCTTACCAGTACCCGTATTGGCAATACCAATTACGTCTTTTCCTTCAAGAAGCACAGGAATTGCTTTTTCCTGGATAGGAGTTGGGCGCTGATAATTATGATCTGCGATGTTTCTTTTTAATTTGTCAGAAATTGCAAAATCATTGAAAGTGATAGAAGTCTGTGGCTCAACCTCCTGCTCAGGAGGTTTTGCACGATTGATAAAGAGTCGCTCATCCAAAGGTTTGGGAGCACCTCTTTTTTGTCGAAAATTGTTATTTTGAAACCGATTATTGTGATTTCTCATAGTGTTATTAATGATAGCGCAATACTTCTGCTTATGTTTTTGAGGAAATGGGTAGTTCGTAGATACAATGTATATAAAAAATAATAGGGTATCTTTATCCGTAACTAATCAATGATCAAATCTAAGCAGAGGTAATGCGTTACCATCTGCATGAGGATATTATAGCACAAAAATGTCCTATAGTCAACTATTTCTTAAGTAAACCTTTGCTAATAGCCTCAATTATCTTATCTTCTCTCAGTTGTTTTTTATCAGCATCCCTCTTCTGATCAGCCTTTTCTTTCTCTGCTTGAGCCTTTAACCTTTTGGCCTCTTCTTTATCTTTCTGGTCTTGACACTCAGTGTTAGAACAACGATAAATTGCAGTCGTTTGAGGAAACAAAGAACCTTCAGGGTGACTTGTCACTCTGCTTATTTCAATAAGTTCTGAACCGCACTGAAAACAGGTTGGTTTTTTGGATATTCGGGAATTCAAGAAGCTTATTATAGCACAAATTGGTGAAAAGGTGAAGTTGCCCTCTTCTACGCAGATGCTCTCTTATGATGTACCGTGATTTTGAAATAATTTGCTTTGCAGTCATCGTTGCAAAAAGCCAAACCTGTCTCTTTGTCGACACAATTATCACATGAGATAAAATGCCTGTGGCACTCATTAAAGCCACAATTTACATAACTATCACAAGGCACGCCACAATGATCACATTTTCCTACAATCTCGTGCTTGGGATCATCGGTATGAAATCCAAGCGTTATTCGACCATCAAAAACATACAATTTTCCTTTAAAATGCTCATTTGGATACTTCTCCATATAGGTCTGAATACCATCTTTGAGCTGGTAGACATCAGCAAATCCATTTTGAACGAGAAATCCTGAGGCTTTTTCGCATCTGATACCACCAGTACAGACAGTAACTACTGTCTTATTTTTAAGATGGGAAAGTTTGGGCAAGACACTCTTGAGATCATAAAAGTTCCTCATGCCAGATGGGATAAACCCTTCAAAATAGCCTGATGCGTATTCATAGTCATTTCTCATGTCTACGACATAAAACTCTTTCCCTTGCTCATACCACTTATGAAGCACCTCTGCTGAAAGATATTTTCCCGTTTCTACAGTTGGATCAAGGCCAACTACCTTAGTAGTGACAACCTCAGGTCGAACTTTGACAGATAGCTTTGGAAAAGCTTTTCCTGTTCCCTCACTTTTTTTATAAGAAATATTTTGAAAATACTTACTTTTCTCCATCTCAGCAATATAAGCTTTTGTGTCTGATGCCAAGCCTTCAACTGTCCCGTTAATCCCCTCATGAGCAACTATAATTCGCCCCTTAAGATTATGCTTTTCACATAAAGCCCTCTGTTCTTCACAGACTGCTTTTGGATCGTCAATTGCTATATATTTATAAAAAAGAAGTATTCTATGAGTTACCATATCTCTAGTATAGCAAAAAATAGCCTCAGTTACACGCTTGCAGGTTAAAAAAGTAACGTGTATAAATAGGAACATGCTAAAACAAAAATCGACCATATTTATCCTTACCCTTTTCTTTCTCCTCCTTATTACCCTCATTCTCGGCATATTTTCCACCTCTTTGCCAAAACAAAACACACAGACAGAACAAACAACAAAAACAATGCCAATTTCTCCAACCATACCCACAAAACTGACCTCAACGACGCAACCACCACAAAGGACCCCTGCAGTTGTAACAAAAGTAGTTGATGGAGACACGCTTAAAGTGCGTATCGACGGGTATGATGAAACAATAAGAATTATTGGCATTGATACGCCAGAGACTGTCGACCCAAGAAAGCCTGTTCAATGTTTTGGTGTTGCAGCTTCAAACCGTGCCAAAAAACTTCTTACCGGCAAACAAATTGAGCTTGAAAAAGACATATCGCAAGGAGATAGGGATACGTATCAACGGCTACTAAGGTATGTTTTCATTGAAAATATTGATTATGGATTAACTACGATTGAGGAAGGATATGCTCATGAATACACCTATGCTGTTCCTTATGTGTACCAAGCTGCATACAAACAAGCACAAAATAACGCAAAAGCTTCTAAAAGAGGTCTATGGGATGAAAATAAGTGCCCTTAAATTACTTGGTATGAGGTACCGAAAAAATAATCGCTCCCTGAATAACTGAGTCCCTATCTCTCATTGCCAAAACAACAACAAGCATCTCAGGCATATCGTTATTTTTTTTCTGAAGATATCCGCGCGGCTTTCCATCCTTGAGCGTCTTTTCGACCTCTTCTTTTCTGTCAAATTTATATATGCTTCCAACTTGCTTGCCAGAGCTATCGGCAACAATACGCTTGTTCATATCTGTCACAATGACAAGTCTTTTAAAACTTTCACCAAAGGATCTGACGTAGGATTGCAATTGGGTTTGATTATCAAAAAGAGGGTTTGTTTTTGTTGGAAAATTAAAAAAAGTTGTGGAAAGAAGTGTCGCCTCTTCTGCTGAAAGTTTTAATGCCTGCTTCTGAAGGAGTTTTACCACTTTCGCCTCATATGAGGCAACAAATGAATCAATAATAAAAAATTTAAATCCTACAGCACCCAAAACTACAATGATAAGGATAGATAGAAAGATAAATACCTTTGCAGGGACTTTTCCAAATATTTTTTTCGTATTTTTTTCCACACCTCTATTTACCGCAATTTTCTTTTTATGTCAAGCTTTTTCAATAGATGTATTTAGACAAAGCCAGGAAAAAAATCTTTTTTAATCTTATTTTTGACAACACCAAGATCACCTAGGGTCTTTTCAAATCCCACAACCATACCGTGAGGTCCTGAAAGGTAAAAAACTCTTTCCCTCCAGTCAGGAACAAGCTCCTCAATCATCTCTTGTGAAATTCTTCCTCTTTTTCCGCTCCAGTCAGAAGGAATCTGCTCAAGGTCGGTAAGATTATAGAATGTTTTGACTCCTATTATTTTTTCTGCTTGGTCAAAAACGTCTTTATACACGATATCTTCTTTAACTTTATTTGAAAAAAGCATAACGATATCTCTTTTTTCATTTGTATCCAATAAATACTTAATCATGCTGCGAAAAGGCGTTATCCCTATGCCGCCTGCCACAAAAACCAATTTTTTTGCGGTATTTTTTGGAAGTAAAAAATCTCCAGAAATCTGTCCTGCCATGACTACATCTGTATTTTTCATCTCCTGAAGTGCTCTTTTATAACTACTTCCGTGATCATAAAACTTTACTCCGATGCGAAGTGTATCCTCAGTCGGCGATGATGCGAGAGTGAAATAACGTCTATTTCCCCTACTATCCGTATGTGGGTGAGGAAATGTCCACTCTACATATTGACCTGGAATATAGGAAAACTTTTTTTGAGGCTTAAAAACAAAATCTGCAATATCAGACGCAAGCTGGATTTTTTCAGAAAGTTTAAGAACAAGTTTTTCTTTGGGACTGACTAAATAAGAAAAAACATTCCCGGCAACTAGAGCCAATTCAGGCGTAGAATAAAGAGAAAAAATATGAAATTGGGGAGGAAAAAGCAACCCAATAAATCCAGCGTACAACATCTGTAACAATCTCCTCGGTGGAGTCGTCAATGGCTCCGTCAACATAATAAAAACAAAAAATAAATATGAGGAGTGAAAAATAGTTGTATTAATGGTAGCTAAAAGATTACTTCCCTTCATAAAGCTAAAGCCAAGTATTGCGAGTAGCGAAACACCAAAAAATGTCGCAACCATATACTCTCTGGTTGTTTTCCTTACGATACATAGACCTCCTAAAAGCACAAAGGCCATCATGGCTGCATTCCCCATCCACCAACTTGCAGAATGGCCAAATCCAAAAGATGTCATGACAAGTGCTATAGCTACTGGATTGAAAAAGTGCTTATTCCCTCGTGCAAATACATATTTAGAAGCCATGGCTAATATTCCTGCCCAAAAGAACATCGGGAGATCATGATAATTCCTCAGTGGCGTTATCACACATGCGAGAATTAGTGCTGTAATATAAACAGACTCAACATTGGTAGGTGCCTGAAACACTTTTGAAAAAATGATGTTTGTTATCGCACAAACGCAGATCAAAATGGCAACTGAAATTACAATCGAGACAAGGCTATAAGAAATAATTCCAAAGATACTAAAAAGTCCTGCAATAACAAGAAGTTCAATCAAATAATACAGGGTTAACCTGTACATGGTTACTCTATTAAGAAGAAAATCAAGATAATACATAGTTAGTAAATCCAGATGTATATGTTGCCATCCCATGTTTATCAATCATATAACCCTCAACTCCCTCTTGTGACTCAATAAATGAAATACCATCCCTGCCCATGGCAAAAGCAGCTGTTGCAAAACGATCTGCATCGATAACTGATGGACCAACAACGCTCATGCTCACAATCTCAGTAAGTGTCTTATCATGGTATGGATCAACAATATGTTGCCCTCTGATCGTTGTTCCTGATGTCGCAATAGCGCAATTCTCAAGTTCAAGAATTTTTACAATCTGATCTCTATTAAATGGATTTCTGATGCCGACATTCCACAACGAGCCTTTTTTCGATCCCGAAACAAACATATCCCCCCCCGCATCAATAAAAAAATTCTTGTAACCAATTTTTTTAAGCATTTTTACCGCTTTTTCAATAGCCCAACCCTTTACCATACCTGAAGGATCAAAATAACCTTTTGCATCAACATCAAAATAACCATGAGTATCTTTTTTTGTCTGAATTGAGAGCTCTAAAATCTCTTTCATTACATCAGAAACAGCACTAAGCAAAATTTCATTTCTGTTAATTTTTGACACTTCACTTGTTTTTCTGTATGGACTAAATTGCTTATCAACAGATTTGAAAAAAGTAAAAATCGACTCTATATCTTTTTTATCAACGGCTTTATCCACAACACAAATTGCTATTGGCATACCCATAATAATTTTTGTTATTTTCATAGCGCTGCTTTGTCCAAAGCTGATTTGAGCGATTTTCGAAAAGCAATACTGGTATCGGTTGCTCCAGATACGATATCAACATCAGCCTCTTGAGCCTCAATTGCCTCCTGTTTTAGAATTGGCATCGACTCTGTGCTAATCCGAATTGAGGTCTGCCTATCATTTGGATACTGCAAAAAAACAACATCAGACAATCTCCCGCCACTAATAACCGCGCTTACCTGAATATTTCCATAAAATGCATCAGTCACATCACCTGTATACGTACCGTCTTTGTATTTTCCCGTTAAAATATCAGGAGGAGGAGCCGATGAGCTTGAAGGAGTTTTCACCTCACTGATATTCTGATGTCTCGAGACTGTCGGGAGCTGAGCTTGCTCTTGCCTCTCATGCCAGCTATATAAAAAAAAGGCCGACAGAACAGCAACTGACAGGACAATTTTCTTCAATCTATCAACCATAGGAATCAAAGGATGTATGACTAAGTTTTTCCAGTATAACATTTTTCTGAGAGTAAATTTGGATTTTATGATCAATTTTCCTACAATATATCTATGAAAAAATTCCTCATCATATCAGCAATCTTACTAAGTACTATCTTTGCTCTACAATTGAAAGGTGCTGATGGAGAATATCTTCTCTCCTATACCCCTTGTGACACACCTATTCGATACGCTTTGGGTGCAATTGATGAAAGATTTAGACTAAGTGAAGACGATGTGCGAAAAAATATAGCTGAGGCAACAGCTATTTGGAATGATTATGCCCAAAAACCAATTTTTGTTGAAAAAAGGACTGACGCTGACGTCACCATCAGCTTTGTTTATGATAAAAGACAAGCATTAAACACTGAAGTAACTACTCTTGAAGACAAACTTGATACCGATAAAGCATCCCTCGATCCACAAATTAATGCCTACAACACAAGATCAAGAAGCTTTGAACAACGAGTTGCTAAGCTTAATGAAACTATCGCCTATTGGAATGCTCAGGGAGGCGCACCAAAAGAGGAATATGAAAAAATCAAAAATGAACAACAGGAGCTTGAAAAAGAAAGTGCTTCTCTCAATCAAGAAGCAATTGCACTTCGGCAGTCAACAAAAGATTACAACTTACAAATTACAAAGCTTAACCAAACAATAGCAGACTTAAAAAACTCACTCATCATCAAACCTGAGGAAGGACTTTACGACGCTGAGAAAAAAACAATTACTATCTACCTTAATAATACCAGGGCTGAACTTATCCATACTCTCGCACATGAACTTGGACACTCTCGTGACTTAGGACATGTTGGAGACCCTGATGCAATCATGTACTCAAACTCCTCCGAATCGGTGACCCTCTCCTCAGATGATAAAAGAGCCCTTGATTTTGTTTGCCAAGACAAAAACTACGTCCAATTTGCTGTAGAGAAATACCTTCAAGGAGTTCATCAGCTTCGAACCGCTATAGTAAAGCAGATCCAATCATAAAAATATGAAGTTTCATCACGTAATCGTTGGCGGGACTTTTGATCATTTTCATAGAGGCCACCAAAAGCTCCTCACACAATCTTTTAAGGTCGGAGAAAAAATAACCGTTGGCATTAGTCTCCCCCAACTATATCAAAACAAAAAGCACACACTTTCTGTTGAAGGTTATTCAATTCGCGAACAATACGTTACAGACTTTGTTAACAA
>JACROF010000003.1 GCA_016214555.1 Candidatus Levyibacteriota bacterium
GGTCCGCTTAACGCGTTAGCTTACACCACCACTCACCAAAAGTGCGAACTTTTGGAATTTCCAATACTACAAATGTCAAATTTCAAATTAATTTCAAAATTAATAAATTTTAGAATTTAAAAATTCCTAGATTGATTTGCTTATTTGTTTCTTTGCTTATTGGGTTATTCTCACCCTTGGTGAGTGATAGTTAGCGGACATAGTTTACAGCTAGGACTACACAGGTCTCTAATCTGTTTCGCTACCCTAGCTTTCGTGCCTCAGCGTCAGGAAAAGTACAGATGCCTGCCTTCGCACTTGGTGTTCCAGTTAATATCAACGCATTTCACTGCTACACTAACTGTTCCAGCATCCTTACCAATCCTCAATTCCATGAGTATCGCAACCAGCTCCAAGGTTAAGCCTTGGTCTTTAAGCTGCGACTTTATGGAACGCCTACGCACACTTTACGCCCAATAAATCCGGATAATGCTTGCTCCCTACGTATTACCGAGACTTCTGGCACGTAGTTAGTAGGAGCTTATTCTATGAGCTGTGAACGGCTCATCAAAAGGAGTTTACGACCCGAAAGCCTTCATCCTCCACGCGGCGTCGCTGCGTCAGGGTTTCCCCCATTGCGCAATATTCCCAGTTGCTGCCACCCGTAGGTGTACTGCCCGTGTCTCAGTGCAGTTGTGGCTGATCGACCTCTCAGTCCAGCTACCCGTCATCGCCTTGGTGGGCATTTACCCCGCCAACTAGCTGATAGGACGCAGGCTCCTCCCTTGGCGGACCGTTAAGTCCTTTACTCTTGCGAGACCATGGGGTATTACCCATCCTTTCGGATGGCTATCCCCCTCCTAGGGGTAGATTCCTACGCGTTACTCACCCGTCTGCCACTGTCTTGTCTTGCGACTCAACCGTTCGACTTGCATGCTTAAGGCACGCCGCCAGCATTCATCCTGAACCAGGATCAAATTCTCAAAAAAATACTTCGACTTTCGCCAAAGTACTCTGACGGTAATCGGATAAAAAAATCTGGTGTGTGCACCAGAAGGGGAAATCCAATTCCTAATTATTCCCTACCACTTTCCAGATGTCAAAGTACGAATTACGTCTTGTTAGTCCCGAAGGGACAAGTTAAGAGGTAAATGAGGTAGTAGAGCTAGAGACAAAAAAAACTCGCCGAGGCGAGTCCAATGAGATTGCTCAATTGTCTTCTCTCTACATACGTATTAGCTATTATAGCTAGAATCCCACGATTGTCAAGCTCCCAGAAGAGTTTTAACTCTCAGAAAATCTTCTTTAAGAAATGGCTTGAATTTATTGGGAAAACGAAGTGCTGCTGCGGGGTGGTAGGTCAAGAAATATTTAATACCAGCTTGTCCTGAGCTTGCCGAAGGATCTTTTTCTTCAATGATATGACCCCTATCTTTGGTAACAAAAACTTTTCTCTGCAAAACTCCTTCGGCTGCAACCCGACCAAGTAATACGACAAATTTTGGCTGAATAATCTCAAATTGCTTCATCAAATGCTCCCTGCCATGCGCTATGTCATCACTTGTTGGTGTACCGCGATCTGGAAGGTATTTTACAGGGCTTGTGATGTAGACATCTTCTTGATCATCAAAACCAATTTCACGAATGAGACTTCGAAGCAGCTGTCCTGAACGGCCAATAAACGGACGTCCAGTTGCTGCTTCAGTCTTTCCAGGCGCCTCACCAATAAAAACAATATCTGCATCTGGATTCCCCTCACCTGGCACAGCCATACCACTTTTATTTTCTTTACAAACTTTACAACTCTCAATCTCTTTTGCAATTTCATCCATTGCCCTTTGTTTATTCATTACTTTATTTTACATAATTGAGATCTTTTGGTATAGATTATTCTATTGACTCAATATATTTTGAAACGTACAATAAGATTGAAGTGCACAATGTAAATGCCTATTTCTCCTGATATCCAAAGACCAGCACAAAGCCCTGAAGAACTTCGCGCAAAATTTGAACCAGAGGTCATCCTACGTACAGATAAAATAGAGATCATTGCAGGAAAAGGAAATCCTAAATTAGCACAAAAAATTGCCTGGTTAGTCGGAAAAGATCTCAATGAACCAGTTACTATATTTGCAGATGGTGAAAAAAGACTCAAAACTACTCAGGCAAACCTTAGGAAAAAAGGGGTTTTTATTATTCAGTCAATGCAGCCATCACCTGATGAACGCTTGATGGAGATGTATATCATGATTGATGCGGTGCGTCGAGCATCAGCTGATGATATAGCAGGAGTTATTACCTACCCTGCATATATGCGTCAGGATCAAAAAGACCTCTCAAGGGTCCCTATTAGTGCTACTGTCCCACCAAGAATTCTGCAGATGCTTGGTCTAAATAGAATGCTAAGCATGGAGCTTCATACTGGTGCACAGCAGGGTTTTTTTGATGGACCCCATGACATTGTCGACTCGAGTTTTGTAACTGTGCCTGAAATATCATCGAGGCATCTTGCAAATCCGATAGTCGCTGCTGCAGATGTTGGCGGAACAAAACGTGCGAGGAATTTTTCTCGTCTGATGGGACTTGGGGATCGAGTGATACAAGGCGACAAGGAACGAGATACGGGAATAGAAAATGAGTCAAAGTCTCATGGAGTTGAAGGTAATGTTAGAGGAAAAGACGTCATAATTGTTGAGGACATGATCGATACAGCAGGTACCCTTGTGGATGTGGCAAAAGCACTTAAGCAACAAGGTGCCGAAAGTATTCGTGCTGTTGCGCCTTATGGAATTTTTTCAACCAAAATTGATCCAGAAACCTATCAACCTATTTCTGCAATTCAAAGAATTATTGATTCAGATATTGATGAAATTATCACGACAAATGCGATACCTGCTCAACCAGGAGTTGTTGAAAGCGGAAAAGTGACATATGTAGATATTGCCCCCATGCTTGCTGAGGCAATTCTTTGTATTCATACTGGAGAATCGATAAGCGAACGGTTGATTCTTCCAAAACCCCAGCATTAAGCACTATATATTACTGGGATTTTTTCATTGCCTCAAATAAAACAATTGCCAGGCTGACCATCACATTCATAGACTTATTAACTCCCCACATAGGAATTTCTGCAATCTCATCACATGCCGCAAGTGTTTCTTGAGAAATCCCATGAGATTCATGACCTACAACCAATGCAAGAGGCAATGAATAATCAATCTGATCATATGGCCTACTTTTTTTGTCTAATTCAACCGCCACTACTTGCAAGTCTTTAATCTCAAATCGCAAATCTTTAATCGCCTCAACTGCAGTCTCTGCGTACTCCCACTGGACCCATTCAGTAGTATTAATTGAGGCTTTTTTGATCCTAGTATCAGGTGGAGTCTCTGTCCTACCACAAAGAATAACTTTCTTTGCAGCAACTGCATCAGCGAGTCGAAAAATCGCTCCCGTATTATACGTATCCAAAACATTATCTACTATAATATAGACTGGATTTTTCTTAATTTTTGAAACTTCTTTTGGATCAGCAATCGTAGTACGAAGCTCTGCAGCACCTAATTTAATCATAACATGAATTATACACTATCGGCCTATTGTGTGGAAGTAGAAGACTCTTTTAGCTGTTTGAGTTGTTCTTGGAGACTTTTAATCGTAACTTTTAGCTGCGCTAGCTCCTGTTCACGTTGTTTTCGAAGTTGCTCAACCTTGACAAGGTAGTCTTGTATTGCTTTTTGTCTTTGAGCAATAAGTGCTTTTCTTTGCTGCTGCTGGGCAGAACGGGATGCTTCTTGTTGCTCTTTTTTCAACTTTACTTCTGCAGCTCGACTTGC
This sequence comes from Candidatus Levyibacteriota bacterium, assembly GCA_016214555.1. Taxonomy (GTDB): domain Bacteria; phylum Patescibacteriota; class Microgenomatia; order Levybacterales; family UBA12049; genus JACROF01. Next base: position 3,816 of record JACROF010000003.1, read on the forward strand.
GAGCTTTTGATAGGCTGCAAATCTCTTGTCAAGCTTTTCATTTGAACTAGTTACTCCCATCACTGCTTCGTCAAGTTCCTGATCCAAATTTGCAGCAAGCTCATGCTCTCGATCTCCCATTGGTAGTGCTTCCTCTGTAGCTAATTTTGCATCCCACAACACATCTGCTGCTGCAGTAAGTTTTTGCTCAAATACGGTATCTGGCATCTGAGACCTAACCTGTAAAAGAATACTTCGATAATCAGCCAATCCTTGATGAATTGTCCTCGCAAGTTGTGTGACGTCTTTCCCTTGAGCAAAAGCGTCTTTCACTTCTTTTGCAGCTGCCATTGTCTCAATTTGCAATTCTGAAAGTGCTTGATCAATACCTGCTTGATTGTTACGAGAAGTTTCAACGCGAAGCTCTGCCAAACGTTCATAAGCAATCTGCATATGAAGTTTTGCTTTGTTTTCGGGAGTAAAAACAAATGATAACCTAGTTTTTTGATAAAGCTTATCAAGAAAATACAATGGGCTATCAGGAAGAATATAGCCTGGACCTGCTGTTACATCAGGAAAAGAAATTTTTTGTCCATCATCAGCAACTGCTACTGGAACAAAAAAAAGAAGAAGAGCAAAAAAGGGCAATATTCGCCTCATATGAACATATTGTGTACACCTTTGCAGTAATTTGTCAAGAACATGTATTATTTTGTTATACTATCTAGTACTTTATGACAGCAACTGGCCATGCACTTTTAGGCGTCGCACTCGCAGCGGCTATCCCAAACCCTCTCATAGGAATACCTACAGCCATTATTTCACATGTTGCAGCTGATGCTTTTCCGCACTGGGATACTGGGACAAATCTTAAAAGAAATAATCCAAAATCCAAAAAAACAAAACTGCAATTTGTCATCCAATCATACATCGATCTAGGAGTAAGTTTTGTTCTTCCCTATACTGTGATGCAGATTTTCTTCCCACACCTCAATATTTTGTATGGATATTCCATGATAATAGCAGCACAACTTTTTGATTGGCTTGCAGCACCTTATATTTTCCTTGATTGGAAATTTCCTCCATTTTCCTGGGTTTCTTCACTTCAGAAAATGTTTGATCACAGACTTGATAAACCTTGGGGAATTATTGGACAAGTGGCTATTATTGCCTTCTTTCTCTATGTAGCAATACTTGTTTAAAACAATTATTCTTCCTTTTTAATATCCTCTAACTTCCAGCTAGCAAAAGTGCAGTTGGGATAGTTACTGCAGCCATAAAATTTTCTTCCTTTTCGAGTTTTCTTGATAATAATTTTTCCTGGATTTGATGGAAGATTGCCATCTTTTGGACAGGATAGCTTAGTTTCTTCAATAAGAGGTTTTGTAAATTTACACGTAGGAAAAGTACTGCATGACACAAATTTTCCAAATTTCCCTGTTCTGATTACAAGATCTGAACCACAATCAGGGCACTTCTCTCCTGTCTTTTCTGTCTCAATTTTTATCCGGTCAGCATCTTTTACATCAAGTAATTTTTGAGAAAAAGGTTTATAGAATTCTTTCATCATATCTATCCATCTGGTATCTCCGCTCGCAATGCCATCCAACTTATCCTCCATTTGGGCTGTAAAAGGAATATCGTCAATTGATGAAAAATTTGTTACCAAAAAATCATTTACCGCAGCTCCAACAGGCGTTGCTTCAAATCTTTTCTCAACCCTTTCAACATATGACCGATCGACAAGTGTTGAGATGATTGAAGCATAGGTCGATGGTCTCCCAATCCCTTTCTCCTCAAGAGTCGCGATAATTGAAGCGTCATTATACCGTGGAGGTGGAGGCGTCTCATGATGCTCTCCATAAACAGACTTAGCTACCAAGACTTCATTAACTTGAAACTTTGGTAGCTTATTATCCTGAAGTGCTTGAGGATTAATTTTTAAAAATCCGTCAAAAATTAGCACAGAACCACTTGCTTTGAATGTATAGCTGTGTTTTTTACCTTTCGAATTTACGAAAACAGTCGTTGACTCAATAAGCGCATCGCTCATCTGAGAAGCCACTGCCCTTTTCCAAATTAATTCATAGAGTCTTGCGCAGTCTTTACCAAGAGATGACTCAATCGATGCAACATATGAGCTTGTGAGTTCTTCAAACTTTGTGGGTCTTATTGCTTCATGAGCTTCCTGGGCTGATTTTTGCTTGGCAGTATAGACACGTGATTGAGGTGGAATATACTTATCCCCATAAGCTTTTTTGACATAAGCTCTCATTTGATTGACAGCAACAGGTGAGAGTGTTGTCGAGTCTGTCCTGTGATAAGAGATAAATCCTTCCTCATACAACTTCTGCGCAAGACTCATGGTTCTTTTTCCTGAATAGCCATATCGTCGTGATGCGTCTTGCTGAAGCGTTGAGGTAGTAAAAGGCGCATAAGGACTCCTCTTTGCCTGCTTTTGAGAAATATCTAACACAACGTAATTGCTGTTTTTTAAATCAGTGATGATATCCTCTGATTTTTCCTCCGTATCTATTATTGTTTTGGAAGTTTTGTATGTTCCATCATAGAGCTCAAATGATTTTGACTGCTCAATTTTTTTCTCATCGATTTCAACTAGATCAAAAACTACTTCACTCCCTTTTATCTTGTCTTTGGACAACTCTGCATGGATAGACCAATAACTCTCTTTGGAAAATTTTTCAATTTCCCGCTCTCGCTCAACAATCAGACGAAGCGCGACACTCTGAACTCTACCTGCCGATAATCCTCTTCGCACTTTTTGCCAGAGAAGTGGCGACAACTTATAACCAACAAGTCTATCCAAAACCCGTCTTGCAATTTGTGCATCTACCAAATGAGTATCAACATTTCTGGGGTGCTTAACTGCTTCTTTAATAGCGTCTTGTGTAATTTCATGAAAGACTATCCTTTGAAATTTTAAATTTTTAATTTTTAATTTTAAATTTGAGCTGAGAACATCTTTGATGTTTGAAGCTATTGCTTCTCCCTCACGATCAGGATCTGTTGCTAAAATAATACTGTCTGCATTTTTTGCTGCTGATTTTAATTCGCTAATAAGTTTTTTCTTATCTGCAATTACTATCAAATCTGGCTTAAAGTCATGTTCGACATCAACACCAAGTGTGCTCTTCGGAAGATCCATAATATGACCCATTGAATATTTGATCACGTAATCATCTCCCAAATATTTTGAGATAGTTCTTGCCTTGGTGGGTGATTCAACTATTACTAAATTTTTCATATAAAAAAGCAATAAGATTAATCAAAAAGATTTAGGCAGCAATACAATTTGGTTTGACTTATTGCTTGAATATTGTAGTCACCATTATACAAGCACTGTCAAGTAGAGGTATCAATAACCTAACAAATGGTACTTCCCTTGGTCCGATTTACGAAGAATTTTTTTGATCTCCATAACAGACAAAATGATATTCAACCTTGAAGGATCAAAAGAAATTCTTTTTACAAGCTCATCAAACGTTAACTCTTCATGAGCTAATAAAGTAATAATAGTTTGCTCGTCCGGTACATCGCTTTTGAATAATGTATGTTTTATCATTGGTGATGCTTCACCTAAAGAACTCAAGATATCATCACCTGATGTGACAAGTACAGCTCCCTTTTTAAGAAGCTTATTGGGTCCCTTTGAAAGACTGGATGTGATAGGACCAGGTATTGCAAAAACAGACCTTTTGTTAACAAAACAGTCCTCAGCAGTAATCAAAGCACCACTATCCTCTGCCCCTTCAGTGACAACTATTGCCTTTGATAGTCCAGCGATAATACGATTTCTTGATGGAAAAGAACCTTTAGTAGGCTGAGATCCCGGTGGGTATTCTGAAACAATCAAGCTGCCCTCTGACAAGATCCTTTCATAAATTTTTTCATTTTCTTTCGGAAAACAAAGATCTACCCCGCATCCCAAAACAGCGATAGTTTTCCCTTTGTTCTCAAGCGCTGTCTGGTGAGCAATAGCGTCAACTCCCATCGCAAGACCAGAAATAATGCAAAAATTTGCCTCAACGAGCTCACGAGTCACCATTTCAGTCACCTGTCGACCATATGTCGTTATTTTTCTAGTTCCAACAACACCAAGAGTATTTTGTAACAAAAACAAATCAGGATTCCCTTTCCCAAAAAGCACAAAAGGTGGATTTGCACTCTGCCTTAGCAACTCAGGATAATCATTATCTGCTAATGTGACAAACCATATATTTTTTGCCTCAAGATTTTTAACGTAAGAATCAAGGGAGAAATTCTTTTTGAAAACAAAAAACTTTTGAGCTAGGGCAGGTTTTGCTATCGCTTCAAAACTACTCTCTGATGCATTCCAAGCATTTTCTGCTGAACCAAAAGCTTCCAGAAGCTGGCGAAATTTTTTAGGTCCAATTCCTGGAAAAAGTGAAAATCCTAACCAATATAATTTTTCTTGCATGAGAGAATAAATTCAGTATAGCAAGGACTAGAAGATAACAAAAAAAATCAATGGAGATTGCCAAAATACGACTCGAGAATTTTCTTAGCAATTGGTCCTGCTTCACTTGAGCCCTCACCTGATGATTCGTTGAGAACAGTAATAATAATTTGTGGGTCATAGGCAGGAGCATACAGCGTGATCCACGCATGAGGAAGTGTCTCCTCGGTACCATGCTGAGCTGTTCCCGTTTTGCATGCTATCGATATATGACGATAATCACTCAATGCGGCAGAATTACTTGCTTGAGGATCTGGTAATATATTTTTCCCATCGATTCTTAATTCTGAATTCTTAATTCTGAATTGGAACAATGGCCATGCTGTTCCTCCTGTGTCGCATGCCCCAATCATGCCAGAACGAATAAGAGAAATATCCTCTTTTGATAAAGGCACTTTAGCAATAACTTCTTCGCGAGCGTTCTTCAAAAGATGAGGCTTATACAATTTTCCTCCATTGGCAATAGCTTGAGTCCATGCGTTAACCTGGAGAGGAGATGTTAATAAATACCCTTGCCCAATACCATAGATATAGGTGTCCCCTAAATACCACTCCTCACCTACATTTTTTTGCTTCCATTTTTCATCAGGCAAAACACCCGATGCCTCACCGGGAAGGTCTATACCAAGCTTTTTCCCAACCCCCATATTTTTGGAAGTTTCTACAATAGTTGACAAGCCAATTTTTGCTGCTAATTCATAGAAAAAAATATCATTGGACCTGGCAAGCGCTTTCACTACATCTACCTCACCTTCTGTTCTACCATATTGGCTAAAATACCAATTTGAGTAGGAATATGGTCCAATAGTAATTTTTCCTTTATCAGTAACCTTATAAGACCCATCAATTTTTTTACTTTCCAGCGCTCCTGCTGCCATCACAATTTTAAATGTAGAACCCGGTGGATAGGTTCCTGAAATTGCACGGTCTAAGAGTGGCTGATTTTCTCCTGTAAGTATTGCTGACACTGTTGGATATGCCGTATTAGTAGCTTTATATGACTGAGTCAGTGTGAAAAGATTTGGATCAAATGATGGCTTGGACATCAGTGCTAATACCTCACCATTTGGAGTCGTCACAACAACCGCCCCTTTATGAACATCTTTCATCGCATCGTAAGCTGATTGCTGTAATCTTGCATCAAGAGTAAGCAGGAGGTCGTGACCTGGAGTTGGATCTGTCTGACCAAGTATCCTTACTTCCTTTCCTGATGCGTCCACTTCAACAAGTCGCTTCCCATTTATTCCCTTAAGAAATGGTTCATACTGATACTCAATTCCTGTCTTACCTATAAAATCAGTAATATCATAATCTTGATAAAGCGGAGAGTTCAATTGCTCTTTATCTACCTGCCCAACATATCCTAAAACATGTGCCATTGCATCTTTAAAAGGATACTGCCTCAAAGAATCAACAAACAATGACTTATCGCCTTTTGCTATTTTTTCAAGCGCATCTTCTTGCGTTAAAAGTTTTGTTTTCTCTCCGATCGTCTGACGAAATCCTGGAATATTATAGATAAGCGGAATCCCGTTTCTGTCAAAAATAACGCCTCTTGGGGCATAAATTATTGATGTCCTAATACGATTTGAGTCAGAGAGACCTCGATAAAAATCACCTCTTATAATCTGCAAAAAAACAATTCTAAAAAAAAGAATACCGCCAAAAAGAGCAACAAAAAGAATAAGAATTTGCGATCTCATACCACGAGAAATATTTTCAGAAAAGGTATGACGTTTGATTTTTTCTGTCCTGATTGCGTCTGGAAATGCTATACCATGCTTCATATCAAATGTTTTGCTGTCTTTTGTCCCAAAATAACAGAAAAAAGAAGAAAGTTAGCTGATGCAACAATACTACTTATGATAATTTGCAAAAAAGGGTGAGGTGATGGATACACAAAAAAATATGCTGAAGAAAGAACCACTGATGCTCCCACTATAAAAGGAAGAGATTTTGTTTCAAATTTTCTCTCATAAAGAAAAACAAGTAGTACACTGCAAATAAAAAAAAGGCTACTTTGCCCGATATGTCTCACAAGAAATATATCGATAAGTAATCCAAATATAAATGACAAACCAAAAACAAAAGTGTCTTTGGTAAAAACAGTTACTAATAATAGGGCCATTAAAACAATTGGCAGAGAAGTAAAAACAGCTTCAATATACAAAGCTATAATAAGCAAAAAAACAAGTGCTATTTTCATAAATAATTATCGATGGACAAATACAGTAGTGAGTCTTGGGATATCCACCAATCGAGAGAGTTTTGCTGTTTGGAAAAGTGAACTTGGTTTTTTTTCAATGGATATAATCTTTCCTATTTGTAAATCAGAAATAACACCAACACCATCGATATCAACACTTCCTTTAGTCAATACAATATCGTTTTTCTTTAACTCATCTGAAAGAACCACGTTGTCAAGTAAAAATTCTCCATTCCCTTGTCCTTTCACAACACCAAGCGCCTGAGTTTCAGACGTAATAGCTGTTACTGAAAATCTCTTATGAAAACTCAAGTCAACAAGTGATACATGTTCACGAACCTCACTGATCTGCCCGATGAGAACATTTTCATACACAACTGTCATTCCCTTTGCCAAACCATCGCTTGCTCCTTTATCAATAACAAATTGCTCTGGGAGTGAGTAGCCTGGAAGAAATGATTTCATCCCAACAACCTTTGCAGGAAGAAGCTTAGAGAATTCTAATTTCTCTGTAGCAAATTGGTCTCGAAGAGCGTTGATTTCTTTTTGCTGCTGTTTGCTTGCTATAAGCTGTGACTGAAGCGAGGCAATCTGCTGACGGAGCCTATCGATCTCTGAGCTTCCAGTTGTTACTGCGTATGCAGTAAATGACACGCTCCTCACTATATTACTTGGACCCTCTAAAAAACCACTCACCATCCTACCCATTGCGGATCGAAAGAAAAGAAAACTAAGTATTGAAAGAAAAAAGAAGAAAAGAAAACTGAGAAAAAAATTCCCGCGTCGTGGCATGGGAACTATTGTAGCACGATAGAAGTCGAGGTCAAGTTTGGTCTACTTCAAACCTCCAATAATCTTAACTTTATGGAGTAGTGACTCATCCTCAAGCACTTTTCCCGTTCCTCTTGCAACACTTGTTAAAGGATCATCTGAAAGAATAACGGGCATTTTTGTCCTCTCAACAATTAGCTGATCTATTCCAAGCAAATTTGACCCGCCTCCTGTAACCAAAATTCCTCTCTCCAATATATCGCCCAAAAGCTCAGGTGGTGTCTCTTCAATTGCATCTGCTATTCCTTCGACAATCCTTGAAAGTACTGGAGAAAGCGCTTCTCGGATTTCTGAAGCAGTTACCTTGATACTTCGAGGAAGACCTGTCTCTATATCTCTCCCTCTGACGATCGCAAGTTTTTCTCCTCTTTCTTCAGTAACCTCATCATCCTCTTCTTTGATAATTTTCGATGCATTTTTTTTCTTTGAACCTTTTTGATAAGCACTCCCAATTTTTATCTTCACATCCTCTGCTGTCTTTTCACCAAGGAGTAACCCATGCCTAAGCCTAACATAATGCAAAATTGCCAAATCCATATCATCACCAGCAAGCTTAAGAGATCTGCTTACTACAATTCCCCCAAGCGAAATGACAGCAATCTCAGTTGTACCCCCGCCAATATCGACAACCATAATGCCGGTTGGTGAAGAAATAGAGATATTTTCACCGATAACTGCTGCCATTGGCTCTTCGATAAGAAATGCTTCTCGTGCGCCAGCGCTTAATGCTGCCTCCCAGACAGCACGTCTTTGCACTTCAGTAACTGATGACGGAATCCCAATGACCACTCGAGGCCTTGCTAAAAAAGTCTGAATCGGTCCTCCCATCTGATGAACCTGCTTAATATAGTGCTCAATCATTGCCTCAGTTGCATCAAAATCAGCAATGATTCCACCCTTCAAAGGTCTTACAGTAACGATAGTCTTAGGTGTTTTTCCAACCATTCTTTTTGCTTCACTTCCTATAGCAATCAATTGCTTTGATTTTTTATGAATAGCAACCACTGAAGGCTCACGAATAACAATTCCCTTTCCTTTTACAAAAATGAGGGTATTAGCGGTACCAAGATCAATCCCAATATCATGGCTAAAATATGAAAAAAGTCTCCCAAGCATTGCCTCTATTCTAGCAGGATCAAAAATCCTTTTCTATGGATCAAAAAACGATAATAACCCTTGAGGCATTTTTTTTTGTTTGTTACAATCATCAGATATGAACGGTATGGTTGCCTTTTGTGATAGAGTTATTAGATATTCTTTTTACAGCCTCTTCTTCTTTGTCCCACTCTTTTTCACCAGTAATACCTCAGAGCTTTTTGAACTTAATAAAATGTGGCTTACTTGGGGACTCACTACCATTATAGCTGCATCATGGATAATCAAAATGATTGTTCAAAGAAAAATTTCCATCCAGAGAACTCCCCTCGACATCCCAATTCTTCTTTTCTTACTCTCACAAGCTATCTCAACTATTATCTCGCTTGATTCTCGCGTCTCATTTTGGGGATACTACTCAAGATTTAATGGCGGCCTCTTGTCTTTTATCAGCTATACCATTCTTTACTACGCTTTCGTCTCAAATGATATGGAAAAACATCTCAAAAAAGTCTTTTATGCAACACTCTCATCGCTACTTATTGTTGCATTATGGGGTCTTCCTTCACATTTTGGGTATGATCCGACGTGTCTTATATTTAGAGGGACTCTTGATACCTCATGTTGGACCGAGGGATTCAAGCCTACTGTTCGCATTTTCTCATCACTTGGACAGCCAGCTTGGATGACTGCATATCTTGCAGCATTATTGCCAATAGTTGTTGGCATATGGGTTGGTATCTGTGAAAAAATAAACGGTCCTTTCTCTATCCAAAAACTTAAGAACTGGAAAGTACTATCTCTTCTTGTCTTCATCATTGTTTTGTATTTTGATCTTCTTTTTGCTAATACAAGAGGAGGTTTTCTTGCATTCTGGGCTGCAAATGGTATTTTTTGGTTAAGTCTTTTCTTCCTTAAAGTCTTTCCAGTCAAAAAACTTGTTACGTATCTTGTTGTTGTTAACTTTTTCTTTTTCTTTGCAAATTTTCTTATCGGAACCCCTGTTGGTCAACTCAACAAACTTACTATGAGAAGCTTTCAGTCTCCATCCAAACCAGCGACAACGCAATCACCCTCTACTCCCACACCAACACCAGTTGCACAACCAGAAACGCCAATCCAAACAGGCATTACTGATTCTGCTGATATTCGTGTACTAGTCTGGAAAGGGGCTGTTGATATTTGGAAAAGCCAACCTCTTTTTGGCTCAGGAGCAGAAACATTTGCGTATGCATACTATCAACATCGTCCTGCTACACATAACATGACGTCAGAGTGGGACTATTTATACAACAAAGCCCACAATGAATACCTCAACTACCTAGCAACAACAGGAGCTGTTGGGCTCTTGACTCACCTCTCAATACTTGGAGTATTTATCTATCTATGGATAAGATATCTCCTAAGCATGAGAGGCATTAAAGAAAAACACAACAATCTTTCAGACCTTCTTCTCGCATGTGCGCTACCTGCTGGATTTGTAAGTATTATTATCTCTAATTTCTTTGGATTTTCTGTTGTTATCATGAATATTTTTCTTTACTTTTTTCCACTATGGTTTTTTATGCTCACAAACAAAATCCGCTACGACAAAACTCTCTCCCTATCATTTCAAGCTGTTGGAAAATATGTTTCGATAAATCCCTATCAGTGGACAGGAATTATAGGAATTTTCTTTATTGCAATCTGTCTTTTGTACCAACTTGTTATGTTTTGGCAGGCAGATGTAGCCTATGCACTAGGATACAATTATGACCGAGCACAAAGCTATCAAAATGCTTACACATATCTTGCTAAGGCAGTTCAGATGAGATCTGCAGAGCCAGTTTTTAAAGACGAATTTGCTCTTAATTTAGCAACGCTCGCAACAGCTTTTGTGCAAAACAATGATGCATCAACAGGTGCTCAGCTAGCTGAACAAGCAATAACACTCACCAAAGATGTAACTGAAAAACATCCTAATAACGTGGTTTTCTGGAAAACTAGAGTTCGGGTTTATTACCTTCTTGCTCAAGTTGATAACAAATACTATCAGGATGCTCTCAACTCAATACTTAGTGCTCAAAAATTAGCCCCAACAGATGCAAAAATCTCCTACAATGTTGGAGTTTTGTATGGCCAAAATGGCATATTTGACAAAGGCATTACAGAATTGACCCATACCATAACGCTTAAGCCAAATTATCGTGATGCGTATTTCGCAAGAGCTCTTTTTTATAAAGAACTAGCAGCAAGATCTGGAGGCGTTGACAAAACAAATTTTGAACAAAAAGCAAAAGACGATCTCAACTATATTATAAAAAATATTAACCCCAATGACGCTGATACGCTAAAGGCTTTATCAGGTTGAATCATAAGAGATTGTCAGTTTCACTTTTTTTCAGTATAATGCCAAACTTAATACTATGTTGACAATCGTCCAAGCACCAAATCCTGTTCTTTCTTCCATTGCAAAAAAGGTTACAAGAGTAGATAAAAATATCTCCTCTTTGATAATTGAGATGGAAAAAGCACTCAGCAGCGCCAAAGATCCTGAAGGTGTTGGACTCGCTGCTCCTCAAATTGGAAAGTCTCTTCAAATCTTTATTATCAAAGAGTCAAAAAATGATCCTCTTCTCACATGTATTAATCCCGTTCTCAGCATCCCCAAAGAACAGAAATTAAGTGATGATGTTGAGAAAAAAGTAAAAACAAAAAAAACTAAAGAAAACAAAGAAGTAAAATTGGAAGGCTGTCTCTCTCTTCAAGATGTATGGGGAATTGTTAAAAGATATCCTGAAGTTGATCTAACCTACATGGATGAAAATGGAGTTGAACAAACCAAACATTTTGATGGATTTTTAGCTACAATTATTCAACACGAATATGACCATCTCCAGGGAATTCTTTTCCCAAGACGCGTTCTTGAGCAAAAAGGACAATTATATAAATCAGTGAAGAATAAAAAGGGAGAGACGGAATTTGAAGAATTAGTCGTCTAGAGGATTTACCTGTGGCTCATTCTGTCCACTCTGAAATTCACCCATGGGAATAGCATCAATCTCTCTACGCGCACGCTCAATCATCTCATGTAATATTACATTCTGATCCGATGTAGATGGTTTTTCTTCAATTGGTTGTCCTGGTACTGATCTTCTTTGTTCCATATTAGAAAGCTTGTAAACGAATGATACCCTGAAGTAAGGTATTTGGCAAGCTTTTATCAGTAAAAGTAGCAAATCGTTGAAGCTCAGCTTTTGGTGACGTTCCTTCTGGTGGTTCTCTAAAAGCACGAAGATAGCCAGGGGCAGTAGGAATCATTACCAATCCCCTCCTCCAATCTCTTTCAGGGGAACAATAATCTATTACACCCCTCAGGCTATTAGGCAAGTTGCCCCACTGAACTTGTTTAGGTCTTCTGTCACGATTAGCATGGACTGAAACATGCCTTCTGAGTTCTTTTCTATCATCGTCCTCAAATCCACCTTCATCTGCAAGTCTGCCTTTAACATCAAGGAGATACACTTGACCGTGCTTTGCTGCAACAAGATCCACACCCGATCGTACATCCCAATCAAGAACTTCCTGGGTCATACCAAAATCATTTGGCTCTTCGGCATAGTTAGGCAAAATAACGGTATAGCCATTCTCAGTTAATACTTTAGCAACTGCTAACTCACTTTTCACTCCTGACCAAAAATTATGAAGACTCGATGAATATGCAACCTGACTTCTCTCAAATAAATCATGATGCATTTTTAATATTTTATACATATTGTCAGAAAATGCAGGATCTGCACCCTCAGTTGCTCCATAAAAAAGATTGTGTGCTAAATTGTGCTGAATTCTAGCACTTGCCTCTTTTCCTAACTCGCCAGGCTTTACTCGATCAGAAAAAGTATCGAAATCAAGTCGAAATGGCCCACCTAATAAATCTCCGTATCGATCACATACATGCTCCGGAACTTTTCCTACTAGCAATCTTTTCATGTCCGAAACGAGACCATCATATACAGCATTAACTTTTCCCCAATAAAAATCAGGCTTTCTATACTCCATATCAATCATCTCTCGAACTGAAGGATCTGGGGAAGGAAGTGTACGAACAGGAATTCTTGATACAAGTTTATTTCCCGGAGGGGATCTGTGAATATGTGCATCAACTGGGATAAGATCTGACATATATCTACTATACATAAATGCCTACTGTGATACAATTTGTCCATAATGAACCTAAAAATTGTCTTTTTTGGTACTCCTACTTTTGTTATTCCTATTTTGGAAAACCTCAGCAAACATGTTGAAATCGTAGGAGTTATCACAACCCCTGATTCACCACAAGGAAGACATCACGTCCTCACGCCAACGCCTGTTAAACAATTTGCCACTACAACCTTTCCCCCTATTCCAATCCTTACTCCGGAAAAACTTGATAACGAAACAAAACAGATCCTTGAAGATATCAAACCCGATATCTTTGTGGTTGCAGCATACGGAAAAATTATCCCTCAAAGTATTCTTGATATTCCAAAATATGGAAGTATCAATATCCATCCATCGCTCCTCCCAAAATATCGAGGCAGCTCACCTATTCAGACAATGTTACTTCATGGAGACAAAGAAAGTGGCGTCACCATCATGCTTATGGATGAAAAAATGGATCACGGCCCAATACTTAAGCAATGGACAGTGCCAGTTTCAAACGATCAGACATTTGAAAGTCTTCACCAGAGTATGTTTAAGGATGCTGCTGACCAACTTCCTCAAGTCATACATGATTTTGTAGAAAAAAAACTTACTCCTATTCCTCAAAACGATAACGATGCAACTTACTGTGAGAAAACGACGAAAGAAAGTGGATATTTTGATAGTGCCAATCCTCCAATGCCGGATGTCTTAGATCGCATGATCAGAGCATTTTACCCTTGGCCCAGCGTATGGACGAGACTCACAATGCCAAACGGAAGTAAGCAAATTATTAAATTTTATCCTGAAAAACGAATACAAGTTGAGGGGAAAAAGATAGTGACAATCGAGGAATTTCTTAACGGATACCCAAAGCTTAGGCAGCAACTGGAGCAACTTCTCCCTGAGGGTCTACTTTCTCATTAGCTGCGGCCACAACTTTTTTGTACATACGAAGACACTTTGTGCAAAGTTTTACTCTTTGAGTAGCTCCATCAACTACAATTTTTGCACTATGAAGATTTGGCCTGAAAACACGAGGTGTTCGACGCTTTGAATGAGAAACATTGTGTCCATACTGGACTCCCTTGTGACAAATTGTACACTGCATTGCCATATTTATCTCCATGACCATAAAACTTCTGGTCTTGAATTGCTAGTATACTAAAAATCAGCTACAATTACAATAACAATATCTAAAATCTGAGAACTCAAATCACAAATCTAAAACAAAAAATCCTAAAGTCAAACTCGGTGGTTTTGAGATTTCCCATTTAAGATGTAACATTTTTTATTATGGATTCACTTTTTTCTCCCATTGGCATAGCTACTATTGGCATACTTGTTTATTCAGCAATTCTTCATGAAATTGCTCACGGGTATGTAGCGGGTAAATTAGGTGACCCCACAGCAAGACTACTTGGGAGGCTGACTCTTGATCCACGTCCCCATATAGACCCTTTTTTAAGTCTTATTCTTCCCCTTTTGCTTTTTCTCTCAAATACTGGAATAATTTTTGGAGGAGCAAAGCCAGTCCCTGTTGATTCATTTAATCTCAAAGATGGGAGAAAAGATATCGCTCTCGTATCTCTGGCTGGCCCTGCAACCAATATTGCTCTCGTCATTGTTGCAACAATACTTTTTAAACTTCTTAATGGAAATTATCAAGGAAACCTAGGAATCCTTGTCATTTTCCTGGGTCTTATTATTAAAGTCAATCTTTCACTCGCCATTTTTAACCTCCTGCCAATTCCTCCTCTTGATGGATCAAAAATTTTTGCACTTATCCTTCCTGAAAAAATAGCTGATTCTTACCTATCACTTAGCTCAATTGGAACGTTGCTTCTTCTTGTCTTCCTCATGTTCCCAATTGGTGGATTTTCTCTTATGTCACTAGTGAGCGTTGTCTATACTTTTTGCCTTCATATGCTCGGCCTTGTATAAAGTTTTACTCTAGATAAAAACAATCAAAAATACTTTAGACAGAGCTTGGACTGATCTAGTAATAAATACCGCGATTTTCACGAGTAACGACTATACACCTTGACACCACTATGGGAGAAACCTATACTGATCCAGCTCTTTGATACTTGAGTTGGTTGCATTTAATTTTTTCTACAAACCATTTAATTGAGGTAGTCCGATGGACATCGGACAACAAGGCGGTTTTCTTTATTCTCAAAAGATAAAGATAGCCTCCCTAATTTACACTTCGAGAAAAATGAGCAACCGTTAGCTCGGTATTCAAGGAGCAGAATTTATCTCCCATATTTTACAAACATACCTTCATTGATCTTATAGGTTGCTTTTGTTATACTCTTCTTCGATTGACCCAAAGTCAGTCGTGTACCTTAACGTTTCATCGCTCGGGAGGAGAATATCATGAAAGCAGCACTTGAAAAGTTTCAGAAGAACGGATCGAGTCTTCTTTTTGTAGAATTGCTCTATATCTTTGATTTCTTTCCCTTCGATCCCGAGAGACCATACAGGGCGATTTTTTATGATCAAAGCAGCAACAGTCTTGAGCGAATCACTGGAATTTCCCGTGAAGAACTTTCAGAGATCATCGTCAACGATGGCTTTTATGAATCACCCAATTCCCATTCACCCAATTTATGGATCAATCTCCGCGCTCCATTTATCGTAGGAAGCGAGATGCGTGATCCCATAACTGAGAAGGTAGTAATCTCTTTCTTTCAGGGATTTGGCCACCGAAATGGACTTGTAATTGAACCAAGCGGCATCCCTGATCCACGTGAGTTTCACGCAAAAATTAGTCAGGCCAGGGATAAGTGGCAAGGAATTATTACGTGAGTGATATGAACATTTTTTCGGGGGAGAAATCATTCTCCCCCATTTTTTTACTCGTTAGCCCTTGCTCGTAGGATCGCTTCTCTGCTAAAATGAAGCTCTAAACTTTAGCCGACTTAGCTCAGTGGTAGAGCAGTTGTTTTGCCTGCCCGCCAGATGCCGAGATAGCTCAGTGGTAGAGCAGTTGTTTTGTAAACATCAGGTCCGGGGTTCAAATCCCCGTCTCGGCTCCAGACATGGCAGGCGGGTAAACATCAGGTCGTCGGTTCAAATCCGACAGTCGGCTCCAGGCTGGGGTGGCAGAGTAGCAATTGCACGTGGCTGTAGACCACGCGGTCGAAAGGCCTCCGGGGGTGCAAGTCCCTCCTCCAGCACCACGTCAGATTTTTGATATCTGCTTTCGTTCCGATTTAGTCGGGACTTCAGCTTTCTATCAAATCTTCCTTGTCAAATTTCAAACAAATTTGATGTGCTCAAAATCCAAAGGATTTTGAAGAGGAGAAACCGACGATAGGTTGAAATCCGAAAAAAGTTCGGATGAAAACAAGAAGTCGAGCTTCGACGAGCCCAAATGGCTCAGTGGTAGAGCGAGTTCTTGGTAAGAACTAGGTCGCGGGTCCGATTCCCGCTTTGGGCTCAGAGATCTTTTATTTCTGCTTCAAATCGTGTATACTATCGCTCTAGGAGTTTTTTATGCCAAAAAAAGGAGAACATCGCATCATTATTGGACTCGTTTGTTCGGTTTGCAAAAACCGCAATTACGTCTCGCAAAAAAACAAGCTTGAGACTCCAGACAAGCTAAAACTTAACAAATTCTGCAAACACTGTCAAAAGGTAACAGAGCACAAAGAAAACGAGAAACTCAAATAAGTATTTAGTATCTTGTATAAAGAATCAAGCATACTATACTCTTATATTTCCACCTCAAATCTCATCATTCATTCCTTTATACTTAATACTAAATACTGTATACTTTATACCTGAATTAGGGGTGTAGTGAAATGGCTATCACAGCAGTCTCCAAAACTGCTTTTCACAGTTCGAATCTGTGCGCCCCTGCTACATTCAGTTCACTTCTCCACAATTATATAAACAAATTGTGGTTCGTTCATGAACGTGGCTAGCCACGTGAATAGAAGTAGAAGATGGATGTGGCCTGCCATCATGTTTTACTTCTACATCCTCAGAAGTTTAAAAAATCAAAAACTTTATCTTGGCTATTCCTCTGACTTAAAAGAAAGAATAAAATCTCACAATAATGGCAAAAATAATGCCACTAAACCAAATATTCCCTATGAATTAATTTACTATTCTGCATTTAAAAGTGAAAAAGACGCTATTAATTGTGAGCAATATTTCAAAACCACTGCTGGGTGGAAACGAATTCATAAAATGCTTGAAAACACATTAAAAGATACTCAGTCTCTGATATAATTTCCTCATGATTAAAATACCATATTACGAGACTTCTTATTTCTCCTTCTCCAACTTCTCATCCCACTCTATAAAAATAGATGGAGTTTTATATCCTACCGTTGAACATGCTTTTCATGCTGCGAAATTCGATAATGAAAAAATAAAGGAAGAAATCAAAAGCGCGGGCAGTCCGCTGAAGGCATTTGAGATTGGTAAGAAGTATAAACCACAAAGGAGAAGCAACTGGGATGAGACAAAAGTGTCTGTACTTCAAAAAATCATTGCTGAAAAAGTGAAACAACACGACGAAGTCAGAAAAGCATTACTCGCAACTGGTAATGAGGAGATCATAGAAGATAACCCACTTGATGATTTCTGGGGAAATGGTAAAGACGGAAACGGACAAAATCATATGGGTAAAATCTTAATGAGGATCAGAAATGAACTACAATTTCAGTAATTTTTGTAAATAATACGTTCCAACATATCCACATAGACCTATCTTCTTGTTGCATATAAAAATATAAAATCTACAATATCACCATGGTTATTTCTCCATATCAACAAACACTTACCCATAGCTGCTTGGCAGCTTGTTTTTTGATGCTTCAAGAAAAACAGTTTACAAAGTTTGATGAACAGGAACTGGCTCTTAAAGGGTCAAGCAGAAAATATCCTTTCTATGTTGTGGGTATTCCTGAAGAGTTTGTCAAAAAGTATGATGGCAACATTAAAATTTATGCAGATAATAATTTTTTTGCTACAACACTTCAAAAAGCATTTATAGGCAATAAAAAAATACATGTTACTCACAAAAAGATAGATATGGCTTTTATCACTGAATTACTTAATGAAAAACCACTTATTTGTCATATTGATAACCATGCATTAGGTGATTATTCTCATGTATCACATTTCATAATTCTAGAGAAAGCAACAAAAGAATTTGTAACTATCATTGACCCCTGGAGTGGAAAGAAAAAGAAAATTAGCAAATCTACACTGACTGAGGCAATATCTGATTTAAAAAATCATGTAAAAATGTGTCCCCTTCTATTCTCAGTTGAATAATACACCCAACATAGTTGCTTAGCACGTAAAACAAAATTAAAAAGCGGACATTATTATTCCAACCATAACCACCCCAATGGTGCAAGAAAAAATTAAAGCAGATTGCTATTTTTGAGCATGCGCTGCTGGATATCAATCCTATTAATCTCACGAGTAACAAAATTTTGACCCTGTGGTGAACCTTGACGAATCTGATCGATAACCCCTTCACTTGGCACAACTTTTCCCTCTATGTCGACATACTCAGGATTCTGGCCAATACGTCGTATTGCCACCTCTCTTGCATGCTCTGGGTCATCTGTATAAAAACCCCATGCATTCGTTTTCAAGGTTCCTTTAAATTCCCTTGCGACTCTGTCTTTAAAAGATGTAGCCTCACCTACGTATCCTTCTCGTACTCTCATTATCTCACCCATGGTATAAAAATAATCCAGATCAGGATAATACCCTACAACCTGATTTTGAAATGCTTCAGACTGGGGATCTATTCCATCCATCTGAATTCTTGCTGCTTCAAGTGCTAAATTAAGCGATTCCATATCCCATCCCTTTCCTGGCCCATGAATCGAGCTGTCTCTATAGCGAATAGGTGGTGGATTCTCGGGTGCAGGAGAATTGTAGTAGTTTATAACAAAAGCGCCACTTTTTTTAAAAATAACCATAATCCAACCAAACATTTGCGAAAATCTTACATTACTTATAGTTTTTCCTTTATAATAGTTTTATGAGGAAATTGATCGGGGTTATTATTGTTACCTCTTTTGTTATTGGAGGAGCATTTCTTCTGATACAAAATAATACGACTCGCCAGCTTCCCAAATCTCTCTCTGAGTCAAACCAAGTCGCACCTTCCTCGTCTAGCTCAGAAATAATTGATAAACTCAAGGCTGGAGGAAGTAGTCTTTCAGATCCAAAAGGCGTTTTTAGCATTCTCTACCCAAATGATTACAAAACAGATACCCAAAATAACGGACAATATATTCGTATTTACAAAACTGGTTCAACACAACGAGGACAAACCGAAATGTATGATGGAGTCATTATTACCTTTGAAAGTATCACTCTTAACAGTCAGAAGCTGGAATCCTTTGTAGATGAACATATTAAAAGTAGTACAGTCGATGGCACCACCACGGTGAGCCAACCAAAAAGAGCTACTGTGGTCAATGGTTATCCTGGCTTTAGCTATACTCTTCACGGACTTGGTGAATCCACATATATAGTCCTTCAGAAAGATACCCAATCAGACTATGCAGTAAGCATATCCTATGCTGTGATGGACCCAGAAAAAGTTGGCTATCAACAAGAAGTCGATGCCACCTTCTCCACTATCCAGCTTCTCAAATAAATACTATAGGTTGACTTCTGATTTCATTTATGGTAAAGTTCACCTAAGTCAATGGCCACACAAGGCTATTAGAACATTCACAGCTTAGTCGTTTTAAAAGTGAAAGGATACCGCAGATGGGTCGTTATCTTGCTCTTTTGCCATTCGATTTCGATTGGGTGAAAACTGATTTTTCTCACTCGATATTAGAGTGCACCCAGCGATCGGAGCTTTTCGAAGAGCTTGAAAAACTTCCGAGCATGCCTGTTCCAGAGCAATTTCATACCTATCTTGGCTACGATCCTGAGACTGAGAGGACTTGCTACGGCAACACCCAGACCACAAATGATGGCGAGCAGCTCATGTATGTTTTGGTCGAACAGCTCCTTCCATTTTCCACTCACGAGCTCGTGAGGGACAATTTTCTCAATAGGGCTGTTTGGGCGTATCTGAAAGAGCTTCCAAGGAAAACAAAAATAGCTCTTTACTTTCACTGATCCAACTTTACCACCCACACCCCGGCCATTGGCCGGGGTTTTTCTTTGGGAAAAAACTCCAAATCTATCTCTATAGGACGTTTTTATGCTATACTTCCCCAACTGCAAACCGCAGGCACATTAACCTTGATAAAAAGAAAGGCACGGATTTGGTCATACCAACAAATATCCCTATACCGACCCTCACGAAAAATGAGGTAGCAATACTATCTCATATAGTCACTACTCAAAGTCCATGCTATATAGGCAATATCTCAAAAGAGCTTGGCCTTGCTGAGTCAACGGTACGCTCCTCTCTTAGATCGCTCTGCACCAAAAATTTGATCGTTCGCGACAAAATTGAAAAGACAAATGTCGGAGCGGCAAGACAGCTTTATATCCTTCGTGACCTTCAATTTGCTCGGCAAGTTCTAGGAGCACGAGGAGGAGTACCTCAACCTACGCCGGTAGCACAAATTGAGAAAAAAGGACTACGAGTTATCTACGCTCGGGAAGATTTTGATCCGTCAACAATTGGAAGATCAATCTTTCTTGCCGGACCAACACCTCGCTCAAAGCGCGTACCATCCTGGAGAAAGAAAGCCCTCAACTTCCTCTCCCAGATGGTTGCAACGCCTTTGACAGTATTTGTTCCGGAAGATCATGATGGCACCTTCCACAAAGCGTTCTTCGATGATCAGGTCGAGTGGGAAGAGAAAGCTCTTACAGCAGCAACTGTCATCGCATTCTGGATCCCACGAGATCTCAGAACTCTTCCTGGTTTTACCACCAACGATGAGTTTGGAGCATGGAAGAGGTCAGGGAAAGTAGTCCTTGGTGTACCACCTGAGACTCCAAAGACTCGCTACCAACTGTATTACGCCAGAAAACTTGGTATTCCTACAGCCAAGTCGCTTGAGAAAACACTGGCACTTGCGTGCATCAAGGTAAAAGAAATTAATTGCGACACCCCGGCTTCATAGCCGGGGTTTTTCTTATAAGCGCACTATGGGATTGTTCTATCACAATCATTTCGCTATAATACATACTGTTCTCAGGCAAATCACCTTGAGCTCATTTAGCACATTTAAAGGAGGAGATATGTATCTTAAAATAAAAGCGCTCATGTACGTTGTTGGGTATCCTTTGTTCTATCTGCTCACAAGAGGTCTTTTGCACATCAACAAGATTGAGACAGACCTACCTCACGACAGTATTGAGGTTGCTCTGAAAACATTTGTTTATTGGTCTATTCTCTTCGCGGTGATACCAGTTAGTTTCATGTTATTTCTTGGACTAATGGAAGCGCCTCCACCAATAGCTGTCATAGCTTTTATACCAGGCTTGATGCTGATTGGCCTTACCTATGCAGCAATGCCTACAACCGTTGGCATTGGTGGCCTAAGCTTTGCTTGTTTGTTGAGCCTCATTCTTGTGGTCATAACACACCCATTCGAGCGATGCATGGTTGAAATCGAGTTCCCTAGCTCAGAAAGGTCTTTACACGAAAGATAACTATATCCACTCATGCGGTGGCCATCAGGCCACCGCTTTTTTTGTTGTGATCACATTAATACTCTCTTAACATGCTCGTCTCTACCTACAATGATAAATATTCCCTATTATCACTATAGGTTTACTTTTTAAGACTTCTAGTGTATAATCCATACGCTTTACAGGTTAGTACAGAACAATTGCGTTTTGCTACTTTCTAACGTAAATAGTTCTTTAACAACTTGAGATTCAAATTTTAAGAATTTATCTTTATTTCTATCGATATGAAGCTAATTTCGGGTCGATGGCGCTTTGCTCATGGTATCGTGCGTAAAGTGCCGTCGATCAGGAAGAATCAGCGCGATTCAATCCTGCATTGTAATGGCTTTGTTTGAAATGGAGAAAGGCCTGTAGACATATGCAAGGAGGTGCACAACCCTAACAAACAGGTAAATTCTTTCGTCGCCAAACTTTACCCAAAAAAGGAGAAGAATCGATGTCAGATCAGACAGGAGCCCTTCAGATTCCCGTTGTCGGAACCGGCACTCTAGCAGTTCCACCGCAACCACAGGGATCAGCCAGCTCCGCCCTCATGCAGACGGGAAATACAGCAACAGAGCGAAAGCAGCTCATCTGCAAGGACATCCTCAGGGCATTAAGCCCCGAAAGATTCCAACAAGCCACGGTCGTTGCCCAAGCCGACTACCCCAATATGCTGGTAAACAGCCAGATCGGTATGGTATACGGCTCTGAAGCGATCGCCGCCATGAACGCACTCGTCAGTTCGATGCGCACCAGAGTCACTCCGGTAGAAATACCGCAGCTTGACAAGATGATGGCTGCGATCAACGATGAGATGCGCAGCTTCCGCGGCCACTACGACACCAGCAAGGACCCCGAACTTCGCGAGAAATACGAAAAAGCGATGGGCGGGATCAAGAAGCTATTCAACCGAGGCAAGACCTACATGGAAATGCTCCATGAAGATATGCAATCCTCGGTCGAAAGGCTCGATGGCATCAAGGCAGAGCTACTTGCTAAGCAAGCTCAGCTCATACGAAATGTCGGCCTCTACGACGAGCTGTATCTGGCAAACGAACAGGAAATCGTCAACGTCATCGAAGCCATCGCACGGATGGAGATGATTTGCGATTTGGCAGCTGCAGAAGCAGCTGCAATCGTTGGCGACCCCAACGATCCCGTCAATCACGCCAAGTTCGAGCGGAAACGTTTCATTGCAATATTTGCCAACAACCTGACGCTCAGGCTCACCGAATTCAAAAACCGCCTATTCGCCGGCTATGCGATGTCACCACAGATCACTCAGTCTCGAGACATCGATACTGCGATGGCGATGAAACTTTATTCTGTCTGCGATACCACCATCCCTCTCATCGAGTCAACCATGCTTCGATGGCAGATGATGGTCCAGGCAGAACTCGCAGCCGAAGCCGCAAACGCAGTCGCAAGACTCACCAACGAGGTACTCGTCGCGAATTTCGAAGCCGGAGCGGATATCCTGCCTCGAGTCGCCCAGGCGATTCAAACGCCGACGATAACCCCCGAGACCATTTTGGCACTCGGTACAAGTATCGAGAAGCAGACTCAAGGCATCATCGATGCCTACGCTGCCGGACGTGAGCGACGCGCAGCAGTCGATGATGCGATCGTAACTACGTACCGTGTCATCCAAAATGCTACGGCCAAGGTGAGCGACGAAGTCGTTGATCAACTGCTTGCGCAAGCCAACGCACCGCTCCCAGCTGTCATCACTGCGAAGCTTCCCGAGCTTCCAGCAGGTATTGAATCTCAAGCTTCCTAGTTCCTAGCAGCGCCTAGGAGATTTCTAACCCCGGCCAATGGCCGGGGTTTTTCTTTGGAAAAACGTTATACTAGATATATGGGAAACAAGAAAAAAATTATCCCTTTTTTTGAAAAAAATGAATTACGAATTATTGCAATAAGTCTGAGTATTTTATCTTTTGGTCTTGCCATCGCATGGATTGGATTCGCGCTCTTTTCCGCAAAATAATTTTTTAAATTTCTCTCTTGTTTTTTTGTAAAAAATTATTGATACTTATATCTATTCAATGAAGTATATAGTTATTACTTTTTCCGGTCTTGGTCTCCCCATCGCCTACAAACTACATCAGCAAGGATACGAAGTGCATGTTGGTATGGTCCAAAACATCAAGGATTATGTTTTGGAAGAAGAAATATCACGAGCAAAAGAAGGTGAAGAAGACAGAAATAAAAGAATGCAACTTTTCCAAGGCATGCTTCCCATTGAGCCTGCAGATAAAGTTATTGAACGGATGAGATCAATCCCCAACCCTCAGGACTACTTTGTCTTTTTTGATGAAAACTGTCTTTATAGGTGGGTAGATAAAATTCGCGATCTTAACTTTCATGGTAATTTCCCAACAAAAGCAGATTTTTTATTTGAAGTTGATCGCAAAAGAGCCAAGCAATTTGTTCAGGAACACTACCCCAAACTTAACACCCCTGAGGTACACGAATTCACCAAAATCAAAGATGGTATAAAATTTCTCAAAGAAAGCAAAGAACTTTGGGTACTCAAAGGACAAATTGATACCGCTCGAACTTTTGTCCCTGCAGTTGAAGACCCAGGACTTGCCAATACCCAACTTGCTGAAGTTTTGGCTAATTTTCCTTACAAATATGAGAGGCTGGGATTTATTCTTGAGAGATTTATTCCCGATATCATCGAGCTGACGCCTGAAAAATTTTATTACGACGGTGAACCCATTGCTACATCTCTTCTCTTTGAAAACAAACCATTTGGCAGTGGCAATATCTCAGTCCAGACGGGTTGCGCTGAAGACCTCTGCTTCCCAACTGATATGAATGACCGCATCAATAAGATTGCTTTCCCACCTATCATTGATGAAATGGCTAAAGAGCATAAAGGGTGGTTTATCTGGGATGCCTCAATTCTCATTGGAAAAAGAGATGGAAAAATGTATTTTGGTGAGTTTTGCTCAAATCGGCCAGGTTATAGCAGTTTTTTCAATGAACTCGCACAATGCAATAGCGTCAATGGATTTTTTGAAAGCCTTGTCAAAAAGAAAAATCCTTATACACTAGGGACCGTTGGCTGCTCCGTATCAATTTTTAATATGAACCGAGATGAAGACACCGATGCAATCTCTTCAAATATTCTTATTAACTACAAGCCTGAAATCGAAAAAGATGTCTGGTTGTGGGACGTAAGACGAAACGAACGAAATAATATCGTCACCATAGGTACAGATTGGAATTTAGCCGTCATTACTGGAGCAGGGAAATCAATTCCTCAGGCTGTTAACAGACTCTATAGAAATGTTGAGAATTTTGCTATTGTTGGATCATACCATCGACCAAAAGACGATTATTTGTCCATGGATTATCAATCATCAATTATCAATAGGATTAACTATGGCCTCGAGCGAGGCTTGTTTCACATACCATTTGATGTTAAAATCGGCGATATCGACGCAACGGTATGACAAAAAATCGACTTTTGGATTTAAAAAAACTCAAATTTGAGGTTCGTGACGTCATGCGATATGACGATGCAGGGGATTATTTTGCCAACACGATTGTAGCCTACGACTTCAAAGACGACGTGATCACCAACGCTATTTTTCTCCACGAATTTATTGAGTATATGCTCATCAAGTCATCGGGTATTGAGCCTGAGCTGATTGACAAACTCGACACTGTTCCCAATGCTGAAAAAGATTATCCAAGAGAGTGGAAGCTCTATGAAAAATATCACGATATGGCAAATAGTGTAGAGAGACAATTTATCGAAAATCTTGGCCTCAACTGGGAAGAATATGACAAAACAGTCAACACCGCTAAAATCAAAACCGCAGTTCGTCACCTCTCAGATGAGATGCATAAAAAACAAATGGATAAAAAAGATATTACCAAAGCAAAAAGAATTGTCCGCGCAATCTTTAGAAAAAGAAAATAATATTCCCTTTCTATCTTATAGTTTTTGAGTTTCTCCTCGCCATTTGCTATAATCCACCTAACGTGAAAAGGCATGGCACGAGCCATATACCAACCTTTTCATTTGCACCTTGAAAGGGAAAGAAATGACTGAGACAGCAAAACGCGGTGACTACGAAGTTGTCGCCTGTGTTGGCCTTGAGGAAATTGATGATCTCCCCTTCCGGGAGGCTCATCTTATCTGCTTGATTGGCATGTGTAATGGAAGCTGGAATATTACCTATGCCCGGGATGGCTCATGCTGTATGCGCATAGCTGTCACGAACGATCCTGAACTTTTTACGTATAGCCTCATCAAGAGCGCTGCATTCCTTGCTCAACTTCGCATCCACAGTGCGAAATACACAACAGGTGAAAATATCGAACAATCGATCATATCTAGACTCAAGGGGCTTAAAGCTCCTCCGATAGTCTTTGCCAGATATCTCTGGCAATCAACGACCATGATCATTCGCGGCGTTCGAAACCAAAAGAAAGGTTAGACAAATGGACATTGTAGACATGCTAAAGCACAGTGTGACCATGGCGTACTTCTCAGAAGTCGCTCCTTGGTTTGCGGCAATTGAAGTTGTCGCACTCGGATTTTTCATTACGATGGCGATCCGCTACAGCATTGAGCCTGAACACAAGCTATATTTCCTACCCTACTCAACGTTTTGGGCAGGTATGACGCTTGGATTTGGACTTATTGCGTACTTTGTCTCAAGAGGAACGCAGGACTATCATCCAACGCATCACTGGTATGACCAATTCTGGTTCATGCTACTCATCGGTGCCATAGGGATGTTTATTGCCTTGCAAAATTCCTACAACACACAAAGAAACACTGGTCGGGATATCTGGACACATAGTGAGTGGTGGTTGTGGCTTGTTGTCGCACCCATACTCACGCCTGTCTTGGTCCGAGGAATTATCGTCCTAGCAAAGACTGATGGAGCTGCCTCCACTAACTTTGCAGGAGTCATAATCGGCCTGTCTATCTATGTACTGACTCTATCTGTTGATGCTTTGAGATCACCCTCTAAAGCTTCAACAAAAAAAGAGTAACTTTCCTTTTCTCCAATTTGGCATTCCGGGCTCGTCTCGGAATGCCATTTTTTTTATCTCTTCAAAATTTTTTTAAATCCCTTGAAGTAATAAAAAACCAATCCCATACACCCTAAAGCAAATCCTAAAAGACCTCCTCCTATAACATCAGAAAACCAATGCTCGCCTAAATAGATTCTGGACACAAGCATAATAACAACAAATACACCAACCAAAATTGATAAAAATATTTTTGTATGTTTTGACCATCCACTATGCCAGATAATAAAAAGGAGAACTGTTGCTAAAAAAACGGCTCTCCCACTATGGCCTGATGGATAGGAGAACTCTGTCCTTACGTGAAATTGATCAAACTGCACAATTTTATGTGTTCGAAGCATAAATTCAGGAGGTGGCGGATGATCAACAAAAAATTTTCCAAAAAGTTCAATTACATGAAATCCCACAAAACCACCAAAAAGCATAATCCCAGAAATAATTTTTCGCCAATAAATGAGGGTGAAAATTACTATAACAAGCATCGGCTCAAAGCTCCCTATGTCACTAAAAAATGAGAAAACATCATCAACATTACGAGTGATGTTATTTTGAAGCCTCACGGTCGTATCAAAATCAATTCGAGTCAAAAAATCTTTGTGGACTAGATAAGAAAAAAGGATAAAAAGAAGAAAAAAACCGATACCAACAAGAAAAAATTTCAGTTCTTTTCGCATCTATCTATCATAGCAAAAAGACTCAGGGCTGTCTGGATCTGATGTATCTATGCAAAACCTTTGCACCACCAGCACCTACGACTGCTGCAGATGCACCAATAGCAATTGATTTCCTATTTCTTGAAACAAAATTTACTACTTCGACAGCATTGCCTCCGACTGCTGTGATTGATGGATGAGGATCTCCGCGGGGAATGATAATATCATAGGGACTATCAACGATTTGGGCATATTCATTCATTTTGCCGACCTCATACGGATCGCGACTCTCTCGCCCTCTCATATCCTAATCAAGATTAAGTGTTTTTAGAAATGCCTTAAAATCTCCATTAATATCCGGATGCTCAAGCGCTAATTCTACAGCTGTCTTCATATACTCAAGCTTATTTCCTGTGTCATAATACTTACCATTCTCAATCTCAACAGCATAGACAGGAACCCCTGAGTCTTGCAGCTTGTTAATAGCATCAACAAGCCAAATTTCTCCACCTTTCCCAGGCTCAAGTGACCTGAGCGCTCCAAAAAGTTCAGGAGGGACGATGTATGCTCCATGAGTTGCGATATTAGAAGGCGCCTCATCAGGCTCTGGTTTCTCAACAATACTTTTAATTTTATAAACATTTCCCTCGACAGGATCCAAATCAGCGATCCCATATCTCTTAAGATCTTCTTTTTTATCAATTCTGACTCCCGATATAACAATTCCCCCGTATTTTTCATAGACATCAATCATCTGGGAAAGCCTGGGAGGGTTTGCGTAAATAAATTCATCTCCCCATAAGACAGCAAAAGCTTCATTTTCAATAATTGGCTCTGCAGCAAGAACAGGAGTACCATTACCATAAGGCCCCTTCTGCCGTACATAAATAAAATTAGCAAGATCTGCTATTTTTTTTGTCTCTTCAAGAAGCTTTTGCTTATTTCCCTGCTCTAAATTCTTGATAAGGTCCTGATTTGGTACATCAAAATGATCCTCAATTGCTCTTTTGAGAGCCCCTGTAACAATTACGATATCCTCAATACCGGAAGCTACAGCTTCCTCTACAACATATTGAATAACAGGCTTATCTACAATAGGAAGCATTTCCTTAGGAAGAGCTTTTGTCTGAGGAAGAAATCTGGTCCCAAAACCAGCTGCGGGGATAACGGCTTTTCGTATCCTTTTTGCCATATTCTATTTTGTCACAAAAGATAAAATTTTACCTGCCATGACAAAGTAAAATTAATTGTACGCGAGCTCTCTTTACATGTCAATGAGGATTTGGTACAATTACTTGATCTCAAATCATATATCTCAAAGCTCGTCTTGACATTTGAGTTTTACGGTTTGAGTTTTGTTTATGACATCGCCAGTTTCTTTTCTTACCCAAACATATGATGAGTTAAAAAAAGTCGTCTGGCCAACACGTCAGCAACTTATGAAATTAATGCTGATAGTTATGTTTGCAAGTCTTGTTGTAGGACTCTACATCGGTGGCATAGACTTTGTTCTTACTAAACTAACAGAATCGTTATTAAAATAACAATAGTAACTTATGACACAAGCAACCGATTTACCAAACGGACCATCTGAAGAAGAAATTAAAAAAGCATCATTATCTGAGGCTGCTAAATGGTACATTGTTCATACCTATGCTGGTCATGAAAATAAAGTAGCTCGCAATCTCAAACAACGTGTTGAGACGATGGGTTTTGAGACCCGCATCTTTGACATCATCGTTCCTACTCGCCAAACCATTAAAGTGCAAGGTGGAAAAAAAGAAGAAGTCAGTGAAAAAATCTTTCCAGGATATGTTCTTGTCAAAATGATTCTCGATGATGAATCATGGCTTCTTGTTAGAACAACGCAAGGAGTTACAGCATTTATTGGTGCTGGCAATAAACCAACGCCAATTTCAGAGAAAGAAGTTGAGGCTATTCAACAGTTCATGACACAAGAAGAACCTCTGTACAAAACTTCATTCTCTCTTGGTGAAGCGGTCAAAATCGTTGATGGACCTTTCGCAGATTTTCTGGGTACTATTGACAGCATAGATGAGACTCGTGGTAAACTACGCGTCTTGGTAAGTATCTTCGGACGAGAAACGCCCGTTGAGCTTGATTTCCTGCAAGTACAAAAAATATAAGAAGGATGTAGAAGATAGTAAGTAGCTTTTAGTTACGTTTTAACTACACGCTATTGCCTACTTTACTACCTACTAAACAAAATATGGCTAAAAAAATTAAAACATTAATAAAGCTTAATATCCAAGCAGGTGCAGCGACTCCTGCACCACCTGTTGGACCAGCTCTTGGTCAACACGGACTTCCTATCATGGAATTTGTAAAGGCCTTCAATGACAAAACAGCAGATCAGAAAGGCAATCTTCTTCCTGTTGTTATTACTGTTTTTGAAGACCGAACCTTTACTTTTATTACCAAAAAGCCTCCTATGGCTGAAATGATCAAAAAGGCACTTGGACGAGGCGGGTCACAAAAGCCTGGAAAAGAAAAAGCAGGTTCTATCACCAAATCCCAAGCTGAGCAAATTGCTAAAGACAAAATGGAAGATCTTAATACCGATGATCTTGACATGGCAACACGAATCGTCGCGGGTACAGCACGAAGTATGGGAGTGGAGGTTTCAAGCTAATTCAAAATTTAGAATTCTGAATTCTAGATTGTGAATTATGAATTAATAACATATGGGAAAAATTAGAGTAAAAGCATTAGGAGACGAAGAGTTAGAGCTCAAACAGGCTGAGGAAGCTAAAGTTCGTAAGGAAGCTAAAAAGGCTGAAAAACAAACTGAAATTTCTACTGATCAAGTTATTGAAAAAGTTGAAGCAGCTTCAGTTGAAGAAACAAAACTTCAGAAAAAACAGAAAAAAGAAAAATTTGTTAAGACAAATAAAAAAATCCGTTCA
This sequence comes from Candidatus Levyibacteriota bacterium, assembly GCA_016214555.1. Taxonomy (GTDB): domain Bacteria; phylum Patescibacteriota; class Microgenomatia; order Levybacterales; family UBA12049; genus JACROF01. The sequence goes on from JACROF010000003.1 coordinate 33,870, forward strand.
AAAAGTTATATGACAAAAGTAGATCTCGTTGATAAAAATAAAAATTATTCTCTTTCAGAGGCTATTACTCTCTTGCCTCAGTTAAAAAGGGCGAAATTTGATGAGACAGTCGAGCTTCATATTACGACAGTTGAAACAGGCGTCTCAGGCAGCGTTAGCCTTCCCCATGGAACTGGAAAACAAATGAGAATTGCTATCGCAAATGGTGCTGATCAAAAAACTCTTGATGAACTTCTTGCAAAAATTGAGGCAGGAAATATCGATTTTGATATCCTTATTGCTACCCCTGACAGTATGCCAAAATTGGCAAAAGCAGCACGAGTTCTTGGACCTCGAGGACTTATGCCAAATCCAAAAAATGGCACTGTTACTCCAAAACCTGAAGAAGTTGCTAAAAAGTATGAAGGTGGACAAATTAATTTCAAAACAGAGTCTAAATTCCCTCTTCTTCACATCTCTGTGGGAAAAGTCTCTTTTGGTGAAGATAAAATTCGCGAGAATGTTAAAACAGTTCTTAATGCAATTGATAGTAAAAAAATTAGAAGCATCACTCTCAAATCAACCATGTCCCCAGCAATTCGTTTAGATATTGCCTCCTTATAAGTCCTGTTTACCCCGCGAAGCTTTAGCGAAGTAGGGCAATTCACCTCGACCTCGCCTCACTCTAACGCTTAAATTGACGACGGAGTAAACCTACCCTAGAATAAAGTTATGCCTGAAAATGCTGAAGTAAATCCCGTTGTTGAACCAAAAGCTGAATTTGACGTAGGCTTCTTTACCATAAATTTTCTCTCTACAGACCCTCATGGCTTTGAGGTTCAGACAAGACACAGCCTTCCCCGCCGTGACAGAGATCCTGTGACAGGATTGCCTGCCACTCCTCTTGCACTCAACCAAGAACAAAGAGGAGACCTCCGACGAGGCATGGGAACAGAGGCATTCTTTGCTCTTCCTGGAGATTTCCCTCATGAAAAAAGGCCAGATGTTAGAAGACTTTTTAGCCTTATAGATCAAACAGCAACGCTTAAGGAGCAAGCTGGAACAACTGAACAACTGCAAGAAAAATTAATGGAGATGAGAATGCTTCGTAAAGAACTAAGGCCGTTATTTAAAGAATATAATCTTCGAGATAGATTAGGTCTTAAAGTTGGGACTCGAAATGTGCAGAAAGTTGGAATACGTAAAATTGAACGGGCTGGAAATAAGCTTCTTATTGATACAAGACCTATTAGTTATCCTGTCTATGCCGTGGCAAGTAGCCCCGACGACACTGAAGAATCTCTGGATTTAGGCGCTGTTACAGGCACAGCAGGTGTTCTTATTACAGCAGATAACAAAATGATTCTTCAATACAGAAGCAAAAAAAATAGTCCTTATGGTGATATGCCAGGGGCGAGTTTTGCTGGCATGCTTGATGCTCGTTTCAAAAGAATAAAACTAGAAAATGGCAAAGAACTCAAAACAGGTGTTCTTCAAGATGTAGATGATACATATATCAAAGAAAGTTCAGCTGAGGAACGATTTCAGGAAATTGCTATCGTTGGTGAAGACGTAACAGATTTTAGGATTATCGGCGAAGCTCGTGATCATGTCCGTGAACATGACGAATTTCTTTTGTTGGCAAAAACATCTCTTACAGCGCGTGAGGTGGCAAAAAGAACTGAAAACGCTCCCCGAAGTAGCAATGCACGGAAATTAAATGGCCAGGGAGACTTTCATTTTGAAGAAAATTTTCTTGTGATAGATGCCACACCTGAGGCTATTGAGACCCTTGTAACGCAAGTCAAATGTCCTCGCCCACCTACCCATGATGCAGCTTTTATAGCTGCAGGCTATAACATGATGCTTGAAAGAACACAGGAAGAAGGCGGTGGGCTGAAAGCAGCTAATGAGTGGCTTGAAAGGATGCAAGAGGCAACTCGTCAAAACTACGAGGATATGAATAAAATAGTCAAGGAGTTCTATGAACAACATCCTGAAAAGCTTGAAGATAATAAGCCTGGCAAACCCAAACGAAATCCTAATGCATATGAACCCTACTACTTTCCAACCGAACAAGGGCTACCAGATCTCATGAATGAACTTTATAGAACTGGACTTATGACCAGACCCGAGACAGATTCCTCCCCAAGCTAGCCTTGACTCTCACGAGTAATCGTACTATACTCACCCACAAGAATAAGCTGCCGAACTGGCAGCTTTTTGCATATTATGTCATCAAAAATAGAACTCGCCTCGTCTCCTCACCTTCCGCCTGAGATGCAATCAGGGCAAAGTTATGACGGAAATATTATTCCTCGTAGATTTTTACCGCTTGATCCCAATGGTATGACTGGTCGAGATTTACAAATATATGCACAAGGATTCAAGGCTGGAGATGGTCAAAGACCCTCACCTACTCTTGGAGAGAACGACATACCACTCTCCACACACACAAGGCGTCAATTTGGATATGAAGCAGCGCTTGGACTGACATTACTTGCTGGAGCTGGAGGTTTATTAGCAAGATCGCTCTATGATACTCTCACAAATGTCAGCGCTCCTGATTTTGCTCAAAAACTATTGGATAAAAAAGCTGACACAACTGCCCTAAATGGTGAGACAGTCTATCATGATATCCTTCCGGGAATGGTTGGGACTCACGGCTTCTCAGTACTATTTAATCCTCTTGAGCTTTCCGCATTCTCAGACAGAGCAGGAAAAAATTATAACTGCGTTATCTCGACAACAACCCTTGGTGAGGATGGTAGGGAAAAAGTTGAACCCTGCATCGTCTACAACAACGGAAATTCTCTTAAAATCCCTTACAGTTTTCAGATCTCTCTTGAGGGACAACAACGCGCATCATACATACCAATCGACTGGTATCCAATCGACGAGACATCTTCAACTGTTGTCACTTTTCATACCGCACAAGCTGGTCAACAGCCTGATGAGGAACACGCAAGAAGATACACTTTTATGCCAGACGACTACACAAAAATCGAATGGCCCACATCAAATACAGTTGTCTCAATCATAAAAGAAAACCATGCCAGAATGCCGCAGGAATTAGAAAGTTCACTGCAAAATTTTTTCTCAAGAGTTGGAGCAGACTACACCCCACAAATATATCTACGCGGTAATGAATGGTCAAAAAATGGAAAACTCTATACACTAACTGATAATAGTTCACGCCTTGTGCTTGGAGAATCATTGGGATACCTAGATGAAAAAGAGAGATACTATCATCTCAATGCAGCATGGGGAGAAGTTATCTTTGACAAAATGCTTGCATCATTCCCCAACACTTCCACCAGTGTTATTATAAGCACTTTTATAAAAACACACCGCGACGTATTAAGAATGAAAGATGAATATGAGACTAATGAAATAGGAAGTCACGGAGCAGCAACGTATACTGAAGCACAGAATCCATATTTTAAGCTTTTTTTAGATCTTGATAAAATATTTAAACCTCAACGAAATAAAAATGGTGATCGCTACTATTTTACTGATCCAAGAGAAGAGTTTGGGAGAATACTTGCCATAATGATGAATAATCCAAGCGAACTTATTTTTCTTAAAGATCAATCTTCTCGTGAGCCTGCAGAATGCATAAAAAAACTCTGTGGGGCAATAAGGGCTGCTATTAACGAAGAACTGGTCGCTAACAAAGAAGACTCACTTGAGATTCTTAACAATCTGTTTCCTGATGCAAGCTCATCTTCAACATTTCTCCAATGGTTTTTCCAAACACAATAATCATTCATGAGTTGATCTTTTCTATCTATTCTGCTATGATACATAAGTCCAAAGACAGCAGGCCCAAAAGCATATAGCCTATGGCTAATAGCAAATGGTTAAACATTCCTGCCGAGGGCTTCACTAGGATTTAGTAATTAGGTAATAGCGCTTAGTTCAAAAACTACTCCCTACACACTACTACCTACATCCTTTAAAAGCACCTCGAGTGCTTTTTTATTAGGAAATATATGGCTAACAAAACAGCATCAATGAAATACCAGCCAAAGCCTCACCAAGGCAAGGCTCGAAAAGAACAGCTTGTAGCAGAACTTTCAGAAAAGGTTCAAAAATCACAGGCTTTTGTTTTCGTAAATTACCAAGGCCTTACTCATCTTCAATTAGAGGCTATCAAAAAGACATCAAAAAAATTAGATGCAGATTTTGTTGCTGTCAAAAATACCCTTATGCTTCGAGCTCTCTCTGAATACAACCTTTCAGATGAAGACAAGAAAAATTTTGAACAACCAACAGCTACTCTTTTTATCTATGGAGATATCGTTGAGCCACTCAAAAACCTCGCAAAAACTGCAAAAGAACTTGATTTGCCAAAAATTAAATTTGGCATTATTGAAAAAAATCCTATTACAGCAGAGCAGGTTCTCAAATTGGCAACGCTTCCACCACTTCCTCAACTTCGAGCACAACTTTTGGGCATGATGATGTCTCCTATTCAAGGTCTACATCGTGCACTTTCATGGAATATGCAAACACTTGTTATGACACTTAATGCAATCGCTCAAAAAAAAGCTTAAAGGGGGTGAACAGATTTTATGGCAAAACTAACAAATGATGAATTAATGAAAGCAATTGAAGAGATGTCTGTTCTCGAACTTTCTGAGCTTGTTAAAGCTCTTGAAGAAAAATTCGGAGTTTCTGCAGCAGCTATGGCTGTAGCAGCAGCTCCAGCATCAGGCGCAGCAGCAAGTGCTGATGCAGCCCCAGCTGAAGAACAAACAGTCTTCAATGTTATTTTGGCTAGCGCTGGCGCTAACAAGATCGCTGTTATTAAGGCTATTCGAGAACTCGTTCCAACACTTGGTCTTAAGGAAGCAAAAGATCTTGCTGACACAGCACCAAAAGAAGTTATGACACAAGTCAACAAAAAAACTGCTGATGAGGCAAAAGAAAAACTCACCGCAGCAGGAGCAACTGTTGAATTGAAGTAACAAAAAACCTCGTCCTCTCTAAAAATAATTTATTTTGCGGCCGAGGTTTTTTTGTGGTCATAACGTATACCTTAGGCTGATTTAATAATCTAATCATTTATCCAATATTTCTTATTTTAATAAAAAAGATGATCATAAGATTTTAGGCAAGCTCAAAAGACTTGTAAAGAATTGATACTCTAAAAAGACATAAAACTCTCCCAAAAAGGAAAATACTACACCAATAAGAGGCCACATTGCATAAGAGTCGCTTCGAAAACGCGAAATATAGCCCAATTCCCTCTTTTGAAACAGTGTTTTGACAATTATTTTGATTCTGATGTCATATGATGTAGTCATTTTTCGACTTTTTGAACGATTCAAAACATATATACAATTTTTTCACGTCGGATAATATTCTTGTAAGAATAAGACCGCGACTTGATCGAACAATTCCCGAATGAGTATAAATATTGTTCTATAGAATAGAACTCATGAAAATTCCAAAAATCCAAAAAAATGATTTTTGTACCAGCTGCCAAAAAATCCCAATACTTTCATAAAGTTTTGGAAAATTAAGACAAAAATTTCAAAAAAAGAAAAGTTTTCCTGTGGATATCCCCAAATAACTCTCTTACTCCAAGCTCCTCCCCTATAGCCTTATAATGGGAGACTATAGGTAAAACAAGAGTTAATAAAATGGCTATAGTAAATTACTGTAGGACTATTGTCCAATTTCTCCCTTCCAATATAGGATAAGACCCTTTAGATACCTTCTAGGTCATCCTACGCCCTTAAAATATTATTTTGAGGCTAAGAGCTTTTAGTATTAATGTTTCTAAAGATATCTTGACCAATAAAAAATTGTGATATATACTACATGTAATACGCGCAATTTAGCAGCTCCAAAGAGCTGCTTTTTTTGTATGAAAAGCCTTAACTACTCTGATAAAACACATAAAATAAAAATATGAAGATACAAAACGTAACATCCATAAGAAGTGTCAGGTATTTTCGATATAAAGATGTACCAAAACTTTTTCTTATTAACCTTTGTGAAAGACCAATAGCAACTCTAAATCTAATAATTTTTCTCATTTGGGTACTTTTGTCAATTATAACCAGCTAAACCACCAAACTCCCCCTTGACACTAATGTTCTAGTTTGTTACTTTAGTGATAGGTAATTATTACAATGATTACCTATGAGTTACTCTCCAGGCTATGGCTGATCAAAAGATATCAATCAACGACCTACCAGATCTACTTACTGTACGAGAAGTTGCAGAAGTTTTACGCGTCTCTCCTCTTACCATCAAACGCTGGGGGAAAAGGGGTAAATTACCAGCAATTCGTATCAACAGCAGGGGGGACAGGCGCTACAAAAAAGAAGCAGTTTTTTACCTCCTAGGTATTCAGGAAAAAAGTGGGACTATCTAAATAGATAGAAAGCTAAACCTCATTATTCCTCCATTTTTACTATATCAGACATATTACTAAGATGATCACTTTGCCATAAAAAAAGCCCCGGCAAAGCCGGGGCAAAATTACCACATAGAGAAAACCCAACAACCAGGACCAGAAAGCCCTTGTATGTCTTTCACAGACAAAAAGTAGGCAGAGACTGCCTCTTCTATCCTGCGATAACCCTGCACCTCCTCGATGGTAACATCCTCAGGAGCGCAATAGGTGATGTCAATTGAGTGAACATTGCCATCCTGAAACTCCAGAGAGCTTCTCAGATCAGTAATAATTTCCTCAGTGAGAGCTGAGGCCCTTTCTTCTGGAAAATAGACCTCAAAGAGCGACTCTGCAAAGACCCTAAAATCCTCCTCAAGCTGCTCAAGACCGCAGTCGAGAAGACCCACTGCCGGTGCAAAGCACAGCTCCAAATACCCTTCAGAGTTACCCTGCAACATTTCATTGGTGATCACGATCAAGTCGCCTGGAAAGACGAGCTGACCATATTGACCGTTGCCAAAACTCAGTGGCTCTTTACCATCAAGCTTTGCCCAAGCAAGGCAGGCAACAGACATAGGATTTTCAACAAGAAATTCAAGGGAATTCCCTACATAAAGATCGTGTCCATCGCAAAACGGACAAGACAAAGCCTGGATCTCTTTTCCGCTCTTTTCAAAACAAAAGACAGAACGACGATCAGCGCTAAGCATCTCAGGTCCTTTTCTACTAAACCAATGCGGGCAATGCTGCCGCATACTCCTATCAATGCTAGTTGACAGAGAGCTTTCTAGGCATAAGATTGCCTACAAAGCCCGCTACCATATGTAGCTATAGAAATAGAGCCTAAAGATCACTCTTTAGGCTCTAAAGAGAAATACTAACAAACTAATTGAGTCGAATAGAACATCTTGATGATCATATCCTCATCATTGGTAGTCGAGACAAAGCCAGGAATGTTCCTGATGGCAGAATGCCCACCTGGCCCAACTAAATAGGCAATACCAATGACAACGTCAAACAACCTCTCCTCTTCAGGTTGTTTTTCTAACAAATCAATCATGGTTTTAGGATGCATGTAAAAAATACTATATTGAACTTCCTCACCATCATGCAGTCGACATGCATCCTCAATAAGCTGAGGATTCATGTCGCCCAAAAGCGAAAGGCCAATTTCATCCTGATTGTCAGCATGACTAAAGAAAAAAGTGAGAGTTCCTGAAAGACCTTCAGAAAATGAAAGGGAGGTAGCTTTGAGCAGCTCAGGATCAAATCCTATTACCTCGCCTACTGACAGAATCACCTCAAGATTATCATTAATCAACACCGGACTCTCATCGTGCTCCACTCTCAACGTAACTGGGAAATTGAAAGGATTCTCAAATATAAATAGTGGAATATCATGCACGACAAAAAAAGGAGCACTTACCAAAGGTGACTTGAATATCTGGTATTCGCTTCCATCATTATCATATGACCTCACTGTATAGAGATCCTCACTCGATGGGCTTGTTCCAAGGTGTGGGCTGCTATGAACTAAAATACGTGGAACAGCAAGGAGCGGAGATACTTGAGATGGAATCCAGTTAAACATAACATCGGCCTCCTTCTTGGTAGACTCTATGCCTCAACTCTTGTTAATGTGCCAAACTGGTTTTTATTATAACAAAAAGCTGTTTGACACCTCAACTATAGGATCGGTAAAAGAAAACCCGACCCTAAAAGGGCCGGGTAGTAATTACAGCTCATGAAGTTCTGAAATGAGCGGGGCGATTGCAGCTGCAAAATCATTGCGAAGCTTGGCTAGATACAACTCGTTAAGATATGTAATCGTCACATCAACTGAGTCGTATATCCCTTCGTGGAAATGAGCTGCAATGAACACTTTCGCACCCGCAGCCGGATCATCAACTGTGCCTGTCAGAGCAAAACACTGCTCGATATGCCTCTCTGCCACCTCAAGGGCACTTTCGAAATCTTCCCTGTTGATCCGAGGTCGGAATGAAAAAGTCACATCCCCGTGGTAGTATCCTCGTTGACCAGACTCTGGAACAAGCTGCTCGCTTAGCACTCCTACAATCGCATGTGGAGCGATATCTTCATATTTTTCAACTTCGGTTCCATTATGAAGAACCACTACATCTGTTTGATGCTTCTTGATAGGATTTGGCAATGCAAGAGTAGGCGTCTGGCCAGGTGGTACAATGACAACTAGTCTCGAACCGACTTCTACGTCTGGAATAACGAGAACATCCCTACTCTCCCCATCCACTTCAGCAATAATGCCTAACGTATCAAAAACATCTCCATCGACACTGATCATGAACTTCTCCTCTTTTGATCTTTATCAGATCGGACATCGATCTGACACCTTCTTATAAATGAGCCTGATGATGATAGCATATTTTTAACAAAAAACCAAAAAAAATCCCGACCCCATGGTGGGATCGGGACGCAAAATTACCAAACAAACATGGAAGCGGGACCAGTAAAGCTAAAAGGCGGATCGCCTGGTAGCTTGAGTTTTTCTTTGAGAAGCTTTACATACTCTTCGTATGTGAGATATGTTACCTCGATGCTTATGCCATAGACCTCAACTTCACAAATACGCTTGATTTCCTGTTTTAGATCTATGAGGTGTAAGACACCAAGGGTCTCGTAATATGACTCAAGAGCAGCCTCAAGAATCGTATGCTGACGAGAAAGTGCTGCTTCGTTGACATGAGGCTTAAACGTGAAAAGAATCTTCCCTGAGTAGGGATTTTTACTCTCGCCACTTGATCGCTTGTCTTTCATAAGCATCCCAGGAGTAATCACAACTATATCTCCCGGGGTGACACTCTCTCTCTCAAAAATCACAATGCCATTATGTCTTACCTCAACACTACAAGTCTTGAGCGTTGGATTGAAAAGCTCAATTTCTGGAACCTCTTGATCTCCTACAATAATTGCAGGCATCTGACTCGGAGGCTTGTCTGGATCAAGACAAAGAATTGCTACTTCCTCACCCCCAACCGTCGCACCTATGGTGATGAGCCGCTGACAGAGAGCCAGAAATGGCAATCCATTTGCCTTAAGATATTCACCCTGTTCATAAGGAGACATCAACATGATTTCCTCCAATACGCTGCTATATCAGATCGACAATCGACCTGAATCATTGTAAATGAGCTTGGAAAGTATAACATAATATTACTATAAGTTAAAGTTTAGATAAAAAACCAAAAAAAATCCCGACCCCCTTTCGAGGGCCGGGTGCGTCCCGATATATCGGGACAGAAATGCAAGTTAGTCGTCGTCGCCGAAATCATCGCCATCATGGCGATCCGGCTGCCAAGCCCCAGAGCGCGGCTTGTTGCGATACAACCAAGCGTTTCTGCAGACTTCAAGCTGAAGAGAGTCACCGCGTTGACGAAGCTGCCTGAGGGCATCTTCGTGCGCGCTCCTTGACATCCGAATGTAATCATCCTCTGTGAGAGAATGACCACTGTTGAACGAATGCAAGTCCATACTTCCCCCTTTTTGGGCTAGATCGACACGGAGACTACGGCTTCATCGCCGCCTCAGCGGCACGCTGGTAGTTTGGAAACCAGATCGTACCGGCGTAGCTTTCCAAAGCCGTTTTGATCAGGCTCGGATTGCTCCGGAAAGTCTCAACAAGAGAGGCGAATGCCTCGCTTGGTTTCATTCGCCTGGTCCTTCTTCCAGACGTGCGACATGAAAAACCTTTATCGATCCTCATATCCCCTCCTGCTTTTTACTTGCACCGTTGCAAGCCTGCAAAAAGAAGAGCCAGGGAGCGCAGAAGCGCTCCCTGGCTGTAACCGCTACTTGCGGCCGGAAGACTGCGACGTCTGAGACTGCGGCGAACTACCGCTCGCTGCCGCATTTGCTGCGGCAAGCATTCGCCCTTCGGCGATTCGATCGAGCCTGATCTGTCCGCGTCCGATTGGACGCAGGCCAAACGGCGACTGATCCCGAACGGAATGATAGCTCTGTCCAGACATATGTCCTCCTCGTCACGCTGCAGTGGACTCCCAGTGGAGACCACGCCCTCAAGACTACTGTGCTAGCCACGAAGTTTGTTGCTCCGTGAGCCTACCCAAAATAGCCTCATTACTCCCTGAAAAGAATATGTCTGCGTTTGGGTCATTAAAAACCCAGTCGCGAAATGAATCGCGCATCACAGACTCCGCCTCATCCGGCGGTGGCAATCCTCTTATCGTGACAATATTGTCTAAAAAAAGAATGTTTTGCCCTCCTTTCTGGACAAAGAGAAAGCGTTGGTGTCGTTGGTCAGCAGGTGAACAATAGACCTTTCGGACTTATTGATGCAAAAAATTATGCTGAGCTGACCAACGACCACAAAACCTGAACCATCAGGACTTATGGTCGCTGATCAGACAAACCAACAGACGACTAATTTGTAAAAGAACTCTTATGAATTCCTTATTTCATAACTCTCTAAAGAGAGCTTTGAAATAAGGGCGGTCCGACGAATCGGACACGCCCAAGAATAGAGCTGAAGCCTTGTATCAGCAATGAATCACAACGACACTCTCAGTGGTGAGTAGCCTGATAGGCTCCCGAAGCTGATGAGCTGCCGTGGTAACGATGAACGTCACCTGACGAACATGCTTTGTTACCCGAATCTCAGGCAAAACACGCTCGTTTTCCAAAAGCAAGACGTCTTCAGTGACCGTCACGGTGAACACCGCGACCTCATGGTTGCTCTCGACTCGAATCGGAATTCCGTTGAACACCCTGGGTTCTCGCGGTCGAGCATAGCCCGTATCAGGAATGATACCAGAGCCGTGCTTGTCAATTACGACGAAGACCGATTGGTCTCGAACATTCCAAACGCCAATCGCGTGCAGCTGATCCCTAGGGACCGTGACTAGATAGATTTCCTCGTTAGCATTGTTTGGATCATCGATGGGAATCATCGCTCTCGGCGATCCTTCGCCTTGAGCAAAAAAGATTCCAATCGAGACTCCGTTATCAGAACGATTACTAAACCCGGAGGACATACCAGTGCTCCCTTCGTTGCTACAAACAAGGTGGCTAACGCCCTTTTGGACAGATCAAAAGGCCATTAGCCATATATTCAGAACTATTAATGTGCAATTACAGCACAAGCTGTAAATAGGTCGTAAGTATAGCATATTTTATATCTAAAATCAACTATAGGATGTTTGCCGAGAGGCATTTGAGCTCACTTCCAAAGGGAAATGAAGTCCAAATGACCTCCCGGCTTGCCTCATTTGAGGCTGCTACTAAAAGGTAGCATGAGAAAAAAATGCGCCATCAGCGCCATCAAGATTGTTGTGAGCGTGAGTTCGTCGCAACTTTAACACTTTGCCTACATAGGCGATTTGTTGCCGCACGAGCAAAAAGGTATGTAGGTCCTTACAAGAACTCAGACCTTTCTGTGCAGCCGCACTGAAGACCCTAAGATCTGCGGTGGTGCGACCTCTCAAGCAAAGCTTTTCCTGATCGCTCAGCTCAGGAAGACGCCCTCCCTTCAGGTGGTAAAGGAAAGCCTGTGCTCCAAGACTTGAGGCATACACGATCGTATTCGATCGTTGAGGCTGATCCACCACACCATCAGCAATCAACTCGCCAATGAGGTCGTTGGTTGTGAGGCCAAGGTACGAACGCGCATTGGCCTCAGAGCCCAAGATAGCACAAAGTCGGGAATTCCGACCTTCAATACCTTCCAGGCTCTCGCTCTGGAGAAGACGAACTATCTCCCCCGGATACGAAATGAGGTTGCAAAAACCAAGACTATAGCTACCAAGGTCTCCAAGGGAGACCTGAGAGCATCGATCCGGGCTGCAAAGAGCAAAACGATGTGTTCCCTTTTGAGGAACGTATGTCGGCGAACATGGTGCACTTGCCGACGATTGCTTCCCCAACGCTGCGCTATTTTGGAAGCACAAAGCTGCGCCCCCAGATTTTTTCACGTCAACTATGACAACCGGACTTCGACGAGGATTTGACACCTCCCATACCGAAAGCCCGTTGAGTGTTTCATGGTGTTTTGCCTCCCCTGATGCGAACCGAATGTCTACTCCGGGTACCAAACAGTTCATTTTTCCACCTTTCAGGACGGATAAGCCTCCCGTCAAACAGTCTAGCTCAGAAATTTCTTTTTCTGAAAACTCCTTTCTCTATAAAAGTGAGCTGACTGTCGACTCGCTCTCTACAAAATAAAGAGGGAGCCAACAACCAGATACACAAAACTGTTCTCAAGGCATTCTTTTTGTATTAATGTGCTAAAGGATAGTGATTGTAAAACAAAAATCAAGCCTACGTCAACAGATGCCTTGTGTGAGACACACTAAACAGTCCTGTGATATTCGGCTTGATGATCTTTAATAATGCTATCAACATCGGGATTGTTCATATGAGTTTTGATAAATGCCAATGTCTCTTTCGGATTTTGAGTGTTCACAAAAACATTAGTTCCTACTTCAAATCCACCTAACGTCTTTTGACGAGGAATGATCCTTAGATACCAATCTCCTCCCGGATAAATATAAAAATTATAAGGAAAATCGCTATTGTAACGAAGGTTAAAAATAGTAATAAGTGATGAGAGGACACCTGCAGCATCTGAAAGCTCGTCATCCGTGACCTCTCCAAATAATCTACCCGACTTTTTAGGAGCGATCCACACTTCATCTGGCCATACCGAATCAGATGGACAAAAAACGCTAAAATGCTGTGACTGATAACCGGTCGGCATATCATGTACCACTGTTTGAAGTCGAGGAATATCTAAATAAACCTTTTCAGGAATCACTGCAATTTGCGTATGAGAATGAGGAATACTCTCTCCTGCTTTTTCTCCGTGATTGTGAAAAATATATACCTGACCTGCGTGACTATGCTCATTATAGCGATGGCGATATGTCTGGAGTATTCGCTGTGTATGCTCAACGGGAAAAGCGTCAAAGGACACATGGTGATCTGGAGTATCAATCACTAATTCATGAATTGGCGCAAAAGGAAATTTATTGGGAACAACGCGTACTTCCCATGCATCATCTCCAGTCTTCCCTCCAATCCGATAGAGTTCTGTTTCATTACTTTCCCTACCAGGACAAAAAGGACACGCAGGCTCAGTTCCGTTGGCGACATCGGGTCTTTTTGCTCTTCTAGGGGCTGAGATCACCCATTTTTTAGATTGCTGATTTTTTAGAAATTGAAACTCGTCCATATTCTTAGTATCAGATAAATTTATGTAAAGTGCAATAAAAAAGACTAGTAAAAGCTAGTCTTTTTTTAGCCTTAATTATGAAGTTTATTTTTTCTTATAAAGTCTATCCAGTCTTAAAAGACGAACTCCAAAATAAACAACCAAAGCAATAACAAGAAAATCAATCGTGGTGCTAATAAAACTCCCCCACATAATTTTTGATGAGCCAAGCTTGATATATGCATCGTCAAGATTTCCTGCAAAACCCAAAACAACGCCCAAAAGAGGATTAATAATATCAGTAACTAATGATGCTACTACCTTTGAAACTGCACCTCCTAAGATAAATCCAACCGCCAAGCCAATAACGCCTTGTTCGCGTATAAATTCAATAAATCCTTTCATATGACACCTCCTTCCTATTACAGTATATCTTAATTCCGTTTTTGAAGCTCAAGGTGAACAGTAGACGAAATATCTCTAATAACACTAGATAATTCTGTAAAATCTTTCCCTCGCGTCATGATACAAAGAAGATACGGATTATTTGGTATATAAACGATACCACAGTCATGAAGCTGCTTGATTGATGCTGAGATTTCGCGTTCTCCCATCTTATGGGCAACAACAACATCTTTCCCAACCCCTGCAACAATACCACTTTTAAAATCCGAGTTGCTTAATAACTTCAAAGCCTTTTCGGAATACTCCTGATTAAGATAGGATGCATTAAAAAGCACCCTAAAAAGACCCGAATAATCCTTAACTGTCATAAAATCCACGAGAGCGCTATTCTCCGTTGGCGTTACTATACCAAGATCAATGGTGACCTTGTTTATTAATTCTTCTGAGATATTTTCTGACAACAACACCAAGGCTTGATTGTCTGAATATACGATCATTCGCTCAAGAAGCTCCTCAACGGTATAGCTTTTCCCCTCTTCAAGAGCCATTTTGGGGACAATATCCTGAGGAATAACATACTTCTTACCTGAAATTGTTATTTTTTGTTTTAAAATTTCTGGCGTTATTTCAGCTTGCTTGTAATATGCCATAAGAACAGGAAGCTTCAGAAGACTAGCTGGAGAAAAATCCATTTTTTCATTGATACCAAACCACGGTCCATTATTTAAATCTCTATAGTAGATAGCTACATCAACGACTTTCCCTTGATTTTTTAGTTTTGCAATCAAATTTTGTAATTTATCATCAAGAATATTCAAGCCCCTACCCGTAAATTGCGCAATATTACACTCAAGAAGCGGATTGATGAACGAAAAACCTTTTCCAAGTCTTGATTCATAAGTAACGCTATGATCAATTGTCTCTTTTATGTCCTGCAAAAAGAGATACTTTCCACAAAATACACCTCCCGCAAATAAAAGAACTCCCAAAAGGACTGATAGCAAAATCTTTCTCATAAAATCATTTTACTTTGGATGAGAGCTGTCGTATTCTGTTCCAAGAATAATAAGTATTTTTGCCTCAGATGGCGCAGTTTCTTCCTTTGGAAGACTTACTACTTTCCCTCCAACAAAAGTAGCTATCTTTTCTGCAATCGCCTTCTGCTTGCTATCAATCACAATGACAACCGATGCTTCATAATCGCCCTCGGCATTATCTTTTTGCACGACACTCACTTGATCAAATTTCTTCTCAATGTCAGTCTCGCCTCGTGCTGCAAGACCCTTTATCTTTGTACCATTGTAGATTGCTAAAGAAACCTTTTCTGCAGTAGTTGGAGTTGTCTCTTGAGGCGTTGGGGACGATGATCGTGAAGATGATTTTGAAGCAGCGATTTCAGGACTCTTTGGAGCTTTGATAACCGCACTGTCTGACTTTTTAACGGCGGCCTCAGGTTTGGCTAACAACATTTGAGCATGTTTGTATTGTTGAAAAAAGAAAATTGTAGCCAGTAATACTACTGTAACAAAAAGAAAACTACCAACGAGTATGATTGGCCTTGATAGCACCGCTTGACCTGTCTGAAGATATTTTTTTGCACTCTCACTTCCGATCCGATTGTTACCCATGTGTCCGCATATCATACGAAAGGTCATGATGAGTGTCAAGATAATGGCGATTGAGACCTAAGAAACATTTTGACAAGACATAAAAAACACTCTACCATAATTTGAGAGGATCACTATGCGAAAATATGATGCGTTCTTTTTTTATTATACCCTTCTCCTTGTCCTAATGCTTTTTGCTGAAGCATTTTTGACGTCGCTTTCTCCCCACTTTGTACTATTACCCTTTGTTCTTCTTCCTCTTCTCATTTTCTTATGGCTCAACTTAAAAAGGGCTTATGTCAAACAAGAGGTAATAAAGCATGAAAAAATAGATCAAACTGAACCTCTTCCAACAGACCGCCCTCATCTCTCAACAAAAACAAAAAGAGGAAGTAAAAATACCATTCTTATTACAACCTCAGCACTAGGCATGCTTACTATCTATGCTGCTCTTGCATATCGAGCATTCACACAACCTAGCCTTTCACAACTTCTTGATGAGCAAATTGCAATAACCAAAGAGATTACAGCTGTTAAGGACGAGGTGTCATCGCTTTATGACATACAAAAAACAAATTCTCTATCAAATGACAATCTCGAACAACTAAAAGAAGAAATAGCAAAATATCAAAAATCAAAACTTTCAGATAAAGAAATTTTGTCTATCTTAGGAGCGACAACACAATCAATTTCTTCAAATAGTGCAAATGAAAATACATTATCAAAACAGTCTAAACAGACTTATGTGATGATAAAAAGTAATCAAGGATCAACGCTTGATGTATATGCTGAGAAGTACTCATCCTCCAAAGTCGTTGGACAAATGAAACAAGGCATTACTTACTCAAGTCCCAACCAAGACGGGAACTACTACATGATTGAACTATCTGCCGATGTAAAAGGCTGGGTAAACAGTCAATACCTTAAGGAACTTTAATCTATGAAAATACTTAACAAACTTCTTTTTGGGTACTGTTTTATCTTTGCTCTTTTTCTTTTCCTCAGCGGACTCCTTTCTAGCAAAAGTCCTCCACAGCTTTTGATGCAAGCAATTACCCTTCCTCTTGTTGGCTATTTTGTTGTGGAACTAATCTCAGCAATAACCCACAGAGGCACAAAAAAAGACCACGACACTCACTCACGCAAAGCAAGAATAATCTCATTTGTGATCATTTGTATTATCCTTGGCACGCTTGCAACGTACAGTATCCTTCGTATCATTTCACAGCCACAAAAACAACCTATGATAGATAAAAATGCCAATAAAATTATCCTAGAAAAATCAATAGAAAAAAAATAACTTGCATGAAAAAATTGTTCATTTACTATAATTTCATCCTCGTCAGTATCATTACGATCCTTGGGTTTCTCCAGGCGCAATCATCTGCTGAGATAATTAGCGCAATTCTATTCTTTCCGTTCTTCATTTATTTCTTTCGTCTTGTTCTCCCCCAACAAAGAAAAGCAGTACCCCTTGTTACTCATACGAAAATTGATGCTATACCGCTTCATATCGAAATCAAAAAAATATTTGATGAGACTGAAGAAACGATATCAGTTGACATAGAACCAATTGGTGAGGGAGATGAAAATACTGAGGCTGAAGCAGATTCAGAGACAGATAACATCCTCAATAGGCTTGATATCGACAGAAGAATGTTTCTCAAGCTTATCGGCTCTGCAGGTATTACTGTCTTTCTTTTCTCCCTCTTTACAAAAAGAGCTCAGGGAGCGTTCTTTGGAAGCGTACCTGGACCAGGAACAGTTGCTATCAAAGACACCACGGGTGCAAAAATTGATCCCGCAATTAAGCAACCAACAGATGGCTATACCCTAGCCCAGCTTGATGATTCAAGCTCAACAGCGTACTATGGCTACCTCAACAAAGATAGCGCATGGTATATCCTCAAGGAGGATAGTAGTGGAAATTACCGTTATGTCAAAGGCTCAAGTAGTTTTTCAACTAACTGGACAAATAGAGCATCGCTTACTTACGATTATTTTGACGCCGTATTCTAAACTGATTGAAAAATCACCACAGATGGTATTATAATACGGATTATGAAGAAAGAATATTTTCTTGTACTTGCTATCGGGCTCTTCATCCTTTCATATGTTCTTGATGCGCTCGTCAATCCCCTCTCATTTAACCTTCCAACACCCTATCATTATTTTGCACAGGATATTCTGACTACCTATGCATTCACAACAACAACCATCCTCATGAGGACAATAGGCGTAGTCATCTGTGTCTTGCTTGTCTTCTCATCAATTGGCATTCACCCCTTTGCCAAAAGTGGATCACTCTTTATCATTTCAGGACTTGTTCAGCTCTATGCCCTCCAAGACGTTGTAACAGGCAGCAACACTATTCCAGTTGAGTGGTCGGTATCCCTGACTCTTTCTGGGATGATTTTACTTCTACCAACAATTTTTTACGTCATAAAAGGGATTACTTATGGACCACCCGAGGAGTCATATATCGTACGTGAGGAAGATCAAAAAAGATATATAGATGATCTAAAGAAAAGTTGAGGATTTACCAACAATTACTCTCCATACTACCCTCTGACAAAGCGTCATAATGGCACCAACTACAAAGATCCAAAATGATAGATCAATCGTAAATCCTGTCATAAATGAAAATCGTGATACTGCTAGTAACCCAAAGCAATTAATGATAAAAAACGCCAGCAATGAAGCAGCTTTACCAAAGCGTATTTTTCTTGCAATCGTAAAATCCCACCATACCCATACACAAAAAGTCAACCAAAATCCTGCATAGATTGCAGACTCTATAAGCCTGAGCCTGTCATTTCCAAGATTGATATCAGGAAGAAAAAAACTTAGAAGATACAGGAGAAGCGAATTAACGATCCAATATCCGAGGTACAAAAGATGATTATACATGGTAATTTTTTATAACACAGCGACAAATGACTAGTCAATCTCAACGATGATCTAAAACGCAGCTTTTATTTTCATCAATAATTGTTCAAGGGAAAGCTTGCTATTAACACCTGTGACAGGATTTGCAGAAAGAAATCCTGAAAAAAAGTTCAGCTGAGCCTCATGATAGACGGTAAGCCTACATTGATCCCCCATCTCCTCTATACGAAAGCCAAAAATTGATACAAAAGACTTTGTCTTGTCCTGGAGGGCAAAATGATTTGGCGCTATCTTCTGGACTACTTCAAGAAGAGCTTCTTCTTTTCCTAGAAATGTTTTTTTTATTATTTTATAGATTGTACCTACCTCGCCTGTTCCTGATACTTTTTCAATATGTGATACATCACTCCAGTATGGATAATAATCCATGTCAGTTATAAATCCATATGCTTGAAGTGCTGATTTATTCAAAACCATGCTTGCTGAAACAATCTTTTTGGACATATATTCAGTATAGAAAGCCACCTTTTATTCTGCAAGTGTCATTTCTAAATTGACACCTTCCACATCTTGTGCTAACTTCTAATAATGGATGACGATGGTAAACTTCCAAAAAACACCTACCTCCATGTCATGAACTTAGGAATAGAAAAAAGACTAGTGTTCATGGACAAAAAAGACCTTGACCGTTTTATTGATCTTCTTAACTACTACCAATTTGAAAATCCTCCAGCTCGGTTTTCTTTTCGAAAACGACCCGGATATGAAAGAGATATAAACACTGTACCTCTAGTAAAAATACTTTCTTTTCTCATGATGCCTGACCACTTTCACCTCATCCTTGAACAAGGAAAGCCAGAGGGTGTAAGTCGATTCATGGCGCTAGTTACAAATAGTTATACGAAATATTTTAATAGCAGACATAAACGATCAGGACCTCTTTTCAAAGGTATTTTTAAAAGAGCAGAAATCCAAACTCTCCCTGAACTTTTGGATGTAGCGTCCTTTATCCACCTAGAACCTCTTAAAAAAGGCCTTGTAGATGATCTCAAACGCTTTCCATTTTCTTCATTTCATGAATATGCAGAGATACACCAAGGGTTTTGCGCAAAGGATGCCATTATGAAAAATTTTGCCGACCCCAATGCATATCAAAACTATCTTCTTCAAGAACACAACCTCGTAAATAAAAATCTTTTTCTTGAATAATGTATGACAGATAATAACTACCAAAAAGCAGCTAAGTTGATCGATCTTGCAAATCAACAAAACACAAGCGGACACTTAGCGAAAGCTCTTGCAAATTATCTAAAAGCTGCTCATTTTACTCCAAAAAATCCTAAAATTTATAGTTCAGTTGCAGTAGTATTAACAAAACTTGAGAAATGGGATGAAGCTATTTTGGCTTATAAAAAGGCGCTCAAAATTGATCCTACATACTCTGACGCAGCATACGATCTGGCACTTTTGTTTCAGAGCTTGGATAGACTTGAGGAGTCAGCCATCTATTTTAGTAAAGTCACAAGGCTCTATCCCTCACATACTGATGCATATATAGGCCTTGCACAGACATCATCGTCTATGGGAAAAATTGATAAAGCCATTAGGGCATATGAAAAAGTCCTCCTTCTTCACCCAACAAATAGCGAAATTAGACAAGAAGTTGCTTCACTTTGCGCAAGAAATGGTGACTTTAAAAAAGCAGGAATATTTTATCAATCAGCTCTAATTCTTACCCCTAAAGATCCTCATATCCTTGGGAATTTAGCTCTTGTCTATAAAAAAAGCGGTAGTCTCACGCTAGCAGAAAAAACTCTGAAAAAAGCTATTAAGTCAAATCCAACTCTGCCCCATCTTTACTATGCTTTAGCAGTCGTTTATCGTGAGCAAGGAAAATTTGAAAAAGCCGTTGTTGCATTAAAAAAGGCATACAAACTTGATCCTGACCTAAAGAATGATTATGAACAACTACTTAGACCTCCTCAAAATAAAACTCTAAAAAATTAACCAGTTAAGGCTGCAGAGGAAACTACTCTTGTGAGCCGATGATGATTCTAGCTGATGCGGAGCCATCAACTAAATCCCCAGACTTCGTTGGTTTGTTAACAACATCTTTAATGTCTTCCAGCACTAGCTCTGTCTCCTCATTTGTCTTGCTATCGATGATTAAAATTTCTGTCTCCTCATAATCTTTAGTGTCAGCATTACCAGTCTTTATAACGCTATACCCTTTTTTAGTAAGCTCCTGAGCCAAGTTTGCTGCTTTACCTGGAGTTGATGTACCATTAAGCACTTCAAATGTCCAGTCATCCCTATCCAGCGTCAAATCAACTTTAGGAGTAGGTGTCGCCTCCACAACAACTTTCTTTTCTTTCGATTTGTCTTGTGATGCTTGTTGCAAAAGATAAATACCAAAAGCCATAGTGATGATCACAACCACAAGGCTAATAATAGCTCCAAGGATAAAAAGTTTTTTATTTGACTTTTCAAGAGGCGGCTCTTCCTCCACTTCTTCCTGCGACTGCTCTTCAACTTTTAAAGGAGCATCGGGAGCAACAGTTGGTACAGTTGGTGAAACAGTTGCATCGCTACTCTCAGCTGCTTTGATTGCTGGCGTCTCAGGACTAATAACTGTAGATGTTGCAGCTGGTTCTTCAGCGCTTGCTTCACCACTTGTCTCAGTACCCGCTGACGCAGATGGCTCTACAGGGCTAGGAGGTACTTGATTTACTATATCTGTAGCTGGCTTGAGTAACCCTAAGTTATCAGCTAGCACCTCAACCTTGACCTCCTTCGGTTCATTTGCAATCGCAGTAGGCGCAGGGGCACCTTGAGCCGCCTGCGAGACACCCTGAGGGTCTTTAGTCAAGACTTCTTGTGTGTTTTCCTGAGCTTGCTCAACAACAGGAGACGGGATATTTTCTGAAGACACTAAAGCTTTCGCTACTTTCTTAACTACTTTTTTCTGCGGCTTTTTTTCTTGAGAAACCTTCTTTGGTGTTTTGGTATTTTTTTTGGAGGCAGGCTTTTTCATGTGAAGACAGCCTAAGCTGTAGGAACTTCGTTGCGAGTATATCCTGCTAAAATTTCCTTTACCATATTTGCGACTTCTTTGGGCTCGTGTTCGCTTTTGATGATATATTTAACCGCCCCTTTAGCCATCGCTGCTTCAGCGTCCTGTTGACCTGCCAGGTTGGTAAGCATAATAACAGGGATTGTTTTGGTTTCTGGATCTAATTTGAGCTTTTCAAGAACTTGAAGCCCATTCATTTTGGGCATCATGATATCAAGGAGCATGATGGTTGGCTTGGTACTTTTAGCCTTCTCAAATCCCTCAACACCATCTGAGGCCATCTCCACTTCATATTTTTCAAATGTGAAGATTTTGTGATACATCCGAGACATGAGCGGATCATCCTCAACTATGAGTATCTTTGCCATAAATTCAGTATATTCCTATTTAAACACTTGTCAAGCAGATCCAAAAATGCTTGATATTGTACTTATTTTGCCTTCCTCAAGCCTGTTGCAATATCAATTTTGGAGGAAGCCTGATCAGGGGTTGAGATAGTTTGCTGCTCCTTTGTCGCAATCGGTAAAGTAAAACTGAATGTGGTTCCCTTACCTTCAACTGAGTCCTCAATCTTTATTTCCCCCCCCATACCTTCAACTATCAGCTTGGAGATATACAACCCAAGACCTGTTCCTTTGGTCGTATCACGCGTCAAAATGCTCGTGTTTGCCTGCTGGAATTTGTGGAATAGGAGAGCTTGATTTGCCTTTGAAATTCCCCGTCCAGTATCTGAAACAAAAACTTTGACGAAATCCCCAATTATTTGGGTAGTAATAGTGATTCCTCCTTTTTCAGTAAATTTTAACCCATTGCCGATAAGGTTGATTAAGACTTGCTTTGTTTTACCAATATCAGCAAAAACCTGCGGAAGTGTGATTTTAGTATCGGGATGATACTCAATCGAAAGCATCTTACGAGAACCTGTGACCTGGTATTCTTTGATAACATCCTGGATAAGCTGAGGTATCGCTATCGGCACTTTTTTAAACTCCATCCTGCCTTGTTCTAGCCGTGAAGTATCCAAAAAATCATTGACAATTTGGATAAGTCTCTCGCTTGATTCATGAATATCTCCAATCATATCTTTTAACTCGGGATCCTTAATCCTATCGCCATAAAACTGCTCAATCATCGAACTATTGCCTTTTATAGCAGTAAGAGGCGTTCGAAGCTCGTGTGATGCAATAGAGAAAAATTCATCTCTAGATCTCTCGGTGATTTTTGCCTCAGTAATATCCTCAACGAGAACAACACAACCAATTGCTTGATTATCTTCAATAATAGGAGTCAAAATAATCTTTAAAAAACGGTTCTGAAATGGCAATTCTCTCACCAGCAAAATTTGCCCTTTTGTGACTGAACGAGCGATAAGACCCCTGAGATCAATTGCTCCTTTTAACTCATCCTCAATATGGGTAAGAGTACAATTTTTAACAGTAGCAAGTGGCGAGGTATTTGAATTACAAAAAATATTTCTTGCTGCTTGATTGATAACCAAAATATTGTTGAGCTTGTCAGTCATGATAAATCCAACAGTAAGTGAAGATATAGAAGCAGAAAGCTTTATCTTCTCTTCGTTTAGCTCTGCAGTTCGCTGGATAACTTTTTTCTCAACACTCTCTTTTTCGAGCTTTAACTGCTCCTCAAGTTCTCTTGCATCCTCTAGGACATTGGCAAGAGCTTTTTTTGAATCTTCCAAATCCTTTGTTTTAGCCTTAAGATCTTTAAATGAAGATTCCACCAATTTTTCAGCATCAATATTTCGTTCGTTTCCGACAAAAAATAATATATCCCCGTTATCATCAAGAATAGGATTTATCCCAAGCTCTACACTGTATTCATTTCCATCCTTTCTTTTATTGACGAGCTTTCCTTTAAATGGTTGCTTCTTATCCTTAATTGTTTCCCACATAGTCGCATAAAATTCTTTTGGCATAGTCCCTCCCCAAAGCCGTGGCGTGTTACCAATCATTTCTTCCTTGGCGTATCCGGTCATTTGTTCAGCTCCTTTATTTGCAAAGAGTATCCTGCCTTCTTTATCGGTAATAACAATATGGTCTGAAGAATTTTCGATGGCTAATTTAAATTTAACTAAATCACCTTCGGCCTTAACTTTCTCATCAAGC
Source organism: Candidatus Levyibacteriota bacterium (assembly GCA_016214555.1). Lineage (GTDB taxonomy): Bacteria > Patescibacteriota > Microgenomatia > Levybacterales > UBA12049 > JACROF01. The sequence continues at coordinate 57,562 of JACROF010000003.1, forward strand.
ATTTGGTTTATGCTCAGGGACAAATTGGTAAACTCATCATTTCCTTCCACTTTTAATCGTTGAGTCTGATTATTAGAACTAATAATCTTATCTAGCCCATCACTAAGAATAGTAATTTTTGAAAGTACATACTTATTGATGAGAAAAAGAACAAAAATAATACTGACAATAAATACAGCGACAATAATAAATACATAGTTAACTATCGCGGTAAAACCTCGATTATATATTTCCCTTTGACCAATATTTTCAAGGAGGTATATTGGTTTGTTATTAACATCATAAATAAGGGTGTAGCCAGCAATTTTGTCCTCAGATAAAGTTGAAGCATAATATTTGTCACCACCATTCAAATTCTTTTTTGCTATTGTTAAATCAGAAGATAATTTCTTTGAATCATAATCAATGATCTCAACAAGATTATTGCTATTCACTCTCCTAAGATACTCACTAATCTGCTTGTCATAAAATCTAATAAAAACAAGCGTACCTGCAATTGGTCCTTTGCCGTCACTTTGTAAAATAGGACGAGAAGCATAAAAAACGAGCTTTGATCCGTCTTTAATAACCCCTGAATTTTTTCCACTCAATCCCGAATGGGTTGTAATCGGTTTTGTCTGCAAGATAATCCTTCGAAGAGTATCTGATGTTTTCTGACTCTCAAGTGTACTAAAGTCTATCTGCTTCTCATACAAAAGAGCTCCTTTTGAGTCTATAAAAAACATAGCGTTCACTCCTAAATTATGGAGTGACTCATTTTTAAGATTACTATCGATATAGTCTTTATTTTTATCCTGGACAAATTGGTACGTGTCATCCCAAATAGCCCAATCAGCTAATTTAGTATCTAAATTAAATAATTGCTGATCAAAGACAACCTTGGTCCGCTCAACACTTTTTACCGCTTCTTTATTTTCTAACTCAAGAAAACTTGCCAAAATAACCTGTCGAGAAAAAAAAGCGATAACCAATAATAGCCCAATGGAAAATACAACTAGTGCTATAAGCACTTTCATCCTAAGAGTACTGCGAAGTTTTTTCATGATTTTTTCTTTAGGGTTGCTATCTGTTTTTTTAGCTCTACCATTTTAAGCTCCCTCCCAACGAGTAATTTATTGATCCTCTCAGTCTCCTCAAGCTGTTTTACCTGAAGTACCTGCGCATCCTCAAGCTGTTTTGTTCTCTCGGTCACTTTCTGCTCCAAGCTCTCTTGATAGTCCTTCAATTTTGTCATCATTTCATTAAATGACGTACCAAGCATCCCTATTTCATCACGTGATGTCACATCAATTCTCTTGCTAAAGTCTCCTTTTGATAGAGCTTGCGCACTATTTGTTAAATTTATAACAGGTTTTATAAATACTTTCTGAAGCACAAACAAAACAGCAATTGCAGCCATAAAAACAACAGGAATAACTATCAGCACCATGTTCAAAGCATTCTGTGTAGCATCAGCAAAAGCTATCGCAACCGGAGTCTCTATGATAAGACCCCACCCATTTCCTTTATTGATCAAAAAACCTTTTTGAGGAACAAATGATATAAGCTGATCTTTATCTTTGTTCTTATCAATACCTTTTCGTACTTCCGAACCACTTACTCCTGAAAGCGCTTTTTTAACTGAGGGATGAGAAATAAAACTATTACTCAATATCTCACTGGCGTTTTCTGATTCATTGTCTCCAATCTCTTGACCATTTTTATTAAATAATTCGACCGTATTGTCATGGGTACTCTGAAGAATTTCAAGAATAACCGGCCACGAAAGATAACCAATTGCCATGCCAATAACGGGTTGTTTGACGTCTTCTTCATTCCTGATGGGGGAAGCAAAAATCATAGTAGGTTTCTTCGTTCTACTATCTATCAAAACATCAGAGTACCGAACCTCTCCATTGAATACATCATCAAAATTAATGTGCTTTATCAATTCTTCTTTGATATTTTGTCCTATAAAACGTCCCGATGCTGATAGCACAATCTCACCTTCTTTATTAACTAAATTAAGAGCATCCCAGGGACCAGTAACTGATGAGAGTTCACGAAGTTTGGTCGTGCTTTCTGCTTTTTCACTCAGTATTGTCAGATCTTTTCCTGCTAAAAAACCTTCAAATTCTTCATCTTCAGAAATAGCGATAATATTATTCATTCGCTCATACAATAGACGATCAATTTTGTCCATTGTCTGCCTAGCAACCTCAACCTGCTCTGTTGAAATCGCTTCTTTAAGAGATGAGAGCGTCAACATATAAATAATTGAGGCAAAAATGACAGCGACAATTATTGCCAGGGAGAAAATAATAACAGCAACTTTATGCAGGAGCTTCATACTGGTGACTACTTAATAAATTGGCTTGTGTATGCTTTAACAACATCAAATTCATCGCTAACTAATTTTGAGCTTTTAGCAAGATCAGCAATCTGACTCCAAATAATAAAGCTCATATCGCCAATTGCCTGCCCACCAGACGGCCTAATAAGAGGTGCGCTTTGTTCAAGGATATGCTTTTGTCTATCGGGATCAGCGTAGTCAGAATTTTGATACTTTTCAACAATGCGTAGAGCCTCTTCAGGGTCATCAAGCGCCTGCTCCCAACCAGAAATCGTCGCCTGGACAAAAGCTTTAACCATCTCAGGATTTTTACTTATCAGACTATCTGTTGTGACAATGGTATCTCCATATCCAGAGATACCAAAACGCTCAGGCAGAAGGAGATTAATATCTACTCCCTTCTCTTTCATTATGTATGGCTGATCGGTTCGATACAGATCAATAAGATCAACGCGCTTCTTAAGCAGATCATCGGCTTCATCCATCTGGTAATCAACATCCTTAATTCTGACATCTGAGCTTGTTAATTTGTAGCTTTGCATCAACGACCTGTATTTGACTTTTGCCTCTTGATTTCCCCCTTTTGCTCCTATTGTCTTTCCTTTAAAATCAGCTGGTGATGTAATATGGGATGACTTTAGGCTAGCAAAGGCCAATGGGGATGTTTGATAAATAGCAGCGATTGCTTTGATTTGATCTCCCTGATCAACGGCTGTGATAACCTCCAGTGGCGTAACTAACGTAAAATCTGACTGACCTTCCTTTAGCTCCTCAAGACTTTTTAAATTTTCCTCATACTCCTTTAGCTCAACATCAAGCCCAGCTTTTTCATAAAGCCCTTTCTCCTTTGCCACATAAAATCCTGCAAATTGAGCCTGATGCAACCAGGCCAGTCTAACAGTAACTTTCTGAAGCGGCTTACGATTGAGTGAAAAATTAAAGCTGTTCGTCTGATAGATCAGAAACCCCAACCCTAACAGGAGTAAAAATGAACAAATAATAACTGCGTATTTAAGCATCGTATATCCATGATCACACTAATTTATATAAAAGTAAAGCGGCTCACTTGGGGAGATATGAAGCTAGTTTCCTACTTCTTGCTTTTCGATTCGACTGCAAGCTTGCCAGCTATAGCGTGCTGGGCATCCTTAACGATAAGTCCAAAGGAAAGAAGGCCATAAGCAAAAAATAAATAAGCTGTAATCCACAAAATATCTATTCCTTCATAATATGGCCACAACTGTTCTCCATACTGCACATAAAAAAATGTAAAGAAAATATCAGCGACAAGCTGTACAATCATGCCTATAAAAATGGCAAGCCAAGGCAAGAACATCTTTCCCCCCCTATACTCAACTGCCATCATTAAAACCACAATAAGTGTCATTAACAATATAAGATCCCAAACTCCGTATGCAACCGAAACAAAATTAACAAACCAGGAAGCCGTTGGGTCAATAGCAAGATAAAATCCAAAGTAAAAAATTACTACCCCTATAACAAATCCAATAGCTAAAAGTGCCAATTTATAAGGAGTTCTAAATGAAACCTTTCTTTGGACAATTTCATGAAGCAGACCAGCTAAAATGAAAAAGTAACCCGTAAGAATAAACAGATCTGCTAAAGAAGGGTACTCATCAATGCCTAATACAAATGTATTTATGCTATATGTTGTAGAGCCAATCATCCATAGAAAAAATCCTATTATTAAAATTAAGACTGTTTTTCCTGTTATATTACCCAGGCCATATTTGATCACCGTAAAAATTCCGCTTACGATTATCGTAATTTCACCAAGAATAAACAATGCGCTTCGCAACAAATCGTGAGACTGCCAACCATTTTGGAATGAATAAATATAGACACTTATCACCCACATGCATATAAGTCCAACAATAAATAGTGTTCTGTTTTTCATATGCTAGTTTTTAACTCCCTCTATTTTTTCAGTGAGTTTTGTCATGCGTTTTCTTGCCTGCTGTTTTCCAACGACTTCTGTGAGGAGTTCTTCAAGTGATACCTTAATTACCTCAGATGGTTTGTCTTTATAAAATTCGCTGTACATTGTAGCGGTTTTTTTTCCAAGAGTATCAGCGATTTCCTCCACTGCTAGCTGCCGAAAGTGTGCTATATCCATACTTTAATTAAGTAAAATTAATTCTTAAATGTCAACAGAGAATGAATAGTTTAATAAATTGACCTAATTAACCTAATTCCTAATTTACCTAATCAAATCTCAATCAACCAAAATCTAAATTGTTAACGATTTATTGCTTGGTCATTTTTTAGGTTAATTAGAATAATTAGAAATTAGAAATTTCAATTACTCCAGCTGTCTTGCAATATATTTTGAGACCAGGAGGGCTGGAACTATTGAGAAGACGAGAAGAAATGCAGCGATAATAAAAGTAAGCTCAATTGATTTTGCTGCAGCCGCAAGTACGCCAACCTGCCTGCTTCCTACAAAAAGCATACCAACGGGGTTATCATCGATATCTTTAAGAGGAAAATAAGAGGCAAAGTATGAAACATTGGCAAAAGAGACACCCGTACTTAACGCCTCACCTTTGTCCAAGACGGTAGCTTTCACCGATTTATTTTCCTCAGCAATACCCGTTAGCCTCGTCTTTCCATCAGCCGCAAGGAGTGTAGTTGCAGAAATATGATTACCTCCATACATCGATGCTTCAAGTCCTGTTGTCTTTTTCATATTGTCTACAAATGCATCATCCACACTGACACCTGTCATCACAGCACCAATTACCCCACCATCACTTTTAATAGGCGCTGCGCCCCTGATACTGATCTGAGGAGAAATTACTCCATCTTTTGAGATAATTGAAGCAGCCAATTCTCCAAGTAACGCTTTTTTAATCAACGAGTCATCTGACAATGAGTCTTTGCTATGCTCTTTATCCTCTCCTCGAACCAATACTTGCCCGTTGGCATCAGTTATGACCAAAAAACTTTCTTTTTTTGCCAACAAATAGCTCTCACTTATCTCAAAAAGCTGACTGAGAGAACGATCATTTACTAGTTGAATAACCTGCTCATTTTGGGCAAATGCCTGGGCGTCAGAGGTAACTTCTCCTTTTTTACTCTCGACTACCAACCCCAAAACTTTAACGTCTGAGGTGAGATGAGAAAGAGTATCATTTTCAAGTTGCTTAACCAGAAGCGCTGTAAAAGAAACAGTCGTGAGTAAAAATATAACTAGAATACAGGATGAAAAAAGAATAAAAAGCTGAGATTGAAAACGTTTTAAGAGATATCCAAATGCCCATTTTCCAAGAACAATTGTTACTGCTAAAAGGACAAGATGCTGGACTACCCACACAATACCAAAAGGAGCAACGAGATTAAAAAGCGCTGCGTTACTGGTATTTTGAAAAAGAGTCGTTGCTGAGAGCAACTCAGAAATAGATAATATAAAAAAAGAAAGGGAAACTGGCTTAATGTGATCCTCAAGACCAACTGTCGAACGCCTAAGATACAAAAATCCTGTCACCACAGCCAAAATGGGGAAAAAAAGCTGAACAGAAAATACGCCTGAAAAAAGCGTTAATGGCAACACAACCGAATCTGTTTTTTTAGTTCTCGTGTGTGGCTTTGGCAACAACGGCTCGATAACAAGACTAATAATTAAGAAAAAATAGCCTAGAATTCTCACAAAGCCTAAAAGAGTTAGGCTCAATTTTTCACTCAAAATAGGTGAGGTTAAAATCGTGGACTCAATATGAATTGCTGAAATAACAAAAGAGATAGCCAAAAATAAAAATCCTAGCCATCTGGCGACTTCTTTTAGCCTCCTTCTCTCTGACCAGGCGTCAAAATAGAGCCAAAAAACAGCAAAAAATATCAAAGCTGCTGCTAGGTTGATAGCAAAATGAAAATTTTCTAAAAAAAATTGTAACCACATAAAATTAACTCAAAATTAAAAAGTCAAATGTCAAAAGTTAAAGTAAAAAGTCAAAAGCTCTTTGCCTTCAGCTTTATAACCCCAGCTCCTAACATTTTACTTATCTGCACTACCTCATCTAATAAAAAATTTATCTTATCAGCGAATTTTGAATTTTGAATTGTAATTTTGCATTTTGATTTTTGCCTTTTGACTTTTAAGCGCTCAGAAATTACTTGTAATTTCCTGTGCGCTAAGTATTCCCTTCTTAATTCCAGTAATTATCCCCTTTCTATCTAAGAATACATGTGTCGGTAGCGATTGTAAATTGAGTGGTGTGACGAGTGTCCCGTCAGGATCTGCATACATGGGGAGGCTATATCCTCCACGTTTTTTGTAAAGTGCTATCTTTGAAGCGCTTTCTTGGGGAAAAATCGTAACGACTTTCAGTCCTGAATCCGAGAGCTTTTCCAGTATTTTTATTTGTTCAGATGAAGCCGGATGCCATGTATTGATAAACGCTACAAGATATGGTTTGCCACGAAAATCTAAAGTTTTGACCACTTTTGTCCCCTCAAATAGGTCTGCCTCAGGGATTTCTTTCCCCAAAAGGCTTTTCTGATTCTCTGATAAAGATCCATTCACACCTAATGCTGTTTTGATTTCTCCTGTTGTAATCTCAAAATCGGGTATCGGAAGACTGATGCCAAAAAAAGTAAATGTTCTTGCTTTTTCAAGCACAATATCACCATTTATTGGAGAACTTTTATTTAGCTTAAAAATATCGCTTCGAAATGTCCTAAATCCTCCCTTACGGACTTCCAGATAATAAGACCCAGATGGCAAAAATAGCATATAATCCCCATCAGCAGTCGTTTTTTGAGGATTGGATTGACTGTACGCTTTGCCATCCCACAACACAAATTGCTTACCAACAGGATCATAATAAAAGACAGAAACCTCTGCATCTTTGATCAGTTGTGAACCAAACTTGACTCGCCCAGTGTCAAGAACAGTTACCTCTCCTATGACTCTTTTGGTCGTATTTGAAGCTCCGTCTAGTGAGTTGGCAGTAAGCGAATAATTCCCAGCCTCCTCAAAAGACAAAACCCCACTCCACAAACCACTATCCGCATTTTTGGTAAGTTTGAAATCTTTTGCATTTTGACCTTCATTTTTGACTTTTAACTTTTGGCTTTTGATCTCTATCACTGTCGGTCCTCCAACTGAAGATAGAGTAATTTTTTGATCCAATCCTTTAAGTAAATAAGTTGTGCCGTTAACGTCTGGTTGAAGACCTTGCGGACCAAACGAAATAAAAGTTCCTCCAACCTCCGGAGGCAGCCTATCAATAACTAAGGTATATGATTTGGACGAACCAATATTTCCCGATAAATCTATCGCCCTTGCCTTGATTTGATAATTACCATCCTCAAAAAGTGAGGGTGTAAATTCGAAATTCGAATTTCGAAATCCGAAACTTTTTGGATTTTTGTTATTTGAATTTGCTTCGAGTTTCGTGCTTTGTGCTTCGAATTTATCAACCGGTATCCAATTTTTCCCACCATCAGTTGAGTACTCTACCTTCGCTATCCCGGGATTAACAAGTCCAGTATCTGATGCCTCACCCGTAATTCTGGGTCCTTCCCTAAATGGTTTTGAAAAATCAAGATCAATCGTGACAAATGGTGCGGTTTTATCGGTAGGCTTTGGAGTCGGAGTAGGTGTAGCCGTGGACGAGGAGCTAGACGAAGATTTGGGGGTAGGAGTAGCTGTAGCACCTGGAGCTGATGTTGGCGTTGGAGTAGGAGTCGAAACAAGCACAACCGAAACTCCACTACTTGCGTAACATTGATCATAGCTACTACCGTCTGATGAAGCAAAACCATCTATCTGTAGCTCCTCTTCTGTTATAACTAGACCACTAATAGTAATTGTGAATGTCACCGTTTGGGAACCAGGGATACTTCCTCCTGAGAAAGTTATTTCTCCTCCATTTGCACTTGTATTCCACCCCGTGGCACTTCCTCCAGTAAACTCCATATATCCCGTATCAGGATTGAGAAATCTTACAGAACTGGCACTATCCTCACCAACATTACTAATGCCAATCGTTACCGATCCTGTTTGATCAACGCCAACAGATGCACTTGAACCTACCACATCGCATGAAACAGCTAAGGCTGGTTTAGCTACCAATGACATAAAAACACCAAGGAGCAAAAAAAGGAGGATAAAAAGTCTTAGGGCAGGCATACAAATTCAGTATAGTATAATTAACAAAAAAACATACATGAATTTATTACATCAAATACAAACCCTCAATAGTCAAGCATTTACTTTAAAGCAAAATGGCCAGATTGACAAAGCTGAGCAAACTCTAAAAATAGCTCTAAGACTTGCCCCAAACCACCCACTTACTAATTACAACCTAGGAACATTATTAAAAAATCAAGGAAAACCCGACGAGGCGCTCGCTTTGCTAAAAAAAGCAGCAGATTTCACTCACGACTCGACTGCTCCACTGAACAATCTAGCACTATGCCTTAACCAACTAGGACTAGTAGATGAGGCAATTCAAACCTATAAAAGAGCGCTCAAAATCGAACCTACCAACCCGCTTCTAAACTACAACATCGCCAACCTCTATCTTGAAAACAATATGCAGCAAAAGGCTATAGTTTTTTACAAAAAATCCATAGAATATGAACCCAAAAATCCTCTAGCTTATGCTAATTTAGGTATTTCCTACTTTCAATTATCTGATAAAAAGGCGATATTACCTTTTAAAAAAGCCATAGAACTTTCACCACAAACAACTCAATACTACTACACTCTAGCCTATATTTATGAAAAAGCTGGGGATACTAAAAATGCAATCAAATACTACGAAAAAACAATACAAATGGAGCCTAATTTTGAATATGCCTTGGCGCATCTTTTTACCCAGAAAAGAAAAATCTGTGATTGGACTGGGCTTGAAAGTATTAGTCAACTCCTTGATCAAACCCACAAAGAATCTCCTTGGTCATCGATAATGCGAACTGAAGACTTGAAATCTAATTTGATTGCAGCAAAAGGATACAGTCAGGAACTCGAGGGTAAAATTTCTAAAAATTTATTTTCATTTAAAAAAGGGGGTGGGAGACAAAAAATCCGCTTGGGCTATATCTCTGCCCACTTTGGCAACCACCCCATTACTTTTACTACCGCTTCAGTTATCAAAAATCATGATAGATCAAAGTTTGAAGTTTTTGTTTACTCTTACGGCCCAAATGATAAAAGTACATATAGAAAAAACATAGAAAACGCCGCTTCTCAATTTATTGATGTAACAAAACTAACAGATAAAGAGGCTGCTAAGAAAATCTTTGATGACCAGATTGATATTTTGGTAGACCTTTCAGGCTATACGCAGGGTAATAGAGCTGAAATTTTAGCTATGAGACCCTCACCTCTGCAAATAACATGGGCGGGACTTTGCGCAACAACAGGCTCTGATTTTATTGATTATTTTATTGCTGATTCAGTCATAGTTCCAAAAAAAGATGCGCAATTTTATTCAGAAAAAATGATTTATCTTCCCCCCTGCTTTTGCCCTATTCAGGACATAATTCCCCTATCTAGAAAAAAACTTACTAAAAAGCACTTTGGATTACCTGAAAATACATTCATTTTTGCCAGCTTTAATCAAATGTATAAGATCGATAAAACAATCTGGGAGACTTGGATGGAAGTTTTAAAAAAAGTACCACAAAGCGTTCTCTGGGTATTTATCCAAAATAATGAAGGCAAAAACAACCTTAAGCGCCACGCTCAAAATCAAGGGATCAACCCAAATCGTATTATCTTCACCAACCAGTTATCTCTTGAAGAATTTTACTCAAGTATCTCACTTGCCGATTTGGCGCTTGACACGCTCGTTTATGGTGGAGGCACTACCTCCTATCATAGTCTCCTAAAAAAAGTCCCGCTTATCACCCTCAGAGGCAAGCATCCAGCATCGCTTTTCTCAACAAGCATTCTCAAAGAGTTAGGGCTTGAAGAATTGAGTACAAAAAATATTCAAGAATATAAAAATATTGCAATTAGTCTTGCTACAGATAATGACAAATTAATGATGATAAAACATCATCTCACGCCTGAGAAATTCGACAAAACAATTCTCAATATTGGACAAAAAGTCTCCCACCTAGAAGATGCATATCAACAAATTTGGCACAATTATCTTCTAGGCAATAAACCAAAACAAGTTGAGGTTAGTTAGTATCACTTGAGATAATCAGCTCTCAAAAACCCCATAATGAGTGAGTCAACGTACCGATTGCCTTTCTTCACATGATGTCGCCTGACACCTTCTTTTTTAAAACCAAGTTTTTTATAAAGCGATATAGCTGGCGTATTGAAATCCAAAACTTCAAGTGAGACTTTATTGAATTTTTTCTCTCTTAATAAAAAGTCAATAAAGAGCTTGAGAGCCTCAAATGCAAATCCCTTTTTTCTATACTTAGGTTCAATATCCGCACCCACATACACATTTTTATTTTGTAAGTCCCATGCAGATGTACGGATGTAGCCTACTTTGCTACCCTCAAACTCAATAACGAAATACTGAGGATTTGTCGTTTTAAACCATCTTTTGGCATCACTCAAGCTAAATTTTCGACTATCATGAAGATATGCTACGCATTTATTTCGAAGGCTTACAAAAAAATCAAGATCTGTGGATTTCATAGGTCGAATGATGATTCTTTCTGATCGTAAATTAATTTCAAACATTGTTATCTAGAACCCTTCAAGAATAGACGCAATCTCTTTTGCTTTTTTGATACTCACCCACTGTCCAATTGGAATGGCAATATTCTCCTTGTCAAATGTATCAACTCCGGGAAGTTTTCCTGTTGTAAGCTTGCGAAATACAGGATAAATATCATTTCGCCTGTGCGCCTCTACCGCCTCAACGCCAATTTTTTTTAGGGCTTTAACAAGTTTTGATCTATTTTCAGAGCTTCCGCACAGAACGATATATAACCAATAGTTCGGCTTGGAGTCAGGAAGAATTGTTTGAGGTTTTAAAGACTTGCTTTTTGATAGTGCTTTGTCATAAATTGCTGCTATTTTTCTTCTATAAGCAATACGGCTAAGTAGGTATGGGATTTGGCCTAATCCAATTGAAGCTGCAATATCAGTCATCTGCATTTTGTACCCTACTTCAGAAATAGGATACTCCCAAAAAGTCTCTCCCCAGACCCTTTGTTCCCTATCAATCCCATACCATCGTAATGTTTTTGCGCGTTTTACATCTTTCTTTCTTTTACAAACCAAAACTCCTCCGTCACCTGTTGTTATTATCTTTGTAGCTTGAAAACTAAAAGCCACAAAATCTGAATGAGTACCAATTGGTTTACCTCCGTATTCAGATCCTAATGCCTGAGCTGCATCTTCAATAACTGGAATACCAAACTTCTTAGCAATCCTGTTTATTTTGTCAATTTCTGAAGAAACACCTCCAAAGTCTACCACCATTATTGCCTTAGTATGTTTGGTAATTTTTCGCTCAATATCTTCAGGATCAATATTACCCGATTCAGGATCAACATCTGCCCAGATTGGAATCCCGCCCTCAAGAACAATCGCGGCATTGGTAGCAAAACAAGTCATCGGAGTAGTGATAACTTCCCCTTCTTTAACTCCAGCTAGTCGCAGAGCAAGCTGCAAAGCTGAAGTTCCGGAGTTTAGGGCAACAACATTTGGGTTTTCAATAACCTTTCCGATATCTTCTTCGAACTCCTTAACCCTTGGCCCATCTCCCCCAATCCACCCAGATCTTAAAGTCTTATTTACTAATGCGATAGACTCTTTAGTCACACTTACTTTGTATGAAGATGTATTCTTAATCCTTTTCATGGCCAAATAATACCATAATGAAACAAAAATACAATTTGAAGATTGAAAACAAAGGCTAATACATAGTAAATTAGATACATGCCAGCAGTCCGCGACTATACTTTTGCTTATGAAGCCTCCACAGCAGATGCAGGAATTACAATTCCCATGTGCGGATATGCAACAAATGATCTTTTAATAGCATTTGCCATCTCAGACACAGGTACTCCAGCATGGGTTCCCTTGAGTGATGTTTCAGGGGCAGCTTCTGAAGATGCTGGAACTCCCGTAAGCGATTTAACCGATGCTGTATCAGCTACTGCAAATGATATGGAACTAACCCCAGCAGTAGGAAATGCAGGAACCGGGGACGGGTATTATTTTGGTAGCACACAACCATTCAACATGGTTAGAGTTAACGTGGGCACTGCTGCATCTGCTTCTTGGACTATTACTTGGAAATATTGGAATGGGTCATGGACCACAATTCCCGGCTACACTGATGGAACTACAAATTGGACAGCAGGGACCGGAAATCGTGACGTTACCTTTAATCCTCCCAACGACTGGGCTACCACGACGGTAGTGTCACAAAATATTTACTGGGTAAAAGCTGAGATAACTGCATTTACTTCCCTCACTACAAGACCTCTAGGCACTCAAGCCTGGGTACGAAACTGGACACAGCTTTTTGGGCGCAATAATACACTTGCTTCTATCTGTTATTTCAAAATCGCCTCATCATCAACCTCAGAAGAAGACCTCTTGATGTATACCGCAACAAATGAAACGTATAACGGAAGTATCACTTCAATCCGAGATATTAATACCAAAACCCCATTCGGGGTGGCAAGCATAGCAAGCTATTCAGAGACGAACGCTGATAGTTATGCAAGTCTTGGAAACGGAACAATAACTGGAGTTGCACAATCATTTACCAATACTGCAGTAGTCAATACTATTGCAAAAGTCAGATTTTATCTTAAAAAAAACGGGACACCAACTGGTAATGCTACGGCAAAACTCTATACCCATTCAGGAACATTAGGCACATCATCTGTTCCAACCGGCACTGCGCTTGCGGTTTCAGATGCCTTTGATGTGTCAACGTTGACTACCACTGCAACCTTATCTGATTTTGTATTCAGTAATTATACAAACTGGTATTCTATGGTAGCATCAACTAATTACGTAGTTTCAATTGAATATTCAGGAGGTGACTCATCAAATTATGTCCAGGTTGGCTACGATAACAGCTCTCCCTCCCATGGTGGAAACTATTCTGAAAACACGGGGTCATGGGCTGCAAATTCAGGCAGGGATGTAGCATTTTATCTCCAAACTTTCGCAGCAAATGACAGCACCCAAGCCGCATCTGCCAGGTTTGCAATGCCTCAGATTACAACTGACGCAAATAATGCACTTGTACTTTACTTTAACTCCACCTCAGGAACTGCAGGAACCCCCTCTATTATTGAAGGGCCCGTATTTAGTCTTATCGCAGGAGACGGAACTGCGGAGTCTCATGCAGTGGGATGGGGATTTAAAGCCACGGCGGGATCAACACCTAACAATGTTTATGCTACAGCTGCTGTTACAGGGGCAGGCGTCAAAGCTGTTATCCAAGTCTCCCCTCCCACAACAGGAGCTACAATAATCCCTGCCTATACTCCACAGGATGACTGCACCTACATAGATCCTATTGCTGGTGTAAGTGCATATAATTCTAATACTGCCTTGGCTGCTACTGCAGATACTAACTTTGGTACGTCTCTTGGAGGCTTTACTGCTAATGATGCAACCGTAGCTGCTATGGCTGATACCGGAATTAACTCATTCCACTCACTTGGAGGAATGACAAATGCTGCGACAGCAAAAACAATTAGCGGGGCAGAATTGGTTCTCGCAGCTGCAAATAGATTTAATATGGGGACTAAAAATCTGCTTTGCCATGTGTATGCCGCCACCCCTGCACATATGCAAAGATTCTCAGCCGTATCTTCAGAGCGTGGTTTTTGGATGGGAGTCCGATCAAATACGGGGTCTGGAGGAGCAACAACAGGATATAAAATCTGGCAGGTACATGGAGTTGATGCTCCATGGGATTTTGGGTTCCATGTACCAATCATTGTAAACTCAGGCGCAGGAAATACTAAGGCAACATCGGGAACTCTAGATACAGCAGTTATTGCATCTGTTGGTTTTTGGAATAGCTCTATAGGAGCTCTTACTAATCAACAAGGAGTAGGATCATTATGGCTTATGGACAAAACGGTTGTTTGTGGAGGAAATAGTGCAGAACCTCTCAATGTGCCAGGTATTGTCAAAACAATTGCTCGCGGCAAAGAACGTCAATCAGGAATTCTTCAAGGAGCAAAGCAGATGCTTTTGCTTCAAGATATTCAGCTTGGTGATGGCGGAACAGACCCAACATATCTTGATCTAGATTCGACAGCGACTGAATTTCCAAGACAATATAATGCTGCGACAGCCCAGGTTAATTATAATTCAACGGATAACATCATAGGAATTACCTATTATCCCGGAGCTTCGGATACTATCAAGCATCGCAACTCAATCATATCAAGCAGTAGCAGATACAAATGGGGGTTACATGCTTCCGCATCCACTTCAGCATCGTATGATTTTTCAGGTCTTATCGTAATCGGCGCTGGAATAATCACCCTTAATAAAGCAATTACCATAACCGAACTCACCATTAACGACTACTCAACTCTTGATGTCTCAGGACTTACCTTTAATTTAGGAACTATATTAAATATGCCTGCTACCAGCGACTCTATAACTACCTCAAGTAGTACGGTTATTTCAAATAGCTCAATAACCACAACTACCGTTACGGCTGGTAATAGATGGGCCTCTGTTGCAACAGCTGATCTAGATATGTTCTCAGGCAATACCTTTACCGGTTCGACAACGAGCGGACATGCTATCAGGCTCACATCAACGGGAACAGTTAGCTTTTCAGGGAATACATTTACTTCTTATGGCCCGGCAGCAAGAAGCTTTGATGCGTCAACGGACGTCAATACAACAACAAATATCATTACTCTTGACGCAGCCCATGGGTACAACAACGGCGAACCAGCGTACTTTCAGGATCAAGGAGGAACCGCCCCAACAGGTCTTACCGATGGCAATCTTTACTATGTAAGAAGTGAATCCTCAACCACCATCACTCTTTATGACACATCAGCACACGCCATAGCTGGAGGCGCCACAGGACAAGCAGACATCACTGCCACAGGCTCTGGAACACAATATATTTATAGTGCGGCAGCAGCCATCTACAATAATTCTGGTGGGGCTGTAACTATCAATGTCACCAACGGAGGAAGTACACCAAGTATTAGGAATTCAGACGGATCATCAACTACAGTCAATAATTCTGTCAATCTCACAATCACCGTCATTGATGCGAGTACAAATCCTGTGCCAACAGCCCAGACCGCCATCTATCGAACAAGTGACAACGTTGAGCTTATGAATGAAGATACAGAAACAGTAACTGCTGGCTCATTTGTTGTCGGGGTAAAATACACCATCGTCAGCGTTGGCTCAACAGACTTTACAGCAATTGGAGCCGCTTCAAATACAGTTGGCGTTGCTTTCACGGCAACTGGTGTAGGATCGGGAACTGGCACTGCCTCAAATGGTATCGCAACAGCCACGTTTAGTTATATTACTGATACGGCAGTATATGTCAGAGTCAGAAAATCTTCCACAGGTACTACAAAATATACACCAGTTTCAACAACAGGAACTATCACGAGCACAGGATATTCTCTAACAGTTACTCTAACAAGTGACACGATAGCCGATCCGACCTTGTGATTTTAAGTCTTAATCATGCAAAAATACTCCAAAAAGAAAGGTTGACGACAGCAGCAAGGATTGCTGCAACAGAACACATACAAATTATTGAAGGAGCAAGACAACTTCTTGTCTCGCTCTCAACATCCCCATTTATACTCTACCCTGACGAAAACTGCTCGCTATATTTACAACAAGTACTAAATAAATATCAACGCTACAATAATATTGCACTCGCAAATCTTCATGGTGATGCGATATGCAATGCTGCAGCACTTCCAGAACAAAAAATTGTCAATGTGTCCGATCGTTATTTTTTTAAAGAGGTGATAAAAACAAATGAATTTACCGTTGGAGAATATTCTTTAAGCAAGACAACCAAACAACCCGTAATATCACTTGGCTATCCGGTCCATGACTACCAAGGACGTCTTATTGGTATTATCTATTCATCGCTTGATCTAGATTGGCTAAAAAATCTCGTATCAAGCCTGTCGCTTGGGGACAATTCCGTGCTATTAATAACAGATAAAAATGGTAAAATTCTTGCCTCAAATCAAAACTCATTTCAAGCAGGCTCTCTCCTCTCTGACAAAGGAATAGTTCTTAACCTAAAGTCAGACTCAGGATTAATTGAACCACAAGATACTAAGAACTATTTCTTTGCTTACAATCAAATCGGTGGTTCGAGTTCAAACCCTTTTGCTTTCGTAGGGCTCCCAAAAGCTACAGTTTATCAAAAACCTAACGAGGACTTTGCTAAATCTCTCCTCTTCTCCGGATTGATAGCACTCCTCTCTTTGACAGGAGGATGGTACATAGGCAACTCGCTCATAACCAAACTTGTTATGGCTGTACAAAAAGTAGACCAACTTAGGCAGGATTTTGTCTCTTTAGTATCGCATCAACTTCGGACACCACTAACCGCAATAAAGTATTTTTGTGAAATCCTCCTTTCAGAATCCTCAGGCAAACTTAATAAAAAACAGAAAGAATTTATCACTGACACACTTACTTCAGCTTCACGGTTGAGCCAGCTGGTAGGAACTCTTCTTGATATCGGAAGACTTGAAGAGGGAAAAATGCTTCTTAATTTTAAGGAAGTATCAGTTGAAAAATTGCTAGAAAACAGCATGAAAGATATCGCTCCCTTTATCAAAAAAGAGGGCCTCAAGCTGTCGCGGGTTAAAAAAAGAGGCGTACCTAGCAACATTTTTGTCGATGAAAAACTAATGATACAGGCCGTGTCAAATCTCCTCTCAAATGCAGTAAAATACAGCGACCCAAAATCACTTATTGAAATTATTCTCTCAAAATCAAACAATGGCATACTTTTTGAGATCAAAAACAGAGGGATAGTCATACTTCCTGAAGATAAGTCCCATATCTTTTCAAAATTTTACCGATCAACTATGGCAAGAAAAAAAGCAGACGAAGGGTCTGGATTAGGACTTTATCTGACAAAACTTATTATAGAATCACATGGGGGCAAAATCTGGTTTGAAAGCGATAAAAATAGTACGTCATTTTTCTTTACTCTAGAGATTAAATAATGGTAGAATGAAATAAAATCATGCCTAAATCATATAAAGTCCTTATCGTTGAAGACGATAAATTTATACTAAAAGCAATTCGCTACAAATTTGAAGAAGCAAAATTTAACGTTAAAACTTCACAAACTGCCGAAGGAGGGTTAACATTGCTTGAAAAATGGACTCCTAATGCAATTATATTAGATATTTTGCTTCCGGGGATTGATGGATATGCTTTTTTACGAACAGTCAGAAACCACCCCAAATGGAGCACCATCCCTGTTATCGTTGCCTCAAATATCAATGAGCCTCCAGATATAGAACCAGGAGAAAATACCGGATACAAAGAGTATATTGTAAAATCTGATCTTGATCTCAATAGTCTTGTTGAAAAAGTCAAAACACTCGCCAGATAAGATATTCAGATTTCACATGCCAGCAATACGAGATTTCGCAAGTAATTACACTACTGTTACAACAGGCACAACTATCATCATTCCGGTTCCTGCTGTTGTTGAAAACGACCTCATGATCGCAATACTCGTAGCAGACACAGGAACAGGGACATGGTCCTGCACAGGGTGGACAGAGCTTTTAAGGCAGACTAACACATCGCAACTTTGCGTTATGTACAGGATAGCAACGTCAAGTGAGCCTGATGACTACACCTTTACGAGAAGTACCTCAGAAACTTTTAACGGCCGCATAGTTAGTATCCGAGATATCGATACAACCAATCCCTTTGGCAGTACGCCAACATATACTGTTACGAATCAATCATCAGCTGCAAAATATACACTCCCCCAGGTCACTACCACAGTTGCCAACTCCCTCATATTATATGCAGTCTCAAATTCAGCAGCTGGTGTACCTTCAATAATTGAAGGGCCAGTAAGTCTTATCGTTGGAGAAGATGGAAGCGCTGAGTCTGGAGGTGTCGCATGGAGCTTTATGCCATCAACTGGTGCAAGTCCAAATAATATAACGTGTTCAAACATTTCAAGCGGTGCTGGAGTAAAAGCAGCAATACAAATTGCTGCTCCGTCAGGCGGTGCGACCATCGTGCCAGCATACTGCTCATCTGACGCTAGTATTTATATTAATCCCATTCATGGAACAACCGCATATAACTCAGACACAGGACTTGCCGCAACCTGGGACACATTAATTGGAACTTCCCTTAATGGAATCACACTCGCTGACGCGACTGTCGCTGCCGCAGCCGACGTAGGAATCAACCCCTACCATTCTGCAGGAAGACTAACATCGATATCGGGTAGTAGAAATTGGTCTGGAGCAGCGCTTGATTTAGCATCTGGAAATAACGTAAATCTTTCTGGAAAAAATATTCTTGTACATACGGGCCCATCAACTCCTGGGCAAATTCAAAGATTTGGCGCAGCAGCTTCACAAAAAGGGACAGCAATCGCAATGCAGTCTTCGTCAGGGAATTGGAAGGCATGGCATGTGCATGGGAAAGGAACTCCTTATGGATACCAAAGAGATGTCCCTTTAATTGTCAATTCTAGTAATACAGGTGGTCTCCTAGAGTCAGCAGGCACATTTGATGCCTCTGCGGTTGATATTTTTGGATTTGCTGTGGCAGGAGGAGGAGTATCAACTACAATTTGGGATTTTTATTCCCTTTGGGTACTTGATATCGTCACAATTTGCGGCGGAATAGCAAGTTCTCCCATAGACGTTCCTGGTATCGTTCTTGCCGCTGCCGACGGACATGAAAGAAAATCAATAGTGCAACAAGGAACAGGACAGGCAATTGTTTTTCAGCCAATTCAGATCGGAGATGGAGGAACTCACCCAACCTATCTTGACCTTAACGCTACAGCTATCGAATTCCCAAAACAGTATGATCTCACAAGCCTTCAGGTAAATTATTGCTCTGTTGATAATGTTGCAGGGATAACGTATTATGCAGGCGCTTCTGATACGATTAAGCACCGCAGTTCGGTTATTTCAAGTCCTAATAAATATCATTGGGGATTTCATGCCTCAACCTCAACCTCTGCAACGTATGACTTTTCCGGTCTTCAAGTAATTGGTGCTGGAACTATTACTTTAGTAAATAATTTATCATTGTCAGGCATAACTTGGTCTGATTGCGACAACTTTTCATCAGCTGGTACATATTTAGATAACTGCACGATTAAAACCACAGTTGCAACATCCGCTCTTACAGTCTCATCAACTACAAATATGGGCAGGATCACCAACTGCACTTTCAATACTAACAATGATGGCGATATCGGACATTCAATAGAGCTAACTGCAACAGGTACTCATGCTTTCGATAATATCGCTTTTGCTGGTGGCGGAGTGGCCAAGAGAAGTTTTAATACTACAACCGGGGTTGATGCGGGAACTGACATCATTACAGTCGATGCAGCCCATGGGTATGTTGACGGAGATGCTATTTACTACCAAGACCAAGGAGGATCACAAAATATGGGGTTGACTGATGGAACGCTGTACTATGTAAATGCTCAATCTACGACCACCCTTTCATTCCATACAACAAAAGCAGATGCAATTGCGAACACAAATAAAGTTGCGCTCACTTCAGCTGGTGGAGAAACACATTCTATCTATTCTGCAAAAGCTGATGTCTACAACAACTCAGGAGGTGCTGTCACAATTAATGTATCAAATGGTGGAACTGTCCCAACTGTTCGAGAATCAAATGGGTCAAGTACGACGATAAATAATTCTGTAACTCTTGAAATAAACGGGGTCGCCCAAGGCACACGCTGCTATATCGAGGCGGCACTTGGAGGACCAGAGACATCAGGAACAATCCTCATGAATGAGGAAGCAGACGCACTGGGCATTGCTACCCAAACATATAACTACACATCAAGCCAACCAGTAAGAATTAGAGCAAGACTCGCAGGCTACATACCCTTTGAAACAACAGGAACTATTGCATCAACAGGCCTTACAATTACTGCTGTTTGGCTAGAAGACTCCAACTACACACCGTAACTATCTAACAATTGTTCGATTAACTTTTCTTACTAAGAATTGAATAAGACTGTTACCTATTGATACTTTTTACAAGCTTTTGATCTAGTTTCTATCACTCAATTTTACCTCTCGATTATTTTTATTTTTTTTATTTCAAATTATATAGACACGTGGAGAGTGACAAAGCTAATTTAAAATTGCCCATTGACAAGCTATTACGCATTCATACTAATATAGATATGTTAGGTAATTTGGTAATTATTGTAATTTATGGCTGATACGATTTTATCCGGTAGATGGGTTGTCTATTACGAAGCTGAGAATCGCCAAAAGAGAATTTGGCGTGATACTTCTGTTTCGCCGACGACGACTGACACCGTCAATGCTCTCTACTCTGCTCTGCAGGGTCATTTTGATGAGCTGGGACAGATGGACGATGGTGTCCCCATGTCTGCACAGACCCCGACTGAGTACACGATCGGCATCATCGACGCAGGAGACACAGATCCTTGGTTTATTGACAGAACATCAATTGAATACCTCACTGGCGGAGCTCTCAAAACAGCTTCGTGGGACAGAGTTACTTCCAGCAATACAGGCATTGTACGATTCACCTACACCACAGGCACTGACTTTGATACGACCGATATCGGTAGAGACATCACCAATGCGACAGGCCTAGACTCAGGAACGCTCCTAGACTTTAATTCAACGGGTGCAACAAAGTATGCGTGGGTACGACCTGACTCAAATGCCGCTGCAAATGACTGGGACTCCACCTCAGGAACGGTTGCTGTATCAAATGACTCATTTGCTCAAGTGTGGCAGGTAGACAACACTACCTTTGTAGACCAATCATCTGGAGCAAATGATGCCACCAATGCCAACTGGACTGTTTTCCCTGCTTCTGAGGATACATCAGATTATGTTGCGATGGGATACAGGCAAAAGTTCAAAAAAGTGATCTTTGATTATGCTAACGGTACTGCAGGAGTTGGAGGAACAGTCACATGGCAATACTGGAACGGATCTACCTGGGCTGCTCTGTCTGGTGTATCAGACGGCACAACAGGCTTTACCGCAACAGTAGGTGATGGCAAAGTGCTTACCTTTACTGTTCCATCAGACTGGGCAGCAACATCACTTAATGGCTCACAAAATCTCTACTATATCAGAGCACTTGTATCTGGTACCTACTCTACCAATCCTATTTTGGACCAAGGATTTATCGGGGGAACAGGCTCGGTAACCCAAGCAACAGCCGGAGCATCTGCTGGAGAGTCACTCTGGGCTAACATCTACTCAATCGGTACTATTGAAGCAAATACACATCTTTATATTCAACAAAATGGCTCAAATCTCACTGCCTACAAAGCCTCAACTGACTGGTGGAGCGATGGGCATATTGACATTTTGGTCAATGTAAAAGAGCTTGGTACCGAGACAGATGAGGGATACATCAAGGTATTTGCCCGCCAGTACTCAAAGACTTATTCCTACTACACAGTAGACTTAACTGCCGGAGGACGAAATCCTATCCCGCTTCAGACAGGAAATGATTTGGACAACCAGACCGGCTACAAAAC
Source organism: Candidatus Levyibacteriota bacterium (assembly GCA_016214555.1). Lineage (GTDB taxonomy): Bacteria > Patescibacteriota > Microgenomatia > Levybacterales > UBA12049 > JACROF01. The sequence goes on from JACROF010000003.1 coordinate 79,612, forward strand.
AATAGCATTTGATAACGGTACTGGAACTCTTGCTGTGGGAGACGTCATCACTGTCAGCGCAACAGCACGAGCAATCGTCACAGCTGTGACTGGTGCAGCATCAGCAACAGGAACATTTGACTATTATCTTATCGGCGATCCTATTACCGATTTAACAAATAACGAAGCATTTACTTCAACCACAGGCAAAGCAGCAGACATTAACGGCTCATCATCAAATGCCGGTCCCGCAGCCCTTGGCTCCCCACCTAGCATTACCTTTGGAGGATTAACAGCAGGTGGAACTGAAGACATTGATGAAAATGGAACTGCTGAAAATTATTCAATTACTATTGACTGTAACCAAAACGCCCTAGCAGATGTTTATGAATATACCAAGTATATTACAAGGCGTGGAAACACAGGAGACATCGATGCTGGCTCACTCACCATCGAGGGACAATTCTATTTAGGAACTGAGTATAGGCTGAAATACACTGGCTCAGTAACTGGAACTATCGTTGACGGCAATACGGTAACACAAGAAACATCAGGAGCTACAGGTATCGTTGTTAATCACAACACAACAGACAAAATCATCATGCTTCGCAACACGAGAGGAACCTTTGCTACTCACGCTAGCACCCATACACTTACTGACAACACAACCGGCGGAACAGTTGAGATTAATTCAGAGGCAACAGCCGTAACACCAGTTGGCGCAGCTCCCTTTGGAACATTCGCTGGAGGAACATTCTTCGTCGCTACAGGTATCGTACTCACCGATTATTTGACAGCAGAAGCAAATAATTTCCAGCTCAAAACTGATGAAGGAACTGTTGTCGAAGCGCCAACCAAAGTCACTATCTCTGTTGGTAACACGAGATCCGGAGACAAAGTTGGAGTATTCCGTCTTTCTGGATCAGGCGGATCAATCATCAAAGACAGATACAACGCCACTGTTCAATCAGCCCTCGCAACTACAGCTGTCATGGGCTCCTCAATTGCCGTTGACGAACCAGGAAGAACTGCCGGAGGTGTCATAAGACTAGTTGATACCTCAGCGAGTGCTGAATACAGAATTAGATTTAGTAGCTGGGCTTCAAGCACATTTACTCTTGCAAGTAGCGACATAGCCTCAGCTGATTCGGGAACAAATACCACAACTATCGTAGAATCTGGAGCATTCGCCTCTTCAAAAGTCGGAGATCTCGTAGTTAATGTAACGAGAGGAAATGCTGTTTCATACATTACTGTTATTACTGACAGCAATACCGTGACGATATCTCCTGCAATTACAGGCCAAACAACAGCTGACAACATCAAGCTTAACGTCTTACCTGTTGCAACAACCACCTCCCCACAAGACACCTGGTATGTACCTATGATTGATACATACGAAACAACAGGTAGCGCTGGAACACCAGGCACAGAGACCGCACTTATCACTTATCTTGCTGATATATATGTAAGGGTAAGAGCAAGAAATGCAGGAAATATTATTCCTTATGAAGCTGACTCTACCGTAACAAGTACCGGTATGAGTAACAGTATCATTAGAACAACTGATACAATATTTACCTAATAACGTATGAGATTTGAAATTTCACGATCACTAAACGGTAACAAAGTTACATACATCGCCAGAGATACCAATGGCATTGTAAGACTACGCGCTGACAGTGTTGAGGCACTGCAAGAAGCCATCAAGCAATACAATGATGCGCTACTTGAGCAATCTCATGCCAAAAAAACCAAAACGAAAATCGACCTATCAGACAATGAACAGCCACAGACCACAAACGAATCTGACGAAAGCATAGTGACTTCAGTTACCACCGTGTCTGAATCGACTCAACCTGAGACTGAGGAAACATCAGACACCTCTGCTGCGCCTGAAGAAAAGAAAGAATTCCTAACAAATGATGCCAAAAAGCAAACAGATGAGAGAAGACGAAAAACAAGCTCAAAAAGCTTTTGGGACAAACTAAAATAATTAAAAAGGCAAAACTCAAAGGTCAAAAGTGAAAGTATAAATCCAAAAGTTATATACACTTTTTAATTTTGAATTATACTTTTGCCTTTTTAATTTTGACTTTTAACTTACTTAAGGTATGGCAGGCATAACTACAACACCAATCACCAGAGAAGAAGCACTTCAGTATGACGCAGAAGCACTTCGGGCTAATTGTGAAAAACGCAAAAATAATATCAAGATCTTTGAGGAGGCTATCGCAAAAGAACAAGAGTCAATCAAGCAAGACGAGTACATGATCTCTGCTATAGATCCCAATCACCCAGACGTCCAAACGCTTAAGGGTAATATAGAAAAAATAAAGCTCAACATCAAAACTTTTCAGGACGCCATTACTGAAGAAAACTCCCAGATTGATCGAAATAATCAAATGATCACGATGATCGAAGCCAATTAAAATTTTCTAATTTCTAAGTACTCTAATTAACCTAAATAAAGTCAAAAGCTGCAATTGACGAAATGAGAATTTAATAATTGGGATTTTTTTAGATCAATTAGAAATTAGAATAATTAGGTCAATTTTAAGCTATGGCACTAACATTTAATAAAAATACCAAAATTATCACTGTTGGATCACCTCAGACAACCCTGACTATACAGGATCTTCATGATGATATTAGGCTGTTTGAGCATCTCCCTCAAAATTTGGAGGAGGCGCAAATTGCTAATGCCTCAGGCAAACAAAGCCTTGGTGGTGGTGTTACGGTAGGCATCACCCTTGAGCTAATCAACAACTGGAGACTCGCTTTTGAGGCTCGACCAGGACCTGACACTATTCTTTGCAGCGTCACGGGAGGTAATCTAGTGGCGACAAATGACTATGACAACAACCCAATCTACCCTACTGCCTATACTCAGGTCACAATCGCCCAATCATCATCAGCAACGGTGATCGAAGCGCCATCTGATGACCATATGCTTTACCTTTTGGCCTCTCTTCGTGGCAAACAACGAGGTGTTGGAAGTTATTATTACTGGAATCCAACCTCAGGCAGCGACAGCAATGATGGCACAACCCCTGGCAAAGCTGTACTGACTTTTGCACAAGCACAATCTCTTGCCTCAGCTGGAACTGGAGACACAATTTTTTGCATAGCCTCCAACTCATCTGGAACAACTACTGTTACAGAAACACTTAATATCACAAAAGCCAATCTCAAAATCATGGGCCCAGGCTACACATTCCAACTAGTACCAACCGCAACGACATCTCCAACCATCACCATCGCAGCTGCCAACGTTGAAGTGTCAGGACTTTATGTATCAACTGCTGGCACAGGATCACAAGACGCTATTTCAGTTGGCGCCAACCGTGCTTTTATTGAAGATTGCTGGATAGCAAGCGTTCGTGGTAACGGCATCAATCTCGCAAGCACTGCAAGGACACAGATCAATAGTTGTGTTATTGAACACTGCGGCCTATCAGGTACAGGAGATGGTATCAAACTAGGTAACACCACTACGGAAGCACTCATTTCTAAATCAATTGTCTTTGACAATGTTAATGGTGTCTCACTTTCTGGTACTGGACTTGCTGACAATATCTTTGAAAACAATCTCATCTATCAAAACACTGGATATGGCATCACTGTTGGAGCAAATGTTCTTCGAACTCACGTACGCTCTGGGCACACCTTTAATAAAAACACAGCTGGTAGCACTCAAGATCTTGGAACTGATACCTTTATAGAGACACAGGCAGGCGGAGCATCTGCTTCAGAAATCGCGGATGCAGTCTGGGATGAGGTCATATCAGGTCATATCACCAGTGGCTCTGCAGGAAGAACACTCAAAGACGCAAAGACAAGAGCAACGCTCGCCTCTCTGCAATAAGATTGAATTATGAAATAAGAAGCAAGAATCATGCGAGCATAATTCGTTATTCAAGATTCATAATTCATTTTTTTAGAAGTTTCTCTACTCTCACATGCAACTCAATAGCCTCTTCAGTCTTACCGGTAAAAAATAAAACAGAACCTAAATTCCTCAGTGCATCTATGTACTCTGGCCTTAACTCAATTGCTTTTCTATAGTACTTGATGGCATTACTAAATTCACCCAATTCTGTATAAACATTACCCATATTATTATACGCGGCAGCAAAATTAGGCTTTAGCGAAAGTGCGACAGAAAATGCATCCAAGGCCTCTTTGTATTGCTTAAGACACTTCATAGCCACTCCCATATTGATATACACTTTAGGGTCTTTTGTTCCAATTTTTATAACTTCTTTATAATTTGATATAGATGAAAGATATTCTTTTTTCCTTAAAAAATGGTTTGCAGCGGTGCGATACTGCCTTAAAAGCTCAGCTTGATTCATAAGGATTATTATAAATTCCATTATAAAAAAATGACAAGTCTAAAAATATTACTGTGTCGAACTATTCTCTCCAAATACTACTTGCTTTTTGCAAAAAAGATAGGATATGATGGGTTAAGACGTCTTTTGGACGAAGTAAAGGGGGTGAATAAGACATATGTTTAATAATATTGGTTGGCCAGAATTTGCAATTGTCGGTTTTATCCTTCTTCTTTTATTTGGAAGCAAAAAAATCGTTGAGCTTGCACGAGGACTCGGTGAATCTACGAAAGAATTAAAGCGTGCAAAAAATGAATTTTCTAAAGCGAAGGAAGAGTAATATTATTCTCGCCAGCCATAGAGACCACACTCTCCTCTATGGCTTCTTCGTCTTTATATAATTCTGCAAATCTAGTGATAAGGAGGTGGATCTATGTTACAAAATATCGGAACAGTAGAAATTGTTATCGTTGCGTTACTGATAGTCTTGTTCTTTGGCGGCAGGAAAATTCCTGAGTTTATTCGTGGCATTGCTGAAGCAATTCGTGAATTCAAAAAAAGCAGTAAATAACGATAAAAATCCATGGACGCATTAGAAGGTCTCAATTTGGAGTCTGCATCAGTCAGATATATGCCCTTTCTTATCGAGATTCGAAAGAGGTTACTTTTTTTGTCTGCAGTTTTTTTAGTTACTTGTGCTCTTGGATTTATTTATTACCAAAAAATTATTCTTTTTATCCTCAACCTATACGATCTTCAAAGCATCAACGTCACATTTACCTCGCCTTTTCAATTTGTTAACCTCGCCATCAGCTCAGGAATGATAGTTGGATTTGCCCTCACACTTCCTTTGATCCTCCATCAAGTCCTCAGCTTTTTAAGGCCAGCCCTCCATAAAGGGGAGTACAACCTTTTGATCCGCTTTCTCCCTCTGAGCCTTATCCTTTTTGTGATAGGATTCTCATTTGGAAGCTGGATAACCAAACTTATTATTGAGGTGTACTCCCGACAGACGACACAGCTTGAGATTCAAAATTTGTGGGATATTAATAGCTTTCTTTCACAAATTCTGTATACATCACTGCTTCTTGGCATTGTCTTTCAATTCCCTCTTGTCATCACGCTTCTTGTTCGATTTGGTGTCATTTCTCATAAAGTCATGTCAAAGCAGCGCAAGATCGCCTATGCTATTATTTTGATTGTAGTAATCCTTCTTCCCCCAACTGATTTACTGTCAATGGTGCTTATTTTTCTTCCGCTTGCAATCGTTTATGAACTTACTTTATCATTGAATAAAAGAGCCAAAGTACAGACTTGGCATAGTTTGAAAACACAAGTAAGTCATTCGAAAGGGGGTGAAAAGTAATGTTTGGTAATATAGGTACACCTGAAATTATTATTGTTGCAGTTGTTCTTCTCATTCTATTTGGAGGCAAAAAACTTCCTGAGCTAGCACGAGGACTCGGCGATGCGATCAGAGAATTTAGACGATCAGCTGGAGATGACGACGGAAAAAAGAAGTAATTTTTTCTGTTGTGAATTTATTTTTTAGCAGGGGGATTAATAGATAACAATCCAAAACTATTATCCCCCTCTTATTCTCACTATGTTACTCGAACCAATTATTTCTCTACCGCTTGCGCTTATTGCTCCGTTTGTTCTCTGGCCAATTGAGTTATTACTTCCTTATCCATTTATTCTTGAAGAGATAGCAAAAACCCTGATCATCATCCCTCTCCTCTCAAGTCACAAAAACAAAGTATTGCTCTATGGGGTTGGAATAGGGATTCTCTTTACACTCTCTGAAACGATTCTATATGCTCTCAATACAGTCTATGGATCTTCCCACTACCTAGCAACACGACTCCTTGCAACGGGTGCGCTTCACGTCACGACAACACTAATTATTCTTTCATCAGGATTTTATAAAAAAAGATACCTACTTGCAGGCCTAATGGGAGCAATCATTGTGCATTATCTCTACAATAGTTTTATATAAAGAAGCTACCTGCTACTCAGTTGAGGAAGGGTCATTCTCTTTTACGTACTCTGCTGATACCCATCCAGTTCCATCTTTAAATTCTACCTCATACCATCCTTCTTTTTTCCCAACAACAGGAAGGATGTCGTGGGGCATAACTCTTGCGATCTCCGACCCTCCAGGGCCACTACGAACGCGTAAAAAGCCAACGGAGGTCTCCAACACCTCTACAGATACCTGCTCTAGACTTTCGTCTTCTGGTGACTGAAGGACACCATCTGGAACCCAACCTATAACCTCTGCGGATGCCTCTTCAAGATCAATAAGCTTAACCTGAATCCAATCGCCTTTTTTTGCAACAATTGACCCTTTGACAGGCTCATAGATGGTATACACGGGAACACTTCCCTCGGATGGCTCCATCATAAGTGCCACTGTGTCTGTCTCTGATCCAACAATTGTTATCGCATCATCGCCAGAGCCTACTTGCTCATCTTTTTCTGAAAGAACCTGAGCTATCTGAGGCGACTTATGGGTAGTTGCAGTACTATCTCCTTTGCGGGCGGTAATGCTAAATACGATGGCTGATGAAATGCCTGCCGTCAAAAGACTACTGACCACAACAGCTACTCCCCACCTAACTTGTCTTCTTTTATGGAAAGGCAAAACGCTTTTGATGTCTTCTTTCAAATTTTGCTTTAAAACATCTTGCTGTTTTTTTCCAGATTGTTTTTGTTTGGCATCTTGCACGCGAAGAATCCGCATATAAAGAACCAAGAATACAAATCCTGTAACCATGATGATAATAAGTCCCCAAACAGCGATCGCCTGTGCGCCTCCCACAAATCCAACAAGAGACCCAGATGAACTTACCTGCGTCACAAGCTCTTTTAATTTCTCCATTTTTACCTTGACACCTTCAAGCTCAATTTTTGCCTCACGATATGCGCGTATTCTCCCCTCAGGAGTCACTGCAGCTTTTTGTTTTTGAATAATTTTATCAAGAGCGACATTAATATCGCTTGTCAGCGTGACGCCTTGTGCAAAAAATGAGGTGTTCTTTAATGGCTCTGAAAGCTCCTCAGCCTGAGTCTTTAGTGACTCAATTTCATCACTTGCAATCGAAAATATACTCTCATCAACTGTTATAGATATTGTCTTAGTTTCCTCTGGATCAAGGCTAAATTCTGCGCTTACAAAGTATTGATCCTTCTCAGAGTCATATTCAACAGACAACCCAGCATCAACCTCCAAAATACTCTCTTTCGTCACCTCAGGCGGAAGATAATACTTCAAAGGAACTGTTTGAGAGACAAGTGAGGATGGATTGGTCACAAGTGACTTAAATACAATACTTCCCTCCTCAAGCCACATATTCACCAAAGGCTTCTTTGTACCACTTGCTAACAATTTCTTATTAGATGCTATAACACCTTTCATTCCAAGCACTTTGTTCTTTAGCTGCTTGTCAGTCTCAAGCCCTTTGGGGTCAATCGCAAGCGCGATCATCGCTTGAGGAATAGTGTTTCTTTTACTAATGCTCTCATAGAGTCCAGAGGCACTTTGTCTAATGTATGGTTTTTTGTAGGCTTTCCAGTTTGCCAAGAGCCTATCAGCTTTAGTGTTATCTTTGTCAAAAGAGCTAGAAAGATTCGTAAGATACGCAATCGTCCCCATAAAAGTCTTTGCGGTTTGCTGATCTTCTGTGCTCCCAATATCATCAGAGATGCCACTCAAAATTGTTTTTAATTTAACAACATCGACATAACCAGACTGAGATTTGCCATATGTACGTAGGTCGCTTCTCATACTCTCAAATCTCATTTTTAACGCCAATGATTGATCATATAACGCATCAACTTCCTGCATATCCCACAAATCATGAAGCTGTTTGAGACTGCCTATAAAGGATTTTTTAGAGGATGCTCCCTCATTGCCAATTGTTTTTGCTATATCATCAAATGCAGCAAGTACTTCTTTTGATGAAGCTTTTGTCCACTGCTTACTCAAGAGGGTAAGTTTTTTATCAAGCGATTGAGATGAGCTAAGAAGACTTGACGACAATATCTTGGTCTGCTGAAGCTTAACTCCCAAATCGACTGAGTCTTCCTCAAGATAATTTTGAATAATCGGTTTGTTAACAAGCTTTTCTAAAAGAAGCCTGCTGTCAAGAGTTCTCTTTTCAACGTTTTCTAACGTCTGAGTGTTAAGAGTTGTCGAGCTTGACACGGTCGCAACGATGGTACTTACCTCAGTTTTGACCTTTGAGACATCGCTCTTTACTGAGTCAACATCTTCTTTTGTCGCAATTGAACCTGATGTCAACCCTGAGCCTGTAAGTGTTCTCGTCGCATACCCCCAGACATCAGATGCAATTGAGCTAGCGCCTGTAATAGTACGAGTTGAATAATCCCATATATCTGCAACAAGCGTTCCAAAACTGGTTAACGTTCTCCCAGAATACCCCCAAACAGCTGAAGCAATATCACTTGTTGAAGGAACAATATTTTGTAAAGCCTGACCAAATGTCCCAGATGTAGTATATGAGGATCGATTTGCGTTCCATACCGCACTCGCAACATCTGAGCCACTAAGCGAGGCAGATGAGGTCGCGACTACTTCAAAAGATTTATCAAGACACATATACTCTCCGCTTGCAGTACAACAAATACTTGATCGATAAAGCCCTGCAGCCCCAGTTGCAACAATGTCATAGGAGTACCAACCGTCCGCTGAGGAAGCCATAGGCTGTGAGTTAACAAAAACTGTTCCGTTAGGATACTTACTCGTTATGCTACAGGAAGCATTTGATATCGGAAGATAGGTATCATCATACAAAAATTCTCCTACTTCACAAGTCTGACCTATCTCACAACTTTGTGGCCCAGCAGGAATAGCATAGGCATGCCCGACCGTTAAAAAAAACAGAAGTAAAAAAACGGGTAATATTTTTTTATATGACTGCAGTCTTTTCATAATTTACAACAACCCCTCAAAGGGCTTTCTCTACATCTATTAAATAGCGGAAGATTGGGTGAGGTCAACTTTTCACATAAAATGTATACAATTACATACTTATATATAAAAATAAATATGCTATATTTTTCGTTCGTAATTTGCCTCGTGAAAAGTACTGAGTATTTCTGTCAATGAAAAAATGAAAAAAGACCCCAAAACGGAGTCTTTTTTCTACCAGATCAGTCCAAGGGAAAGCTTTTTTGACGATCCCTTTTTAATTTAACTGGGACATCTGCAGCAGTGCAAATACTGCGCGCAAATTCCTCAGTGTCTTTTCAACTCTTTTATGAACTGACTTTTTTAGATCATGACTAATAACTACTAACATAATGTAAAGATGAGAGGTATAGCTCCTCTCATAAAATAACCAGACCATGGGTGCCTGAAGTCCAACAGGCTGAAAATGTCAGACTTCAGGTCCCCCACAAAAAGTAAGGTAATTATTGAGTAGACTACATAGCAAGAAGACAAACCACCAAGAGCAAGAAGAGTCTTGCTATGTTAATTAACTTTCAAACAATTACTACAAAACTTGTTTGACTTAGTTAATTGCTCTACGTTAGCATAGTTAAAATTATTTCTTCACAAAGGTCAAATTTTTCACAACAATGTATATCTATGCTGATAAATACATAATTTTGCATATTGATTTTTCCTATTTTTACTGCTTCTATAAATACAGTGGATAATTTATTTAATGTAAATCAGGCGGCATTTATTCTTAAGGTACATCCCCTTACTATTAGGAGATATATAAAAGAAGGTAGACTAAAAGCTCTTAAAGTAGGAGGAGCAATCCGAATTAAAGAGAAAGACCTTCATGAGTTTAACAAAGACTACACTCCCAACTCCCGCTCTGTCGATACAGGAGTTAAAACAAAAATTAATCCAGCAAAATCATTCACCATGGAGGATCCTTTCTTAAGACTCAACGGAAGAGGCGCAAGTATCAAGCTCAGTAGCTAAAAAAACTATGGCAATTCTAAGTAAAAAAGTATATCTTGACTCTTCTGTATTTGTCGCGTTTATCGATAGGGCTCATATTAAATATGATCAAGCAACAGCATACTTTCGATACTTTGCCCTTGAAGAGTATCAGCTTTTCTCTGATCCATACACTCTTATCGATGCCTATAATAGACTCTATAATGATATTAGTCCAAGTCTAGCGAAAGATTTTATGAGGGTCATGGCACTAAGCAACATCACCATGGTGTATCCAGAAGAATCAGACGTTAAAAATGCTCTTAAGGCAATCGTCAATTTTAAAACAACTGATCTCACCTATCCCAAGGCGCTCTTGTCAGTTTTGGCAAATAGACGAGGAGTTCCACAAATTTGCTCTTTTGACTACATGCCAGCTCTCTTTGGTCTATCGATGTTCTATCTTCCAATCTGAATATGATTTAATATAAACTATAGCATCAAAAGATAAACTACCAAATCACATTTAACCTAGTTCGATCTACTTTACAGCCCTCCAAGATTGATATACAATCCGTCCACATGAACAAAATAATTGATAATAAGAGAGTAAAATTGAATAGAATCTGCATGATAAATCCACAAGGATTTGTTGAGTATCCTGCTCCCCTTGGTCGATCAGACACGGGAGGGCAGATACTCTATGTCATTGAACTTGCCAAAGCAATTGCCACCAAGGGAATTAAGGTAGACATCATCACAAGACAATTTGATGATCATCCAGAAGAAGAAAAAATCAATGATTTTGTAAAAATTGTGAGAATCCCTTGCGGCCCTAAAGGATTTGTAGCTAAAGAAAAACTCTATGAGAGTATGCCCGAGTTTGCTGAGAATTTTATGGCGTATATCGAAAAGACGAGAAAGACCTATGACCTTATTCACTCTCACTACTGGGATGGCGGCTATGCTGGCAATATCCTTAAAAAACTCCTTGATATTCCTCACATCCATACACCTCATACTCTTGGAAAGATGAAAAAGATAGAGATGGCAGCTGAGGAGACTCATCCAACAAAACTAAAACCGATCTATCGTTATCATCTACGCATAGCAATCGAGCAAAAAATTATGACACAAGCCGATGCTGTCTTGGTTCTCTGTGAGACAACTCGAATCCAGATACTCCAACACTATATTGTAGACTTTGAAAAAATTCATGTCATTTTTCCTGGAGTTGATACCAGCATCTTCACAACGACTAAAAATGCTTTTGATAAACAAATAAAGCTTGAAAAAAATGCTATCCTCACAGTTAGTAGGCTTGTACCCGCAAAAGGTTTAGATCGAGTCGTGGAATCACTTTCCCAGATCAAAAATAAAGTCCCCTTCCATCTTTATATCGCAGGTGGAGAGTCAAATACGATGTCTGATGAGGAAAAACAAACAGAAGAACAGCTCAACACTCTAATAAAAAAATTTAAGCTTGAAAAGAAAGTTACGAGACTTGGAAAAATTGACCACACAACTACTCTCCCGGCATACTACAGAGCGGCAAGTGCATTTATCCTTGGCGCTCGTTATGAACCCTTTGGCTTGACCACTCTTGAGGCTATGGCCTGCGGAGCAGCTCCTATCATCTCAAGTGTCGCGGGAAGTCGAGAGGTAATTATAGACGGCCTCAATGGTTTTATCGTTAATATGCACGACAGAACAAGCCTCTCTGAGGCTATTGTCAAGCTCATCTCAGATGATAAATTGAGAAAAAAAGTAGCAGAGAATGCAGCATTTACCACCAAAGAGCATTCTGATTGGGATAAGGTTGTTGAAAAAATGATCTCACTATACCTCAATCTGCTATGATAGAGTGGTATGAAGATTGCCCTCATCGCTCCGGTTGAAGAAACAGTTCCCCCTCAGAAATATGGTGGTATCGAATGGATTGTTTATGAGTTGGCCTCAGGGTTGAGTAAAAAAGGCCACGAAGTTGATCTCTACGCAAGCGCAGACTCCCACAGAAGCTCTGACTATCATGTAATTCCTATTACTCCCAAAAGCTTAAGGCAACATGACACCTTCTCCTCAGACTTAACACTTCGTGAAGGGGCAAAATGGCTGGCAATTGCTAAAGCCATCGAAGAAGTAGGTAAAAAAAACTATGACATTATCCATAACCATGTGGGCTGGAGACTCCTTACCTTTTCAAACACGCTAACACCTCCTCTTTTAACCACCCTTCATGGACCTCTCACTATCCCTAAAGAAAATTTTATTTTTTCCCAGAAAGCACACTTACCATATATATCTATATCAAACAATCAAAGAAGAGATCTTCCAGAACTATCCTATCTTAAAACTATTTATAACGCAGTAGATACCACTCTCTTCCCCTTCAAAGAATCACCTGATAAAACCTCTCTTCTCTTCTTTGCCCGAATGAGTCCTGAGAAAGGGGTTATAGAAGCAGTTAAGTCGGCAATTCATGTTAAGAAAGAATTACTTGTTGCTTCAAAAGTTGACGAGGTTAATAAGGGGTACTATGAGGAGTTTAAAAAAATATCACAAGACAATCCACTTGTTACTGACATTGGAGAAATAAAAGTTGCCGACAGACAGGCATATTTTCAAAACTCCAAAGCGCTTCTTGCTCCCATCGCTTGGGAAGAACCTTTTGGACTTATGTTTATTGAGGCTATGTCTTCAGGAACACCCGTTATCGCCTATGCACGAGGCGCAGCACCTGAGATCATCAAGGACGGTGAGACAGGATACTTGGTAAATTTCTCAGATCAGGACAAAAGAGGTGATTTTGTTATTAAAAAATCTGGCTTTGAGGGACTTTGCGAGGCTATCGAAAAACTCTATGGTCTTTCAGAAAGTGAATATAAACAGATGAGAAAACAAGCAAGAAAGCATGTTGAGGAAAACTTCTCAGCAGGACTGATGGTTGATAACTATGAAAAAGCCTATCAGGAACTACTAAAAAAACACTAAGCTTCACTTACCAAATCGTCTTTGCGCTCTTCTTAAAATTTCAGCAGCATGTATAATACTTTCAGGTCCCACTCTTTCTGAAGCCTCTTGGTAGTAAAGCTTATCCCCAACCCTCCTGAAGCTCCCCTTACCGCTACCACTACCCGCCTCCTCTGAGATTGCTGCTACAGCTTCATCCCTTGCTCCGCCTACCAAAATAGAGACATCTCCACTACCTTCCAGCATTTCAGTATCATTTCCGCTGTCACCTGCAACAACTGCAATATCAATATCTAAAGATGATTTAAGATAATTTACTGCATCAGATTTTGTAACAGGAAGAACGTCAACGCAATACTTTTTTGCTTCCCCAGGCTGAATTTTGCTGTTATGTCCAATCTCTTCACAAATTACCACTTTTTGACCTGAGAATTGATCCCTTATCGATGAGACTAGCCCATCATAGGCATCCTGACTTGAAAGGAAATAAAAACTAGTTTTATAAGGCTGTACCTGTCTACCTTGACCTAACAAAAGAGCCTCCTCCTGTTCAGGCTGTTGAAAAACAAAACCAGAAGCAGGACTCGTTACGCTCATTTCTTCTATTAATGCTGCTCCTAAGGCTGCAATGGCTTTTCTATCATATCCATGTGAGGCTACTTCTTGAGCAAAAGCATTGTCTTGCAGATACCGTCTATCTGTACCATCGCCGTTAAGAACCCATATCTCAGTTCCTACACAAGACGCTATAGCGCTAAAATAAGGCAACTCTCCCGATGCAATTCGAGCCTGAACATCCGCAAGACCATTACCTGTAACAGCAACAACCGGAAAATTACCCTCTAGGGCAGAATTCCACAATTTGCTTGATGCATCATTTTTACCGTCTGCTACAAAAGTATTATCGATATCTGTAAAAAGGGCTGTAAAAGCTCTTCCCTCCTCTAGTTGCTTCTTCTTCATCCCTTCAATAACTGAGCCTTTATATACGGGATTTTCAACCTCTTTGTGAGCAGCAAGACCAATCTCAGAATTACTTTCTGTCATACATGAAATATTCTTTGATGAATAATCCGATAAATGTTATAAGTGCGAGTTGCCTTCTCCATCTCCAGGGCTGACGGATAAGACGAAAAAGCCATTCAAGACCTACTGAGCGGATAAAAAACGGCGCTCTGATAATATCTCCACTGATATAGTCAAACGCGCCCCCAACTCCCATTGCCAATCGAACAGGTAGCTTTTCAAGGTTTTTCATAATCCATTCCTCTTGCTTCGGAACACCAAAAGCTACAAAAAGCATATCTATGTTAGAATTTCGTATTATGTGTTTAGTATTATGAATCCTTTCTTCTTTATACTTTATACTAGATACTTGATACTTAACCGCGCGAGCAAACCCCTCCTCGCTCCACTCCTGTGCAACGAAAACTATATTCAGTCCCGGATACTTTTCACGTAAGCACTTAGCTGCTCTTTCTGCTACTCCATCTCTTCCTCCTAGTAATCCTATGGACAAGCCATTTTTAATAGACTTTTCACACAAACTTTTCATAAAATCTACACCACTTATCCTCTCTTTGACCCCCACCCCCAGCAATCTACCTGCAATGAAGAGTCCGACACCATCACACAAGGCTATTTCTGCCCTATTAAGGGTTGTTTGGTATTGTCTGTTAGACGAAGCATACACTACCATTTCGGGGTTGGGGGTCACTATAAAGAGCTTTTCTTTGGAGTTTTTGAGTATGCTATCAATATACTCTAAGATTTCATTTGAAGATGAGGTTGTTATGTCGATACCAAGAATATTCTTTTTCACAAGCTTTTTCATAAGTCTTATTTAGAAAAAATAGAAATAGATAGACGTATCTTTATAATAATAAGTTGTTTAACTTTAGTACTCAAAATATAAGTATAAATAAAAATACTTAATCGTGATATTTTATTTAATAAAAAGTATTATAGTATAAATATTTGCTACTATCGAATTTAGAGCACTTTTACTACCGCCTATACTCTTCTTGTGAAAACTGCTCTAATAAGTATTTACTTATAAGACTATCTCTTGGCAATACTTCTTTTGTATAGTTCTATATTCTCCATAGCAACCCCAGTCCCCTTAACAACACAAAGGAGCGCATCTTCTGCAACGTGACAAGGAACTCCAGTCATCTGTGTCATGAGCGAATTAAAGTTAGTCAAAAGTGACGTCCCGCCAGACATGACAATACCTTTATCAATAATATCGCTTGCTAACTCCGGAGGACATTGTTCCAAAACTTCCTTTGCACCTCCAATGATGTCCAGGAGAACGGGTTTAATTGCTTCATTGATCTGTATCTCATCCAACTCGACTGATCGTGGAAGTCCAGTAATATTATCCCGTCCTCTGATCTCCATCTTCTTTGTATCTGAGCCTTTTTTCTTTTCAGTGTCTACCATAGCATTACCAAGCTCAATTTTTATATGCTCTGCCGTTGTCTCCCCAACTAAAAGATTAAATTTCTTTCTAATATAAGCTGCTATTGCCTCGTCGATCTTATTGCCAGCAACGCGAATTGAGCTATGAACAACCACGCCACCAAGAGAAATAACTGCTGACTCGGTAGAACCGCCACCAATATTGACAATCATATGCCCCGCAGGCTGAGCAATAGGAATTTTTGCACCTATTGCTGCTGCCAATGGCTCATCAATAAGATAAGCTATTTTTGCTCCAGCAGACATCGCAGCATCCAGCACTGCTCTTCTCTCAACTTGAGTAACACCCGATGGTATACAGACCATCACCTCAGGTTTAAAAAAACGAGACTGCCCACATGCTTTATCGATAAAATAAGAAAGCATCGCTTCTGTAATCGTATAGTCAGCAATTACACCGTCACGAAGAGGTCGAAGTGCCATGACATTTCCAGGAGTTCGTCCAAGCATATCTTTTGCCTCTTTACCAACAGCAACAACACGATTTTCCTCAACAGTCACAGCAACAACGGTTGGTTCGTTAAGAACAATTCCCTCGCCGACTAGATAAACAAGCGTATTAGCCGTACCCAAGTCTATGCCGATTCTTTTTGATGTGGGAATAGTAAACATAATACTAGTATTTAGTAGATGGTATCTCGTATTTAGCAAGCTTTTCTTAATACCATATACAAAATACTAAATACTAGACTTTAAAGCAAGAGGAACTCTATCATAATCTATACTTACTAGATCATTATTCTCTTTAACAAGGGTTGCTTGCCTTGCAAGTCCTATTTTGACTGGAGTATAATAAAATCTATGAGAAATCCTCGCGGAAATATTTTTATATCCCTTATTATTCTTATATTTTTACTCCTAGGCACAACTCTGGTGATCCTCTATGCAAGAGGTTATCGTTTTAATCTTTTACAGGGTAAGCCTAACATATCCAAAACAGGCCTTCTGGTAACCACAAGCATCCCTGACGGCGCACAGGTAATCATCAATGGTAATCTCACTACAGCTACAGACAACACGCTTGACCTTCTCCCTGGAGAATATGACGTAAAAATAGTTAAAGATGGCTATTTCCCTTGGGAAAAAAAGCTCAAAGTCCAAAAAGAGCTTGTTACCAAAGCAGACGCACTTTTGTACCCAATTGCTCCCAAGCTTGAAAGCATCACTACAGCAGGCGTTAAAGAACCAGTCATTGACCCATCTCAAACAAAAATTGCCTTCAAGGTTGCTTCTCAGTCAGCCTTAAAAAACGGCATTTATGTTTATGACATGAATGCACGAGTCGTGCTCTCTCTCCAAACGGCAGCAAAGCAGATAGCCAATGACACGGCTGCTCTTTTTTCGACTGCAAGCCTCGCATGGACTCCAGATGGCGAACAAATCATCGCTACAATAAAAAACGCTACAAACACTACTACCTACCTTCTCTCTGCAAATCAACTCAATACCCAACCTCGAAATATTACAGCAACACTCCCGGCATTCCAGGCACAATGGACTCAAGACAAAGAAGAAAAAGCAGCTGCTCAAGTTGTGGGTCTTAAATCATCCTTGAGGAAATTAATCAGAGAAAACTTCTCTATCGTCTCATGGTCTCCTGATGACACCAAAATACTTTATATAGCTTCACAATCTGCCTCACTCCCTCTTACTATCAAACCTCGCCTCTTGGGTATTGATACGGCAAGAGAGGTAAGAGATATCCAAAAAGGAGGCCTCTATGTATACGATATCAAAGAAGATCGTAATACCAAAATAATGGATCAAATACCATCAGAATGTAGTGATAATTTTACCCTATGCAAGCTTCCTATCTCATGGTTTACCGATAGCGAGCATCTTCTATCAGTAAAAAATAGACAGATTCATATGCTTGAATATGACGGAACAAATGACACTGTTATTTACGCCGGACCGTTTATTGATAGTTATGTTTTTCCATGGCCAAATGGACAAAAAATCGTCATGCTCACAGACCTCAACAATACAACAATCCTCCCCAACCTCTACACAATCAGCCTCAAATAATATTCTATGCTATAATTACCCGGTAGCGTCAGCCTCAAAAGGCAACGCAATCGGCTCTTTCACATCCAAAAAGAAAGGAAACCCAAATGAACGACATTGGTTCAGCAGTTGTAGTCATCCTTGGCACTCTGGCAGGAGCGGGAATGGCACTGTCTGGATTTATTCCTGCCCTCTCATATTTATTGGCCAGATCCACACCTCATTTCGATATAACACAAAAAAGAAATAGGCTCACCCTACAACTCAGACCTTATGCGTTTCGCATTTTCTTGGCATCAGTGGCCATCGGGATCGTCGGAGCTATAGTTGAGTTTTTGACAGGAGGCTGAAATGGACAGCAAATACGATCTCGATATTCTCTTGTCGCCGCAGTATTTCGACGATGAGGATGCCTATCTAGGAGATCCTCTCGCGTACATAATCCTGTACAGGATACTTCAGCTCACTAGGCTTGTCTGGTTCTGTCTTCTTTTGCCTATCAAACTTGTCAATGGTATTTCTAACACCTATGACAAGATGGTCAAAAGATGAACCACCCTGTTGAGCTCAATTTTGAGAGAGTTCTCCCGCTCTTTATCGTCCTTTTTGTACTTGAGATCGAAAGCTTCACATGGGCATGTATGTCCATAAGCTCTTTGAGGAAATCTCGAGTGAGTTCTCATCCTAAAAAAAGTGAGAAACTCAGACTCGAGTCAGAGAAGTATGAATTTTTCAGCGCATGCTGTATCTTTGGTCAGTTCCTTTTTGTAGGATGGTATCGCACCTTTTGGAATTTTCTTACTGGCTTGCTTGTCACTTGATGAGCAAGCCTTTTTTATTCACCCAAATACAAATCTATATAATCTCTGTATAATTTTTGCATCAATAGACACACTTTGATACAATACACACCAAGACGTCTTGCATGGGCAATTCGTCGCTCGTTGATAAAGAAGTGAAGGAGAAAGTGATGGAATCTCTTGAAAAATTCTATCATACTCACGAAGTAACTCGTCATGCTCAAATAGACAAATTATTTTGCTGGGTATTAAGCTTCGCGCTTGTACACTTTGGACTCTTTATGGCACTAGGTGCTCCTGAATACCTCGCAGTCTTTTCAGCTGGACTTATACCTTTCGCATGGACTATCTACTGGTTTGAGAAAAATAGACTAACTCCAGTAAACAAATCTATTCTCAAAGAATTTGAGAGCGTTGAAGAAATGAAACAAGACCCCTTATTCCGAACAATACCAACATTCAGCTGGCAAAGCATCGTCTTAGTATCGATTGCAGAAATCGTGTGCGGAGGGCTGATTGTCAGCCGCTTTCTGCCAAACGAAATTGTGTCACAAAGTGCTGGAGGAATCTTGCTTGGGGCAATTGTTGCAGCCATCCTCTGGCTTGGATCAAGCGTTCCTACCAAATCTCGAGATAGCTACGGCAGGGTAGTCTCTATCGCAGGCTAGTTCTTCAATTTCTTTATCTGTTTTCATACCGCCTTAAAGGTTATTACCTATAAGGCGGCTTTTTTTGATCTTATTACTTCAATTTTGATACAATACACCCATCATCCTGCAAAAGCAGGATAGCACCTTGTCAGCAGTAGAGGGAGAAAGCAATGATTCGATATGTTGCGAAAGTTGATCCTGAAGCCTACATACTCATGCTGTTTGCATCTTTCTATGGATGGAGCAAAATAGCACCAGAGCTCGCCTTCGATGCGCTTAACATATTTTGTCTGATGTTCATCGTGTTGATTGCCATCGGGCTTGGACTGAGTGTACTTCGCATGATTCTTTTCATGCCCATTGAAGAACCAGATGTCATCGTGATCGACGACCTTGCCATTATGGTTGGGATTCGAAACGCTCTTCTGACTTTTGTTCTCATGGTAGCAACGGCAATTGTTGCTACTCACGAAAGCGAAACGATTCGTCTTCTCGATCGGATTTTTTGGACTCTGCTTAGGCAGAAATAACAGGAAGGAAAGAGACATGTTCTCTCGAAAAGTCGTAGCCCTGGGAGTCGGAGCAATGGTGCTCCTGAGGGTCTTCCCATCGCTTCCTGAGGCAATCAGTAAACGTTTGCGTCGGATTGAACGACAAATCTCCTGGGCATTTGACTCCGACCTCTACTAATACATCGACACGCCCCTCCCCCTACGGGGAGGGGATTTTTTAACCTCAAATTAACCTCTATGCTATAATCCAAAGCATCGAAGGATCATGCGATTCTTCTCTTGAACATTAACTACAAAAAGGAGACTGTATGCCAGAAGGTCTAACGAGACTCAAAGCTCCTCGCGATCGAAATCTAGTAGTGCACAAGAATCTTCCTGAAGGGTTCATAGAACCATCTGGAACAGATGCACAAACCTATCGCGCGCTCGATGGCTATCGCTCAGCATTCAACGATGCTGAGGGGAAGCAAATGTATTTCTGCGATGACAAATGCAATGGATGGATTGAGGGATCGCCCAGTCGCATCCCTGAAAGCACCATGAGCCCACTTCATCCTTTGTCTGGCAGACAGGGAGAGTCTATCTGTTGCCGTCGATGCGGAGAGGAAATCGCCTTTGATGGATGGATTTCGTAGTCAATAGAGGAGGATTCCCCATGGCTAAAAGAAAACATCAATTGCCTCCAGGCTATCGTCAAGTCGGGAATAACTCGGTCCTACCAGATCGAGGATCAGTCGAAACAGCTATCAAAACGGCCTACCTCTGTCCTGAGTGTGGATGGGTCGAAAAGCCACCAAAAGCTGCTCCTTTCAGATCTGGAAATCAAAGGTCTCAAGCGTTTGGGACTAGCTATGGCTGCGGAAATTGCGGCAAGGAAATTGGAACGCGTATTACTGGTGGGTCTTACTCACCAAAACAATAACACCTCAACCGTGGCCTCATACAGAGGTCACGGTTTTTTATTGGGTCTCAGGCGTTGCAATAACAAATAACCTTTTCCATGTTGTGCCGGGCGGCCAGCAGGTCTGGAGGATAAGCTGCTCTTTCCCAGGAATCTGGCTATTTACTAACAAATCAACATCTTGGGGATCTTTGACAACGCTGTGGTCAACAACAAAATTGTATCTGGTATCTTCAAAATAAATGGAAATCTTGTCTCCTTTCTGAAGCTCTTTTAAGAGATAAAAGATTGCATTATACCTCCCCACATTCCAAAAATTATCTGTAGAGTGGGCAAAAAGATAGATATTCCCCTGCATCCCTGGGAACACACTCCCCTTGGCATGCGCAACACCATCTTGTAATTTTGGTAGAAAATCTTTTTCGCTTAAAGGATCGACGTTTGGCCATATCTTAGCAGCTGCGCCGATTTTAGGAATAATGATACTAAACCTGGGATCAGGCGGAACAAGCACCTGTTCTTTGGCGCCAGCAATGATATCACCAAACCCTGGCTGGATATTTTCTGCAGCAACTACTCCATTGCCAAAATTATCTTTTGAGATATTAAATTGCACGCCTCTTAGTTGCGCTATACGAAATTGCGCTTCGTACAAAATAGCAGGGCTAAAAGTTGCGATGACTCCATAAAGACTGATAAGCAGAAGAAAATTCCCAAGGCTTCGAATAGCCATATATCGCAATTTCTCATTACGTGTCATGACGTGCTTGTAAACAACTGACTTTGGTGGCTCTACAAAGACATGAGGAGGTTCTATCTGTGGAACAATAGTGTGGTGGTGAGGAGCCTCAACTTCTGGTAGATAAATACCCTCCCCACTCTTTTTTGAAGGGGCGACAAAAATATCACCATATTTGGCAAGGGATCTCTCTTTAGATTTTTTGGCAAACTCACTTCCTGAAGTATGCGACATACCAATATTGTAGAGGATTCTAGTAAAAATGTACTCAATAAAAAAGCGCCTTACCTTTCGGCTCGGCGCTGATTAGTGTATCGAAAAACTAACCTCTCGGCTTAACTTTTAAACTCGAGAACCGAGTTCGTCAGCAAGCCAATTGATAAGGTCGTAATTACTGAAAAAGATTAATGCGTTTGGGTAGCGTTTGAGCAAGCTCTCCAGCTCAGCCTTAATACTTTCCCAGCCTTTATTCCCTGCCTTAAAAGGCTCTAGATAAATGGCTGTTGAAGTCATATCCTGAGCGAAAGCACCAAAGGCACGAGCTATAAAGGACATTGCATCTGCAGTGGTCTCCCACTCGACGTTTGTCTCGATCATATAGACTTCAATGCCTTGAGCGTGATAATTCTGAAAAAGTCTTAAAAGGTCTACGCGTTTCATCAGGAGTTCATGGCGAATCTTGCTGCACAAGAACTTGCTTCCGAAAATACTAACGGAACGTTGGTTTCTTCGCGTAATCGACATGTCAACTCCCTTGATGTGCTTGGCCAAATTGCCAGACTAGAAAAAATATTTCCACTCTGGCAAGGCCAAACAATTCCAAACATTAATGTGCAATATGGCTAATTGTAGCAAAAAAACGGGGGAAAATCAAACTATAGGATCTACTTGTAGCCCCGAGGGGAATTGAACCTCTATCTTGCCCTTAGGACGGGCCTGCTCTATCCGTTGAGCTACGGGGCCATATCAATATATATCAATACATAAAGAATGATAACAATGACTCTTAATCTATTTTAGCATAGCGTCGATACATCATGCTACGAAAAAGGCGGGTCCGAAGTTACATCGGACCCGCCAAAAAGAATCGTTAGGCTCCTTTGGTGGCTGGCGTAAAGACGACCGTATCGTCAGGACGCCAATCACCAAGTTGACCTGAAAACTGCTTTCTCAGAGACTCCATAAGAAGCCGGAGATTGCTGGCGTAAAGATCAAGGAAGTACTCCTCTTCATCGGTGTCATAGATCAAGACCACGACCGCATGATTGGATCTCCATTCAGGCCCTAACAGACAATCCTCTGACTCGAGGAGGTCCAGGTATGTTTTGTTTTCTGTGAAGCCAGCAAGGAGTTTGCCCAAAAATGACTTTGGCGCGGACAACCCCTCCTCAAACTTCATGAGAGCCGACATCATGTCACTGCTGATACTAACAGCCAAAGACTTGAGTGCGTCAAACTGCTCCTCTGTGAGACCAAGTCTGTCAGCTGGGCCGACATACTGGACAAAGCCGGAAAAAAGCTCCTCATCTCGAGTGTCCATGAGGCTTTCCTTTCACTTTTTACAAGGTGCAAAACGATCGGAAACAAGTATAACACGAGAAATGAAGAATCGCAAACTATAAGATGCTTATAGTTAGAAAGTAACCGATGCTGTATAAGTCATGATCTGCCAATAGTCTCCAGGAGGTGTCGCGCTGCCAGCTCGCGCTCCATAAACAACATAAACCACGTCTCCTCCTGATGGTGATGGGGCTGAGGGATAATTGACAAGAGTGTAATAGAATTTTGCCGATGGATTAGCAAAGCTTGGAGTTGCCTGACCCCAAATAGTTGTATTAACTCTACTATTGGCATCACACGCAGTAATACCATACCCCCCTGTTGTACCACTAATAGTCGTAGGTGCTGGAGTATTATTGGCAGTAACGTTACCCTGAGCATTCACGACGTACTGTCCTGAAGCAGGATTAAGCAAAAAACCCGATGAGGTTGCGGTAATCACATACCCAGAACCTGTATTGGACTGAAGCGTCATTCTTTGTGCTGCATAGGTATTTCCTGAGCTATTAATAGTCCCCAGATTAACATCTGTTGATGTAGAAGGAAAATTTACGTTTGCATTCAATGCCGACCCACCATTGTAGCTTCCACCACAGACGCTGACCATATTTGTACTCGCCATTCCATCAATATTAAAGCTAAATGTAGGATCAATATGGGCAACGACAAAAACTGATTCTATTGTACCCATCTTAAGAGATGCTGTGTCCAAAACGCTTCCCCCCGAACTACTGTAGGTAGTAACCCCAATATTTTTAACATCAGCTGTGCCTCGTGCCCCACTGGAATTATGTGTTGGGTTAATAATCGTTGGGAGTTGTGTGGTGCATGTTGTTGCAGATGTGGCTGAACACCCAAGCCATATCCAGACAGTTGTACCTCCAGGAATACTGCCTCCTGATGTCGTGCAGGTAGCCTTTGGTGTCTGACCATTTGAGCCATTGGTCACACCTGTCAGAGCCCATGAACAAGTAGCAGCTCCTTGGCCTATTTTTTCTTTGATGTTTCCACTTGCAAGACCATTAAACATCCAGGTATTTGCTGAAGGAGAGGCCTGGACAGTATCCTGACCCGTGACAGATGATGAAGTTGGATATGAAATTTCAATTACTCCCCCTGATGGAATCGCTGATTGAGTCGTAAAAACGATCTGATGCATTGCTGTGATAGGCACTGCCAAAATTCCTGTTTTGTCATGCGCAGCAGTCGTACTTCCTGTAAAGTAGACTGTCAGCCTATCAGCAGAAGTCGTTGCGACCTGGACATACTCCTGAGCTCCATTTCGAAAAAAGACAGCAGAGTCGGATGAAAGATAGGTCGATGAATTATCAATAACGGTTACATTTGCAGCGCTTGCTGAGTAGTCTGCTGAGAGAGGAGCAGAGGCTGAGGGTCTTGAGGTTGTAGCGCTTGCTGAGGCATTAGAGAGTGAGGCTGCAAGGGTCTTTTTTGGCAAAAATACTCCTAGGCAAATCAAGGCAAGTAAAAAAATACACGACCGAAATCTAACGGGCATAGTATTATACTATCCAAGAAGAGATGAGAAATTCAAGAGGCAACAAGGAGGTTATTTACTCTTACCCTGAGTAAAGTATTCATGAACTGTCGGATACTCGTGTAGTTCCTGCTCTGAGAACCAATGTGCTATCTCTTTTTCAGCATCCTGCGCGTCTCCTGATGCATGAACCAGATTTCCAACGCCAACTGTCTTTTCGTCTGCATGGGCAAAACTGATATGGGCGTAGTCTCCTCTAATTGTTCCTGGAGCTGCAGCTTTTGGCTCAGTTGTACCAACCATTTTTCGAACAAGCGCTATAGCCTCTACTCCTTCAAGTACCATAGCAAGAACAGGTCCCTTTTGCATAAGATCCAAAACCATTTCAAATGCTTTTTGTCCTCGACGAGAAATCATCTGACCGATGCCTTCATAATGCTTGTGGTAATGTTCGTAGTCAGGCTGTACCAATTTTGCACCAACGATTTTAAGACCTGCTCTTTCAAAACGCGTAATAACTTCGCCAATTATTCCTCTTTGAATAGCGTCTGGTTTGAGAATTACTAATGTTCGCTCGATCATATAATTATTATAACACAACCAACTCTTCAAGTGCTTTTTTGTCTTCGAAGTTTCCAATAAGCGCCAAATTGAGTCCAGAATTTACAAAATACTTTTTCCCGACCTCATCTACTTGCTCTTTGGTAACGCCATCAATTTTTTTAAGAATTTGATCTGGGTTAAGAATTTCTTTTTCCAAAAGTTCCTGATGAGCATAAAACGTTGAGACGGAACGACTATCCTCAAGCTCCAAGACAAGGTGTCCCTTCATATACTCTTTGGCCTTTTTAAACTCTGTGTCGCTAATATTGAGCTTACCTGCTGAAACCAGACCATACTGCTCAACCATCACTGCAATCGCATCTTTGACTCTTTTTGGATCGATGCCTGCTGTAGAAACAAGTGAACCGCAATCGATATATTCATCAGAGCTTGATCTAACATAATACGCAAGCCCTCTCTTCTCTCTGACTTCGTTGAAAAGCCTTGAGCTCATACCTCCACCTAAAATTGATGACAAAACAGAGAGAGGATATTTATCGGGGTGGTTAAGATCTATTGTTCTGACACCTAGGGCAATATGAATCTGTTCTGTTTTTTTGTTGCGGATCAAAACTTGAGGCTTTTTTTGAGATTCTTTGAGAGGCTTTGCTGTAATTGTCTCAAATGACCCCATGTCACCAAAATATTTCCCGACTAATTCCCGCATCTTATCTGAAACTTGTGGTGAGCCTGCCGAACCATCAATACCACCTGCTATGACAACGGTCATATTGTGTGGACTGTAAAGGCTTTGCATGTAGGAGACGAAGTCCTCACGAGTAATCGAACGAATAATATCTTTCTCGCCAGCTATATCCCACCCCATGGGGGTGTCGCCATACAAAAGATTTTCATAGATATCGCCGATCTTTCGCATCGGCATATCCTCATAAAGATTGATCTCCTCAATAATGACTCCTTTTTCTTTTTCAATCTCCACAGGATCAAGCTTTGAGTGCTTGAGCATATCTGAGAGGACGTCTAAGATAGTCTCAACATTCCCTTTTCCTGCTTTGACATAGTAGCCTGTATACTCTTTACCAGTAAATGCGTTGAATTCTCCACCAATCCCATCGATGAGTGAGGCAATATCCAAAGCGCTTGGACGTTTTTGTGTCCCTTTAAAAGCCATGTGTTCTAAGAAATGAGAAATGCCGCTATTTTTTTTGTTCTCATAGCGGCTTCCAGCCCCGACCATGACAAGAGCGGTAGCGGACTCAAAAGAAGGCATAGGGATTGTGATGACTCGAAGGCCGTTGGGGAGTGATGTTTTTGAAAACTGCATAGAAGAAGCCTATTCTAGCAGGTTCATTAAAAAAATCCAAGTGATTTATTGCATGTATCACAATAAAAAAACTCCTGTCTCGAAATCCGAAACAGGAGTATGTGTCTAGTAACTAAAAGGTGTCAGTCTAGTTCCCCAACCACTCATTTGTGGCTGTATCCACGGCTTTGGCAATTGCTGTCTCCAGCTCCTGAAGATCAGACAGTAAGCAGAATGCGTTAAATGGTCCGTCTTCCAAAAGCGGAAGCTGTTCAGGAAATTGAACGATGACATACAATTTCCCATCAAACATGAACTCATTTTCAACAGGAATTCCCTTAGTAATTCCAGCGATGCAAAAAGCAGCAGCCTCCCTGAATTCCAGAGGATAATTCGATACCCATCGTGGACGTGTCCATACGGGGCGAAGCTCGTAGCAGGACTTGCTACCAACCTGCAGATGGAACAACTGCCACTCAAACCTAAAGAACTCATTCTCCTTAAAGCACTCGGGATAAAAAACCTCCCGAGGAAGATCGCCGATGGTGATCGTAACTTTCCTAAAACCCAAGCTGCTCAGCGAACGACCATCGGTGACAGTCGCTCCAGCATCCTTAAGGGCAGAAAGAAATTCTTGACCACCATTGAGAATAATTGGGTTTGAAATTTCATGAAGGTCTTCAAGAACTCCTACAACATCGCCAAGCGTATTGACTGGATACCACTTGCTTGTGTCCATGACTGGTCTCCTTTTTAAGGTTCTTCTTAACTCACATGAGTAAGATCGTGGCTGAATTATAATTGAAGCTAATTGCATATGCAAATGAGTTTATAAGAGGTTTAGAGGAAATATGAGGCGGGGAAGGTTGCAGTTTTTACTGCAGTTCTGACAAAGATGTCAGTCCCCGCCACCTTGTGAATATGCTACTCGGTTACAAACTGGAGCTCACCATTTCGGT
This sequence comes from Candidatus Levyibacteriota bacterium, assembly GCA_016214555.1. Lineage (GTDB taxonomy): Bacteria > Patescibacteriota > Microgenomatia > Levybacterales > UBA12049 > JACROF01. The sequence goes on from JACROF010000003.1 coordinate 106,795, forward strand.
AAGTAGTCGCAAAACTACCCTTGACCTTCACAGTGACTTCTGAAAAGAAACATGCAGAAGCATATCCCCAAAACTTCCAGTGCTCGTCAGAGCGACCTTCTCGCTCAGCCCCCATGATCCTAACATTGACCAGGCGACTGTTGTCTAAAGTAAAACAGACTGTTCGCTGTGGACACTCTGGATATTCAGCAATCCCATCAAAGAGAGATAGCATGAACTCCCATTTTGAAGGACCATTCTTAATACCAAAGATCCTTCTATCTGTGCCTGAAGGCATACGCCTCCTCCTTTTTGTTAATTCCTGCTCAAAACCGCAGGAGGGTTGTTGTTCCGATCCACCAACTGGGGGTACGAAACCACCTGAACATCCATTCAGGAATTAAGGAAATTATAAAGAAAACAAACGTTAAAGTCAAACTATAGGGTGATTCTTGGAATTAAAAACTATTGGGAAGCTCTTCGGGCTTTTTGGACAAAGTGATGCTGAATCCTATCAAACAAAACACGAGATGCGGAGGGCATTTGTGAACGCTCGATTCTGGCCTGTCTTTGCTCCCGCTCTCTTCTCAGCTGAGCAAGAGATGGAGACATATTGCCGCACTCATCTACAAAAGGCAGTTCATCATATCCAAGCTGCTCCTCGATCTCATGAAGTGGCATACGACTCACAGCATCCATGCCTCCAATTGCCTCAAATGCAGCCTCTCTTTGCCTTCGCTCTCTCTCGAGAGACTCACGCGTTTGGAAAATATCTTTTATCGTTTCGAGGACACCTGGTCTTCTTCTCTCTCCCATATTACATCCTCTCAGGTGCTTGGATGCCTAAAACATGCAAGCCTTCTTTGAAGATTATACCAACAGATCTAGTCAACGCAAGACGGAAATTCTTGAGATCTTCATCAGCTTTTAAAATAGGATACTTTTGATAAAAAAGATTGAATAATTGGGCTAGTTCAAAAAGATACGTTGTGACAATATTGGGTGAAAATGACTCTGCAGCCTCAGAAATGATCTCGTTATATCTACTTAGATATACTAATATTTGCCTCTCCTCAAACTCTAATGCTGTACCTCTTGCTTCTGATAAAGATACATCAATTTTTGATTTTTGGTTTTTGGTTTTTGATTTTTCTAAGATGCTTTTTGTTCTCACATAGGTATACTGCAAATAAGGTCCTGAGTTGCCCTCAAAACTTACTGACTCCTCAAATGAGAACTCGATGTCTTTGCCTATTCCTGATCGCAAGAGTGCCCATTTGACCGCCCCTACACCTACTACCTCAGCAACGTCCTCGTTTTTAGAGGTGATACCTCTACTATTCAGTCATACGTTGGCAGCCCGAGTGAATTGATGAAAACTCTTGTATGGAGGCCATAATCTTCGCCTGGAAAAACGACAGCTCCTTGACTCTCTTTAAATACATCTTTATTTTTTTTGACGAGCTCAAGGCCAATTACCCCGGCATAGCTCTCAAAATAAAGATGAAGAAACTCAGTACCAAGCCTCTCGTAGATGGACTCAAAATAATCCAGACTCCATTGCCTACCTTTGAGATAAAGCTCACTAACCATTTTATTATCTTCTGAAACTTGTGCTGAGCTTATTGAAGCATAAACTTTTTTATTGATCTCAATAATTTCCTCTTTTGCATGCGGATCTTCTTCATAAGCTGCTGCACCTAACGCATAAGCCTCTCCTAGAGCTTTTGCTTTTCCCTTCAAGCTCTTTTGATCAAATTCTGCTATTTTCCATATGCCATTAGCTATTTGCTGGCTTAGTCCCCAAATCGCTTTTGCTACATGGAGCCCAACATCGCCTTGATAACAAACCCTTCTGACCTCTCCACCTGCTCTTTCTATCAAACGCGAAATCGACTCACCAACGATGTTGCTGTAAAGGTGTCCGATGTGAAACTCCTTAAAAGGATTGGGGTCTGTAAACTCAATCATGATCTTTTTACCCTTAAAATGTTCAGAGGCTACCTCTTGAGTGTCTCTATCTAAGCTTTTAAGGAGTGCTTTTTGACTCAGAAAAAAATTAATAAAACCAGGCTTTGCGATCTCAATTTTTTTAAAACTCTCTCCTGTCTTTAATTTTAAAGCTGAACAGATCTTATCTGCCGCCTCCATGGGGCTTATCTTAAGTATTTTTGCAGCCTGAAAAGCAATATTTGTCGCATAATCACCATGTGTCGGATCAGCAGTAGCAGTAACAACCACATGAAATCCATCCAAGCCAAGCTCTGGCAAAACTTCTGTAAGTAATTGCTCAAGTTCATGTCTCATGCCTCAATTATACACTAATGACAATTAACGATGATCCTACCTTTACCTTGTCACTTTGCACATTCGATATAAAGCTTTGTGAGATGAACGTTAAAAAAGACGAAAGGCGAAGTCCGTGTCTTTTAGCGAATAAACAAAGCTTGTATTTATGAATTTTATGTGCAACCGTGGCGAGAGCTTTTGGATACTTTTCTCGACAGAAAAGTATTACTCCAAAGGCAATGTAAGAAAAATGTAAGAGAGAATTTTCACAAAAATCATCACAAAATCACTCACGATTCTATATGCAAATTTATGCATTGTTATTCAATTGCATACACTTTTTAAAATTCACCATCTAGCAAAAGAAGGAGATTAACTGCTAAGAATTTTTTTCACAAAAGAAAAAGGCGCCATTTACCAACTGGTAAAAAGCGCCTGAAGACTTACAAAAGAGGTTCTCTGATTTGCAGAGTTGCTACAAAGTGATCATCTTCGTCACGCCTTGAAATCAAACGAATACAATCCTCCCTACTAATACCCACTTCTTGATCTGCAAAACGAAGCATCGAATGATCAGCATCAAGGAGATATGAACCGATAAATAATTTCCAATCCATGGTCGTCCCAGGACGATAGTCTGTAGAGGGCCCAACTCTACAAAGTTCAACATCAACAGATGAATGGATAACGAGAAAAACAGACTGCTCTGGATCATCTTTAACATGTGTCTCTCGCGATGAGATATAGCAGTCAAAAAGCTGCTTAACCATCGCCCCAGACTCACCAACTAGATCCCAGCCGGAAAGAGCATAAAGATCTCTGACCGCGTCAATGACGGTAGGCGCCTCAAGCACCAACTGCTTTACTGCATATTGTGTTCGATCAGACTTAGCAAGCCCACTCAGATGCTCGAAGAAAAGCTCTTTCGTCCACTCGTCACGAGCCTTTGGCGTGAGTACCATATGATTTCTCCTCTTTGATAATGTGCAAGTTTACTCCCCAATTGGAGTGAGGAAGTATAGCACGGAAATAAATATTTGATCAAGTTTGATCTACTTAGATGATGTTATTTAGGATGAAAAAGGCGTCTTCCCAAAAAATGGTAGACGCCTTGTGTTTTACTTCTCTTTAAATCTTGCTGGTGGATTTTCCTGAATCTGCATCCAGTGCCACCACATAATATGTGCGCCAATAGATCTTCCCTTAGGTAATATCAGCCATCTATGGTCTTGGCGGATGATGCCTCCGCGTGAAAGCGTCAACTGGTGCATTCCTGGCTTCAAATACCCATTGACGAGCTCTATCTCATGAAAGACTTCAACCTCAAATAGCTTCCCCCAAGGCAATTTTGCATAATAATTCCTGCCTACTTGAGTTAGATAATACTGAAAAAGATACTGTCCGTCTTTAAATGATGAAGTCAATCTTTTTATCTCAAGCTCATCCACATCTGTTGCCATAAAACCAAGCATTCGAAGCCCCTGAAGAGGGACATTCGAGCCAAAAGGCCTTACAAATCTTTTCTCAAAAAGGGAAATGGCCTCAGAAAGAGCATCTACTTTTACCAAACCAAGAGGTTTCATCTCTACTCCATCAATATAAGGTGCAAAAGACAACAAATTACTGTCTTGAAGAAAGTATAGCAGCCCAATCGATGCCGATCAACTTTGATCATGTTTGATCCTAATCTGTATATATTGAATCTAATTGATCCTATTTAATACTCAAATTAACTATAGGTAAAATTATTGGAGATTATAGGTCTTACCATCAGTGACTAACCTCAAATTCCCTTCTGTGTCAGTCCTATGAACTTCTACACCATGCTCTCTCAAGGTCTTTACAATCTCAGAAGCTGGATGGCCATAACTATTACCCTTACCTGATGAAATTGTTGCTATTGTTGGGTGCAACCAAGCCACTAAAGCCTTAGTAAGCCCTGTTCTAGAGCCATGATGTGGCACCTGCAATACTTCAATACTTCTCCTGCCACTGTGGCCATCAAAGAGATGTTGATATGCCGATATTGCCTCTTTAAGCTCTTGGTGCTGGCTATCTCCTGTAAGAAGAAGATCAAAATCGCCGTATGAAACAAGAACTTCAAGTGTTGGAACCTCACCTGAGGAGAGCACAAGTCCACCAGCAACGGTTTTTTTGACAAACTCCTCAGACGGCCCAATGATCGTAAAAGTGACTTCATCATCAGTCTTCACTATGTCTCCAATCTCAAGAAGTTCCCACGAAATGCCCTCTTTTTCGACCTCATTTTGCAACGCCTTATAGCCATATGAGGTATTTCCTACAGCCTCAGTTGCAAATTTTTTAACAGCATAATGAGCAAAGACATCCACAAGGCCATTAAGGTGATCAGCATGAGGATGAGAAAGAAGCACAATGTCTATACTCTTTTGCCAAAAAGGGAGAGAGCTATCAAGACATCTGAGGATACTTTGATCTGGGCCGCCATCAAATACAATCACATGACCTCGTGGAGTTCTAATGACAATTCCATCTCCTTGCCCGACATCACAGATTGTTACATGAAGCTTGCTATCATAGAAAGAAAAATAGGTGTAGATTCCAAAAAATAAAAAGAATGCCGGAATTACAATCGTAAATAAGGTAAGCCTCATGCGCTCTCAGAAGATACTCCCATTGCTACACTATTTTTCTTAGGATAAGCTTTTAAACGTAGCATCAGAAGCGTCAGGAAAAAAATTAAAAAATAATAACCAATTACAAGCGATAGAGGCAACGTGGAAATTGTCACAACAGGAGATAAAGAGCCAAAAAACCTGATTATAGTAAAAAAGTATAACAAGAATGGCATAGCCAAAACCGCAATGAGGATCCCAAGCCAAGACGACACAAGCCCAATAATAGCTGCCATCGAGCCTATTATCATGACTGGTGGGACGATCCATAAGACTAAAACATTAACAAGAAGAGATAACACTCCTAGTGTATGAAAATAGTACAAGAGAATAGGCATGGTTGTAATCTGTGCAGAAAAAGTGGTTGTAAAATCATCAAAAAGGATGCCTTTTAGTCTCTTAGGTTCTGGGAAAAGAGGCTTGAGAAGAAGTATCCCCAGAGTTGCTGCAAATGACAATTGAAATCCTATATCAAAAATTACTGAAGGAGTTATAAGAATCATTATACATCCTGTAAGATACATTGCGACAAACGCTGTTTTTTGCCTTCCAAGCATCATCCCCACAAAGCCAACAGAGGACATAATCGCTGCCCTTACGATAGAGGCTGAGAGTCCGGACAGGACTGCATAACCCCCTATCGCAAGTATGGTAAAGGCTAGGGCGAATTGTCTTCGCATGACTCTACCAAAAAGAGGCATAAGAAATCCCGCAAGAAGTGTCACATTCATACCGCTTGCGGCGATGACGTGCATAACGCCTGTTTTGACAAACGCATCTTGGTCTGACTTATCAAATCCTGGATTTATACCAAAGACAATTCCCATAAGTAACTTTGCTTGATCGTGAGGCAAAGCATGCGAAAAAACCACATCTACCCTAGACCTAATCCAGCCAGCAACCCAAAAAATCACTCCTGTGTCATTGGAAATTTTCTTAATTATAGGAAAATACATTGAAGACACAACCCTTTTATCATCTAGCACCGATGTGTTAACTTTGCCAGATACCGATATTAAATCTCCGTAACCATACCCACTAAAGCGTGGTAACGTAAGTGAAAGCTTTCTCCCCTCAGCCATAACACTAAAGCGTTCTGTCTTCCCTGAAATAACAGCGCTTGAGAGAATACGAGTTGTAAATGAAAGCTCTTTTCCATCAGAAAAAGGCTGCACAAAAGCAGACTGAGCAATTCTTGCTACTACAACAATAGCTGTCAAAAAGTAACAAATGAGAACAATTTTCATAGCTAAAGAGAGATCTGATTTTTAATTTTATCTAGCGTCTTTGAGGAAATAGACTTCTTGCTTACAAGTTCATCAATACTTGCGTAAGGACGATTGGAAATGATCTTTTGAGCCGTTACTCCCCCTATACCAGGAAGGCTCTCAAGTTGAGATTGCGATGCTGTATTGACACTAATCATACCTGTCTGACTTCCCATAACGCTCTGATTACTTCCTGATGCAGATTCACCATGAAAAGGGATATAAATCTTCATCCCATCACTAACTCTTGAGGCTAGATTGAGGCTTTTTGCTAACTCACTTTTGTCTACCTTGGCAGAGAGACCCCCTGCGGCAACAATAGCATCTTGCACACGAGCATCGCTTGAGAGATCATACACTCCAGGCTTGAGGACTGCGCCTTCGATATCAACCTTAATACCACTATCTGCATACGTTGGCGCTGGAGCACTATCACCTGAGGCTTTCTGAACAAGTATTTCTTCATGCTTGGGCTGTGATATCTGATACAAACCATATCCTAAGAATATCAAACCACCCACTCCAGCAACGATAAGTAAGAGATTACTTCGAATAAATTGAGGCAATACATCCTCTTGTTGGTCCACAAGATTACTGTACTGCCAGAGGATGTACTTTGTAAAGCAAAGAAAAAGCCAGGCTCGCTTGAGCCTGGCTATAGAGTCATCCTTTCTCATCAATACAAAAAACAAGAGTGCCGAAAAAGACAAATCCTAGCGCTATAACACACCAGGTCATAACAAGGTCTGCAATCGACTCTCCACGAAGGTACAAAGTCGAGATCATACCGTATTGAACAAGTGCCGGCAGAAAACCGACAAAAAGGCCAAGCTTGCCCAATATGCTATAGGCACCAACTAAAGTTGCTACAAAAGCGACAAAGCCTGCAGCAAATTCACCAGTCAGAAAATAGTCCAAGGATGCATCCACGTGACGTCCTCCTTTTTTAGGTCTAGACTCGATCCTCTTCCCCATCCATCATAATGATGAAAAAGAGCATCCCAACCTGAATACAAAAGAAAAATAGTCCTAGAACAGCGATGAGAACTATATCGCGTAATCCAAAATAAACCCAATGTGAAACGACATTGCCAAAGACCATTCCAAAGACAGCTCCCAGCACTACCCCATCTCTTTTTAAGATCAAGATGCTCATGCCAAGATAGCATAAAAAGGCAATGATGCCATTGCCTGTAGCTCCTTCAGGGAAAATGCCAAGCGTCCAATTGACGATCTGATTGATCGTATCCACTTTGCCTCCATTGGGTTTTCAAATCTTCAAAGTGAAGACTTAAAATACATTGTTTAGGTGCTCGCTTGAGTAAGATCGCCTGATCCTACTCTGAGATGAGGAATTATAGCATAAGTGAAGCTAGGAGCTATACGGCAACGACGAAATTTAAAATTTTACCTGGGACATAGATTGCTTTCTTAATAGTTTTTCCTTCAAGATGCTTTTGAACCGAAAAATCTTCATGCGCGATACGCTCTACCTCTTCCTGACTTGCTTGAGGGTCGTTAAGAACAAAAGTGCCTCTTAATTTCCCATTGATCTGTACAGCAATCACCGTATCTCCACTTTCAATGAATTTCTGATCAAAAGCTGGCCAGACAGAAGTATGGATTGAGCCTTGTTCGCCTAGTCTGTGCCATAACTCCTCTGTTATATGTGGTGCAAAAGGAGCAAGAAGCTGCAATAGCACTTTAGCCTCAGTCAATGAAATCTCTTTTTGCTCTGAGAGGAAATTGTAGTAGGTCATAATCTTAGCAATGGCTGTATTGTAGTGAAAACCTTCGATATCCTCTGTCACACCTTTAATAGCCTTGTGCATCTCGGATTTAGCACTACTGTCAACCTCTTTGCTAATAATTGTTTGGCTTGATAACAAGACCCAAATTCTCTTCATGAAGCGAAACATACCTTCAATGCCACTATCCCGGAAATCACCACCCATATTAAATGGTCCTAAAAACATCAAATATGTTCGAAGTGTGTCAGCTCCAAATTTCTTGATATATTCATCAGGCACGACTACATTGCCTTTTGACTTGCTCATCTTCGCACCATCTTTGATAATAAGTCCATGAGCAAAAAACCTTGGAAAAGGCTCGTCGAAGTCTACAAGCCCTAGGTCGTGAGAAACTTTAGTCAAAAATCGTGCATATAACAAATGCAAAACAGAGTGCTCTGCCCCACCCGTATAAATAGTTGGCGGAAGCCATAACTTACCAACTCCCTCATCCCATGCATGATCATTATCACTCGTTGAAGTATAGCGATAAAAATACCAAGCGCTATCTAAGAAAGTATCAGATACATCTGTTTCTCTTTTTGCTTCTTTCCCACACGATGGACAGTTAACTGTGTAAAACTCTGGATGCCTTCCAAGAGGCGATGTTGCCTCAGAATTCTCAGATGAAGCACCAATTGGCTTGTAATCCTCAATATATGGCAACTCAATTGGCAAATTTTCATCAGGATACCAACCAGGCATTTGAGTAGATAGGGTCTGGTGTTGAACAGCTTGCAAGCTCTCCCTATTTACTAAATACTTACTACTAACCCCTTCTTTTGAGGTAAACCATGATCTTCCCTCTTTGGCACAATGCTCACAATAAATCATCGGTATCGGCGGCCCCCAGTATCTCTGCCGAGATATGAGCCAATCTCTCAAATGATAATTCGTTGACTCCGTTGCCAATCCTCTCTCTTGAAGATATGCGATGATCTTGTCTTTATCTTTAGGGGCAAGAAGACCATTCCACTCACCTGAATTAATAAGCTTTCCCTCGCCCGTATAGGCCTCCTTAGTAATATTTGCTGATTCGTGCTGGATGACCTGGATAATAGGTAACTCATATTTACGGGCAAATTCGTAATCTCTCTGATCATGCCCGGGAACTGCCATAATTGCCCCTGTTCCATAAGACATCAGGACATAATCAGCAATCCAAACAGGCATCTGCTGATTATTGATTGGGTTGATGACATAGGCCCCACTAAAAACACCGCTCTTTTCTCTATCACTTAAATCTTTTTCTAGTGCGCGGATCTTTGCTTTTGCAACATAGTCTGATACTCCAGGATTGCTCATCCATTCCTTAACCAATGGATGCTCAGGCGAAACAACCATAAAAGTTGCGCCAAAAAGCGTATCTGGTCGAGTAGTGAAGACTGAAAGATCGTTATCGGTATCGGCTACTCGAAAAGTGATTTTTGCCCCCTGACTCTTTCCTATCCAGTTTCGCTGTGCCGTCTTTACCTTCTCAGTCCAGTCAATCTTGTCTAATCCCTCAAGAAGTTGCTCTGCATATTCTGTGATCCGAAACATCCATTGCTTGAGCTCCTTCTTTTCAACCTCAGCTCCACATCGCTCACACTGACCATCAATGACCTGCTCATCAGCCAGAACAGTCATGCACGAGGGACAAAAATTGACACCAACGCTCTCCCTGTAAGCAAGACCAGACTTAAATAACTCAATAAAGATCCACTGTGTCCATCTATAATAATCTGTATCATATGTTTCTAAAATATGTGACCAGTCATAGCCACTCCCTAGTGATTTGACCTGATCATAAAATCTCTTCTCACTTTTTTTAGCCTGCTCCATAGGATGACTCCCAATTTTGAGAGCATAGTTCTCAGAATGAATTCCAAACCCATCAAGGCCAAATGGCTGGAAGACATCAAAGCCTTGCATTCTCTTAAAACGACCGTGGATATCGGCTCCGGTAAAAGCATAAACATTTCCTACATGAAGACCTTCCGCTGAAGGATAAGGAAACATATGGAGGTTATAATATGGCCTTTTAGCAGAATGTAAATCTGGCTGATAAATCTTTTCCTTCAACCAAATCTCTTGCCACTTCTGCTCTATCCTTTGAGGAAAATACTTTGTATCCTCGCCTTGGACCTGATCCTTAGCGCTTAGCGCACTAGCTTTCTTCATAGCTTAAAGTATAGCATAGCACTCCGATACTTAGCATGAAGTCATAGCCCCCCCGCCTCCATCCCCTAACTACTAGCTACTAGCTACTAAATCTAACTCCTAGATACCAACTCCTGAATTATTTGCTATAGTTAATCTATATGTCACTTACAAGACAAGCTGTCCTTATTGTAGGAATAGGCATTCTCATCTGGATCTGGCAATTACTGTCCCTAGAGAGCCTCACTGTCCCCATTATTGGACTTATGGTGCTGGCATACCTTGTAGCTTCAAAGCTTACGCAAAAAAATCGCTCTGGAGAAAAAAGGGCAATCGATCACTATCTTGTCCTTCTGCTCTCGAGTATTGTTGTTCTCCTTGTCTTCTCAACGGGAGGCCTGGACTCTTCAATTTTTTTTCTTTTGTATTTTGCTTTTTTTGCTATTGGATTTGCTCTCATGCCAGATAGTGTTTTTATTTTTATGGCCGTTGTCGTTTTGCTACTCCTGCCCCAAGGACTCAAAGAAAATATGTCTGAAAATCTGATAAAAATTGGCTCACTCATTTTGATTGCCCCTCTTGCCTATTTTTTTTCTGAAAAAACAAAAGCTGAGCTCGCAGATATCATTACTAAATCCGAGGAGTTTAAGGAATAATCTCGTATGAAACTTGCCTATCTTAGCCTATCAATCCTCTTGGCCTTCTTTTTTTTAACTGCTCAAAAAGCTATCAATCTAGAACAAATTAGTGCATTTACCATGAGTAATGCGAATTGGATTATCGATTTTGCCAATCTCAATATGACATCCGGAAAACCAACAGGGCCAAATTACAAAGTCAGTAACACCGTTGGCCAGATTGCACCAGGTCTGTACTCAGGAACCAATTTTAAGGTTCGAGCAGGCTTCCAATATGTTTATTCCATCATCCCCTTTAGCTTTACCATAAGCACGCTTGAAATTAACTTTGGCACACTTATTCCAACCAATCCCGTGACAAGAACAAACGTCCTAACCCTTAGCAATGGCTCGGCAAATGGCTACTCAGTCCTTGCCTATGAAAATCACGCACTACTGATCCCGGGAAGCGGCAGAATGATCCCAGACACAAGCTGTGATGCCGGAACATGCACGCAAATAACAGCAGCTGCATGGACGAGTTCGCTTGCGTATGGATTTGGATATCGATGCGACAACCTCAGCGGTACAGACTGTTCAACAGACTTCTCAACAGGTACTTTTTATAAGCAATTTGCCAATGACTCTGATGGCGAAACTGCCCAAGCTGTTATGAGAGGGGTGAATGTCGGAAGGTCAAAACAAGTGCAAATTACCTACAAAGCAAATATTTCAGCAACCCAACCTCCTGGAGAATATACCAATCAAATAATTTACTTGGCAATACCAACTTTTTAATTATGAATAAACATATAGAGTATAAAGTAGCAAGAATTAAGCAAAAGGCAGTAATAATTAGCTTGCTATCTACTTTATTCTGCATACTATCTACTAATCAAATAGATGCTGCAAGCTTTGAGCTTTCCGTCTCGCCGCCGATCTTTGAGATAGAATTAACTCCTCCAGCCGTTGCCGATGTGAATGAACAAATTATTCTTGAAAACACCGGTGATGATGGTATGAATTTAGAAATTGATTTCAGACTATTCAGACCTCAAGACAAGAACGGCGATATTGTCTATCTTAAAAAGGGAGACCTCTATGGGGATGATCCTTTAATCCTTAAAAGAATTCGCATTATGGATGACGATAAAGAGATTCATGAACTTTATCTCTCTCCCCATACCAAGAAAAAACTTAACCTCATCATAACTATTCCCAAAGATGAGCCACCCTCTGATTATTACTTCAGTATTCTTTTCTCATCAAAGGAGGATGAAAAACAAAATAACGGCTCGTATACAGAGTCAATTGGCGGTGTTGCGGTCAATACTCTCCTTTCTATCGGCCCTAAAGACTCAACGAAAGGCTCTATCGAAGAATTTTCGACGGATTTTTTTAGGACTGAAGGCCCGGTGCCTTTTGTCGTGACGATCCACAACAAGAGCAAACATTTTATCTCCCCTCAAGCAAGTATAGCTATCAGAAACATGTTTGGACAAACGATAGGAAAGATTGAGCTTTTACCCGTAAATATCCTTTCAGAATCAAGTAGATCTCTTCCCAGTAAAGAACAATTTGTTATCAACGCTCAAGAAACTGACGAGGATAAAAAAACAAAAAAACAAAATGCGACCATACTTAAGCTCATCTCACACTCTCTTACTCCAGTTGCAGTCTGGCCTGAGTCTTTTCTCCTTGGCCCCTACTCTGCCACCCTCACAGTTGCTCTTTCAGAAAATGGCCCTTTATATGTGAAGACTATTCATTTTTTCGCATTTCCACTTCATATTCTTATTGGATTTATCATCGCTATTCTTCTTCTCTTAACAATTAAGCATCGACTCGCGTACAAAAAAGTTTGAAGCCATAAACAATCAGAACTGTCACAATTTGACCTATTCTAGCCCTTGACAACCTGACATTTTTCACACAATACTGGATGTACATGAGAAAATACTTTCTGCTCTTATTCTCGTTGTTTTCGTTGGCTCTTTTTTTTGTGGTCGCAACACAAAAAACCGAAGCTGCTTCCTTACTCAATGCTTCAGCAAGTGCTACAACCTCACGACCCTCCCCATCATCCCCCCTCTTTATCCCAGATCCCATGAGCATAGGAACCTCATCAGCAAGAGTCTATGACAATCTCTCAACTTTTCTCTCATCTGATTCTGCAAAATTCTTTAACAACGGCGTTTTTAGCGAGATATTAACTGTCGCTACAACCTCAGCTGATAGACAAACGCTTTTTTTCACAGGCGCAGCCACTGCTGCCCACAATAGAACTTCAGTTATTACTGCTCCCATCACTGCGATGCATCAATTTGTGTTTACTACCCAAACCGCTATCCCTGTTAACGGAACTATCGAGATCACGTATCCAAACTCAGGATCCCTGGATACTGTCCAGGCATCGCCTTCGGCAAATACCTGGATGTTTAATGGGCTATCAACAAGCAATATTAAGCAAAAAATTAGCCAAGGCACTGCTGGATGCAACTGGACCAAGTCTGGAGATACCAATGGCTCAGGCGGGCAGACTCCAAAGTTAGTCTGTACAGTAACTGGAGCAATTATCCCAGCAGGAGCAACAGTGTGGGTTTGGGTTGGCTGCTCTACTTATACCAATGGCACCTCATGCGCAACACAAAATCCCAACCTTATTAACCCAACAGCTTTAACAGGACGAGGTATCGCTGATGTAAAAAATATCAATGTGATTACGTATGATGTATCTGGAGGCAACATTCTTGACTCATCGTCGCTGAAAATGGGGACCATTGATTCGGTCTTTGTCGTTGCTCACGTTGATCCTACATTCACCTTCCGTATTGATGGCGTGGCATCAGGAGTAGATATCAACACGTTATGCTCAGGCTATACGAGCGCAACATATTTCACCCAAAACCAAAGTGGTGTTAACTTCCCCACAACAGGAACTGATGTCAACTTAGGCACAGTCAGTAGCGGAGGACCAAATTATGCAGCGCAAAAAATGAGCATTGTCTCCAACACCAGCGTTGGGTATGTAATCACTGCTACGTCTTCAGGATTCCTAGTAAACCCCTCGAGTGGAAAATACATCGTAAATACCCAAGGCAACGTCACAGCGAACAATACACCTGCACCTGTTGTGATGCCTGGCACGGGAGGGTTTGGTATCAATGCATGCGATAGTAGCAGCAGAGTTAACACGACCACCTGGGGTACTACAGCACCGAAATTTGCCAATCCGTCACAAAACTTCTACTACACACTAGTAAACTATGCTGGAGCTCTCAGCGGCACGGACAATATCTATGTAGTATACGGCGCTCAAGCGCAGGCAACGACACCTCCTGGAGACTACTGGGAAATTATGACATATACTGCCTCTGTAGCGTTTTAAAAAGACACTTTACAGCACAATGGTAGTATGGTAGCGTTGAAGTATAGCTATGATAATTAAAACTGCCCAAAAAGGATCATTGGTTGCAAAAATACAAACAGGAGCGATTGTTACCTCTCTTGCTCTTTCCGTTTTGGGAACAGCAACCTACACAGGCCTTGTTGATCAAATATCAGCACAGGCTAGCACAGCTAGATCCATAACTATTACTCCTCCATCTCTCCCCTTTACTGTTAATCCTGGAGAAAAAAAGGAAGGTGTTTTGGGACTAATTAATGAGTCAAATGACGACATTGTCTTTAGCGTTGTCATCTACGATATGATCGTTGAGGACAATCAAGGAACACCAGAATTTCTTCCCGCTGGAACAATCTCAAGTAACAAATACGCTGCGAGTTCATGGATAGGCGTTGACTCACCTAGTCTTCTCGTAAAGGCGCACTCACGAGGCACTCTTCACTACTATGTACAAGTCCCAGCTGATGCAGGTCCTGGCGGTCATTATGCAGGCATCGTGTATCACCCTGAGAGAGTTGAGATCGCAAAAGGCTCAGGAGCAGCAATCAATCAACAATTAGCAACGCTTGTTTACTTTGACGTAGCAGGACCTGTTAAGGAAAGTGCTCAGGTAAAACAGTTTAGCGCTCCAGGATTCTCAGAGTATGGACCCGTAAAGCTTACTACAGAAATCAGCAACTTCGGAGACACTCACATCAAACCAACTGGAACTCTGACCGTAACTGACATGCTTGGAAAAGTTGTAGCTTCAAAGAAGATTCAGGAGCAAAATATTTTTCCAGGAGGAATCTCTCGCCTATTTGAAGAATCAGTTGGTAAGAAATGGATGCTTGGAAAATATGAGGCAAAGCTAATGGCTACTTATGGTCGAAACAACAACCTTCCTCTTGTTGCCTCAGTTGCTTTCTGGGTATTCCCATGGAAGATAGCACTTCTCATCATCACACTTATCGTTGCAGCAATCCTTGGCTATCTGTACGTAAAGAAAAACAAGCACACCCCGCAGTAGATCCAGGGAGTAGATAGTAGGCTCTAGAAGATACTAACGAGATAGCGATTTTCTCATATCTCTTTTACTGTAATATAGCTACTACCTCTACTTACTACCCCCTACATCCTATCTCCTACCTCCTAATACCCCACAAACCACGAATGGTGCAGCTTTTTTCTCTCAGGATGAAAGAATAGATACATTTTGTTGTTGTAAACAAAAGTAAACTTCTCCGGCCAAAGCTTGAGGAGTAAATAAACAATAAGAGGTATGAGAGGCAATATGATCCATAATGGGCCAAGCCCAAAGCCTGTGAGTACGTTCCATAGCCATCTGAAGAAATCTTTGAGCCATTGAAGCAATTGACCAAGCCATGATAACGCAACAAGCTTTACGGTATTGGAAGGATTTTCAGACGATTTCCCATCGTACACAGCGGTCGCGTAGAGCTCGTAGACGCCTGCTTTTAAATTCTTGAGGGTTAACTCATAATATCCATCTTTATCAGCCACAACCGTGTACGTGGTCCCATCCTGCAGATGAATAGTGACTGTAGCACCCGGCATCGTGTACCCAAAAACAACAGCATTCCCTCCTGCTGTAATCTGCGATCTCTGAAGCCCAATTGTTGGTGGAAGGAAAATATTCTTCTTATCAATATTGTTATTGGCTGCAGGAATACTCAGGCATGTAGTTGACTCTCCTATGTTCTTGTAATCGATATGCTGTAAACAAAAACTAGAAAAATTACGATTAATAAGAATATCTTTAAAAGCCCAAAAGCCATTTTGATCTGCGACGGTGCTTCGGTAAAAAACACCATTGGAGGTAAGAATAATTGAGGCAAATGGCGAAGCGAATCCAGAGAGGTTAAGGTAAAACTCACCAATACGGGCAGAGACTTTAACAGGGTCCTCAGTCTCAGATATCGTTGTGGTCGCCAACACAGGACAATTTTGGAATAGCAAAAACAACATTGCTATGACAAAAAACAATTTGACTATACTAAAACTCTTAATGCTCATACACCACAAACGAGAGAGCCTTTTAAAAACAGGCTCTCTCACTAGTATAGTAGTATTAATTTTAAAAATGAGAGACTATCAATCTATATATAAATATATTAATAGATATCAATAAATTATCTTACAAAGCTTCGCAAGAAAATCGATAACTAGTGGCACAAAGCAAAGTAAATCTCATATACAAGAGCAACATGGTAAGGAAAAGGACTAATTACGGTAGTGGAAAATGATAAGGCTATATTATTTGTGCCTAAAAAATAAAAATAGATTGAATTATCAATCTAAATATAACTATTATTTTTCTATCAGTCTAATGACATGATTGACAAAACAACCCGAAAGCGAAATAGACATGAGGCTAATTATTGAAAAGTCATAACTTATAAAAAAGGTAAGGACCAATTTTTTACCCCTTTCACACAAGTAATGGGGAAGAAAAAATTAACAGTAGCTAAAAATCTTCTTGGAAATATATCTAACTATATCACCTATCAAAAATACCGACGTAGGAATATTATGATATCTTTAGATATATTCACTGTTTTTTACCGAGAACGACATAGTCGAAAAAAGAAAGAAATATCGTTGTGAAATAATAAAAACTTATCAATTTTCTTATTATTTTTGTATCTTTATTAAGATATCTAAAAATATCTAAATATATCAATACTATTTTACTCTAGGGTATTGACAGCCTCAATCACACTTGCGAACATATTAATAGATGTATTTATTAATATATGTAAGATTTTCATAAAAGAGATAGGTGATAATCGGTATAATCTATATAATCTCAAGGCTAGAAACCAAATCACAATCTTTAAAAAATCTTACAAAAATAGAATTCATCAAGAAGGAACAAGCTATGAAAAATCATAAAGTTGGGCACGATCTTATTTTCACAAGTAGAAAGTCGAATTCATCCATGAAAACGGCTGTGAAATATTCCTATGAGACTCACTCCTCTACTGGGGAGATGGATAGAATCATGATAATCCTTTCAGCAGTTGCACTGAGCTTCTTTGTTAGTCAATTCTTTTTGATTATTGCAAGATAGCGAATGTATCTAAACCAATATGGACTTATCTGCCCAGTTCAAATCGTTTCTTAGTAAACAGAAGAAGCCTGCTTCAAAGATAACGATTAAAAATTATATAGCTGACCTCAATCAGTTTGTTCGTTGGTACAAATCTCACTACAACAAGGATTTCCATCCATCGCAATTCACTTCTGAAGTCGTTGAGATCTACAAGACAACTCAAAGCGGTCTTTCTCCTGAATACAAAAATGCCACCTCCATCTCAGCTCGATCGCTCAAACGACATCTATCAACTCTTCGTAAATTTGCCAGCTTCCTAGTAGTAAAGGGCTATATCTCAAGCTCGCCATTAGCTATTAACCATTCGCCATTAGCAAAATCTGACCCGTTCCATCTCAAAGCCTTCAAAGAGCATCTCTATCTCTCCAAATCATCGGATCTTACTATAAAAAACTATATCAATGACATCAAGCAGCTTTGTCACTGGGCTGGAGAAATAGATGATATCTCTTCATTGATTAATAGCGCCTCACTAAAAAACTACCGAGAAAATCTTATTGCTAACTCTGGCCTCTCTGAGGCCTCAATACATCGCAAGCTTTCCTCTCTTCGCCGCTATGCGAGATTTATGCAAGAGAAGAACTTTATCAATGCAAAAGACTTATCTGAATACTTAGACCAGACTCTTACTAGCAAATTGTTAGCAGGAGCAAGATCACTGGAAGAGGCAAAAGAAAGATTGTCGCCAGGGCAAGATCTAAACAGAACTCAGCAATCAACCATACCTGCTGCTAATCATGACTTGGACACTTCCGCTCTGACCTCAAGTGCTCAGCTCCCTGAGAAGCCAGTATCTAGTATTTCGTATCAAGTATCTAGCAAAGATACTAATAAATCTCAGCTAAATACTAAATACCAAATACCAAATACTAGATATTCCCGTTTTGCTCCTTTCAGGCTAAGCCAAAAAATTCTCGCCCCTCTTGTTCTCGGATTTGATAATTCAGTCGTATCACTATCGGCAAAGGCACTTGAAAAAGCTCAATACCTTTCCTGGATAGCCAGAGGAAAGCAGATATTCTCATCTAGTGCTAAAAATGGTTTAGCTGATGCTATTAAAATAAAATCTATCGTTCCAGGCAATGTCCTTCCCAGCTTACTTCAAAATAACAGTGGATCTTTGCTAAATACTAAATACCAAACTTCAAATGCTAAATACCAAATACTAAATACTAAATACTCCCCCCTCCATCCTTCCCACCCATCATTTTCTAGTCTTCCGTTCCACCTCCGAGCTCTCGGTCATGCCCGACATACTAGACCAAACTGGTATAAAAAATATCATTCCTATTCAGTGGTGCATTATTTCCACTTTGCTGCACTTATCATCATGATGTCGGCTCTTGGATTTGGCTTGTACCGCTCGTTTATTGAAAATCCACAAAAAGAGCAGGCTCTTGCTGCTCCGCCAACAGCACCGCCAAGGCTCCTCTCGTTTCAAGGTCGGCTGACAGACTCAAACGACAACCCTATCACAACCGCAAAAGACTTGCGGTTTACGGTTTATAATGACGCCTCTGCTACAGGCGCGGCCCTCCTCTGGCAAGAGACTCAACAGCTCACCCCAGACCAGGATGGCATATTTTCTATACTCTTGGGGTCAAGTACTGCCATTCCTTCAACAGTATTTACCGACAACTCAACTCTCTATCTTGGCATCACTGTCCAATCTGATAGCGAGCTTACTCCTCGTCAGCAAATTGCGACAGTTGCCTTTGCAGCAAATGCCGAAACCATCCAAGGCCTTCTTCCAAGCACAGGGGCAGGCGCTGGTCAAACAAATGTAGTCCTTGCTCTTGACTCAAGCGGCAATTTAACAATTGGCGGGACTGCTAACCCTACTTTTTCAGCAACGGGTGGATCATTTACGCTCTCTGGAAAAACATTAGCGCTCAACACAACAGCTGGCTCAAATGGCAATGTCACTCTTACCCCCGACGGAGTCGGCATCATCCAGCTCAATGCGCCAGTCCAAAACACAAACACAAATTATCGAAACAACATACCAACTGCTAAAGGTGCTGTTGAGATCGATGATATGTTTGCTGTCTTAGCTACATCCTCAGGTCAATCAGCATTCACTCTCAACCAAGACAGCACTGGTCCGCTGATTAGCGCTTCAACAAGTGGAGTTGCTAAATTTACCATTGCCAATGATGGCTCTGGCTACTTTGCAGGATCTGTCGGCATCGGTGATGTTACACCCGATGCTCCTCTTGATGTCGTTGGTGATGTCTATATCAGCGATGGGCTTAGTCTCTATGAAACAGCAGTCTCAGATGGCACAGTTGAAGCGACCAAATTCTGCACAGGAGATGGTGAGACTAATTGTGTTACAGACTTCTCTGCTCTCGTGTCTGGAAGTAGTTATTGGCTCAGAAATCTTGGAGCACTCTCTCCTGCAAATGTGACTGATGATTTGCTTCTAGGGGCAAATGCAACCACAAGTGCAATTGTAAAACTTCCAGGCCTTACCAACAATAATGCATTCTTTAATCTAGGAACTGGCAATGTTGGAATAGGTACCACAGCACCTGTTGCCAAATTAGACATACGAGGCTCTGGCATCTCCTCCCCTGTTGCTTCTATCTCAGGACAGACAAATGCTGTAGCTGCATTAGTCGTTGACAACAAAGTTGGAGATCTTTTTGCAGCTTCAAGTTCCGGATTAACAAGGTTTGTGATCACCCAGGCCGGAAATGTCGGCATCGGCCTTGGGACTATCATGCCCGTACAAGCACTAGACGTTTCAGGCAATGGCATGTTCCGCAATTCAGGAGATCTTGCCTCTACCTTCAGAGGTATTCATGTTCTTCCTACAACGACAACATCTGGTGGAAGCAACCAAGTAGTGAGAGGGTACTCAACCTCAAATGGCTTTGCGCTTGAAGGGGGGAATACAGCCTTTGGCGCAACGCCTGCAACCATTGTCCTAAACGGACCGGGTGGCTACATATCATTTCAAACAAACACAACAAATAGAAATGCTATTGGTGCATCTGAAAAAATGCGTATCACTAGCGATGGCAATATAGGTATTGGCACTACCGCTCCCCTTGCAACACTTCATGTTGCTAGTATTTCGGCAAAAGCGCTTGTGATCCTAGATCAAAACAACTCAACCCAGGATATTTTCACAGCTTCAGCTGCAGGAGTTACTAAATTTGTGATTAATAATGGAGGCAATGTTGGAATTCTTGATAACAGTCCTGATGCGCCACTTGATGTCGTCGGAGATGTATACATAAGTGATGGTTTGAGTCTTTTTGAGACAGCAGTTAGTGATGGCACAGTAGAAGCGACTCAGTTCTGCACTGGTGATGGAGAAACTAACTGTGTAACAGATTTCTCAGCTCTCGTATCTGGAAGTAGCTATTGGCAATTAAACAATAAAGTCCTCTCCCCAGGCAACTCTACCCATGATCTAGCTATTGGCGGCACAGCTACAAGCAGTGCCCTCTTCCAAGTATTTGCAGTAGGTACGAATGCAGGAACTGCATCTAGTTCAGGTCAACTGACCTTCAGGGGTACTACAGATCCTAAGATTAATATTCTTAATGGAGAGGCATTTGGGATTAGCACCTCTGCGGGTGGAGATGCTGGGCTTACTGAGAGATTGACGATCACTAATGATGGTAACGTAGGGATTGGAAGTACCTTGCCTACACAAAAACTTTTTGTTGATGGAAACATTGGTATCACAGCAGGAGCAGCAAACAGCTTTATTGGAAGTAGTACATTTAATGGTTACAACCCAGCTGACAATGGAGGTAGGGCTGGAATAAATGCAGCAGCTAGTTTTTATCTCAATCTAGACTCAAATAATGATGGGACGACAGCTTTTTTCCAAATTGCAAAAGACTCTAACTCGCTCTCAGGCGGAACGCAGCTTTTCACAGTTAATGAGTCTGGAAATGTCGGGATCGGCACAACAACTAATCATGGATTTGTTCACATAAATGGAGGCACACAGGGAGGAAATGCAGCACTTGTTATCAATCAAACAGGTGCTCAGACAAATGACATCTTCACCGCATCATCATCTGGCGCCACCCGATTTAGTCTTGCAGGCGATGGATCAGCCACCCACTCTGCTGTGACAAGCGGTGGATATGCCTATAGACTTACTGCCAACAATCTCACAACCGGAACAGGTATGTATCTTTCCTCAACTAGCACTGGACTTAGCACAGGTGGACTTCTGGCTCTAGACTGGTCACCAGGGTCTTCAACTGTCGCCACCGGCGATCTTTTGAGTCTCAATGTTGGAGCCAATGGAACGTTGGGAAATATCTTTAATGTTAAAGATAATGGATCTAGTGTCTTCTCTGTCTCACAGAGTCAAATCACAGCTGCCCTCCCTACTTCATTTACTGCAGCTGGAGATACCTCATTTGCCTATGACATCAATTTTACCAATCCAACTGCTTCATACATCAAGAGTGCGGCTCCACTCTATCTCCAGGCTGGAGAAACGTTTAACTCATCAGATCTGACATTACAAACATATAATGCAGGCAATGTCATCATTGACTCACAAGCATTTGTTACCAATTACGCAGCCACTGTCTCTGGCCAGCTGGTTGTCGGCACATCAACAGCTCCTGCCAATATCGGCAATTTCTACCTGACCAACTCAGCTGAATTTGGTAAGTCTCTGGCTATTCTCAATCAGACTGAGTCAAACGATATCTTAACAGGTAGCAGTAGCGGTGTATTTAAATTCGTTTTTAACCAAAATGGCAACCTAGGCATCGGCACTTCTCTTCCTGCTGCTCCTCTGGATGTAGTTGGAGATATATATGGTTCATCTGGTATCTCACTGTATAACACAGCTGTTAGTGATGACACAGTTGAGGCAGTAAGATTTTGCACAGGAGATGGAGAGACGAATTGTGTCACAGACTTCTCTGCACTAGTATCTGGAAGTAGCTATTGGCAGAGAAATCTTGGAGCGCTAGCACCAGCTGAGATTACCAATGATCTCCTTTTAGGAGCAGCTGCTACTTCCTCGGCTATCATAAAGCTTCCAGGTATTACCAATAAAGATGCGTTCTTTAATCTAGGAACAGGGAATATAGGAATTGGAACCACCTCTCCACTTGCTAACCTAGATATCAGAGGAAATTTAGGAACAGCTGTTACTGCATCTGTCTCAGCTAACTCTTCTTTTGCAGCACTTCTTGCTGACAACAGAGGAAATGGAGATATCTTTGCAGCCTCTTCATCAGGACTTAATAGATTTGTTGTTAGACAGAATGGTAATGTGGGGATTGGGACGAGTCTACCAAATGCTGCACTCACTGTACTTGGAAGTGCTATCAGACTTCGAGAAACTGATGATGGCAACGACGCAATCACCCTTGTGTCTAATACAACAGAGGGTGCAATTAATGTAAACAGAAACGGAACCTCAGTAATCCAGCTTCATGGTGGGTCTTCGAGCAACAGCTACTTTAATGCCGGAAGTGGAAATTTGGGGATTGGGACAAATACTCCGATAGCCAAGCTTGATGTTCGAGGCTCTGGTATCTCTTCCCCTGTTGCTTCTATTTCAGGACAGACAAATGCTGTTGCAGCATTGGTAGTAGATAACAAAGTAGGAGATCTCTTCACTGCTTCGTCCTCTGGGTTAAATAGATTTGTCATAACCCAGGCCGGCAATGTAGGGATAGGCACGACTACGCCCAACGCACTTTTGATGGTTGGAACAACCATGAGTATGGGTTCAATTACAGCAAATGCGATAGTTAACAGCACTGGAGCAAAACCATTATTCGTTGGTCAGAACACTGGAAATCTTGGAGTCATGATCGGATATGACGGCAATGATATTCAGGGAAGAACTGGATCAACTTTCTCAACCAACGGAAATCTCACCATCAATAGATACGGGGGTAACGTCGCAATAGGAACAGTGACTCCTGCTTCAAAACTACATGTTGGAGATGGCACTGCCCAGACAAGCATCACAATAGATGGTCTTGGTTCAGCATCTTACAATGGACTTGCAATTAGAACTGCAAATAGTGAGCAGTGGTTCATTGGACGAAATGGGACAGATTCCAATGACGACCTCATCTTCAGAGCAGATGCCACCAACAACGTCATGAGTATTGTCAATACTGGCGCTATTGCGAATACACTTGTACTTAATACCGGCAATGTCGGCATCGGCTCAACTGGCCCGCTGGCTGCACTCGATGTTGTTGGTGATGCATATGTATCATCAGGTATATCTTTGTATAATACTGCAGTATCAGATGACACTGTTGAGGCTGCTAAGTTCTGTACTGGGGATGGGGAGACTAACTGTATTACTGACTTCTCTTCTATAACTAACTTCTGGCAAAGAAGCCTTGGAGCGCTAGCACCAGCTGAGATTACCAATGATCTCCTTTTAGGAGCAGCTGCTACTTCCTCGGCTATCATAAAGCTTCCAGGTATTACCAATAACGATGCATTCTTCAACCTTGGCACGGGAAACATCGGCATTGGGACGACTTCTCCTCTTGCTAAATTAGATGTCAGAGGAACAGGTATCTCTTCCCCTGTTGCTTCTATCTCCGGACAGACAAATGCTGTTGCAGCACTTGTGGTTGATAACAAAGTAGGAGATCTCTTTGCTGCCTCATCCTCTGGATTAAATAGATTTGTTATTAGACAAAATGGCAATGTTGGGATTGGAAGTATCTTGCCTACTGCAAAGCTTGATGTAAATGGAGATGTTGCACTAGCAAGTGGAGGTCAGATAGATTTTGCAGATGCGACCGAAGACAAGATCTACTTATGGGGCACAACATATGGCCTTGGCATTTCCAGTGGTGAGGCCAACTGGTGGTCTGGTGGAACTTTTAGCTTTAGGACAACAAGTAGAACAGGCACTGAGATTGCTAATCTTTCAGCAGCAGGTGCTCTCCAAATCGATAGCGTCTTACAAGTAGGTGCAACTGCGGTCACTACCTATTCTCGCTTTGGCACAGGTACAACTGGAAATGGCCTGTCAGGATCACAAGATGTTCTCTTCTCAGATGATATTGAAGTTGACGGCAATTTATATCTTGATGGTGCAGATCTTCTTGGCGCTAACTCAGCTGCAATTGACGTAGGTGAAGCAACTAGTGGTGATCTATAAATTACTGGTGATCTCTTGCCTGCAGCTGATGCTACCTATGATCTTGGAAGTACAACAAAGTCTTGGAGAAATGCATACCTTACAGGATCACTCTGTTTTGATGATACAGATTGTATGTCTACCTCTGGAGGATATTGGCAGAGAATTACAGGGAATCTCTCGCCTGCTACTCTTAATGACACGTTA
>JACROF010000008.1 GCA_016214555.1 Candidatus Levyibacteriota bacterium
CGGATAACCGCTGAAAGCATCTAAGTGGGAAGCCGTCTCTAAGATAAGATCTCATGTACCCGCAAGGGTACGAAGACCCCTCGAAGATTACGAGGTTGATAGGCGGGCGGTGGAAGCAGAGTAATCTGTTA
The DNA here is from genome assembly GCA_016214555.1 of Candidatus Levyibacteriota bacterium. Taxonomy (GTDB): domain Bacteria; phylum Patescibacteriota; class Microgenomatia; order Levybacterales; family UBA12049; genus JACROF01. The sequence continues at coordinate 132 of JACROF010000008.1, forward strand.
AGCCTACCCGTACTAATGGTCAAGCAGTAGATTTTTTGACAAAACATATTTCCAGAGAATACGAATATATGCGAATTTAACCTCGCGATACTCGCGAACAAGATTCGTGTTAATTCGTTTTCTCACTCTCTTCACTTGTTGAGGAGCTCTCATAAGAGCTCTTATCATTAGTAAGTATTTGTCGGTGTCCAAAGCGAGATGGTCCCACCTCTTCCCATTCCGAACAGAGTAGTGAAACGTCTTAGCGCTCACGATACTAGGTTTTTCCTGGGATAATAGGTCGATGCCGACGATTACTTGCTAAGGAACAGCAAGAAACAAATTTTCCCCCGTAAGGGGGATTTTTTGTGGTTAATTTTTTACAAAAATATAGTGGTCTTGGATTTTTTTGTCTTGGCGATAGTTTTTATTAATAAATTCTTGCAGAGCTGTTTGGTAACTCTTGCTCTCTGAGGTGGCAATAACAATCTCCACCTCTTTATTGTTAAGGTCTTGTATCGCTTGGGCTTGGTAGTTCATAAAAAGGCCTGTGTAGTCATAGCGTGTTGGATTTGCTCTACCAAGAAAGAAATAAAACATTGGTGCATAATAGTTGATAAAGATTTTTTTATCTTCCCCATACGCATCGAGTTTGTGTGTAAGATCCGTAATAAGTTTCTCAGTACTACTATCTGTCCAGATACGAACGTGGGGGTTGGAAACAAAGCTGTTTTGCGTAATAAGAGGAGCATTCCAGCGATAGTACCCGAAAAAGAGCGCTGACCATATGCCTATTATAAAGAGAATCAAGCTGGCAAGAGAGAGGAGATATCTTTGCCATGCTTTCTTTATTTGTAGCAGTAAAGGAAGAATTGCTAATCCATTGAGTCCAAGAAGGGGAGAGAGGTGGACATAGTCTGTCTCTGGTCTTAGTCCAATTAAGTAGTTTATGAGTACAAATATTCCAAGACAAAATCCTATACTTTGCTTTTTATTTTTCCAGAGTGTTAATACTGAGAGAAAGAGGGGAGATCCATACAGAAGGAGCTTGCCCATGCCTCCTGGAGACCAGAATTCAAAAGGAGTATGGAGATTATTTTTAAGAATAATTCTCTCAATTGAGTATACCCACATGTTTGCAATAAAGGATTGAAGCGAATTGGTTGCGAGAAGGTAAAGAAAGAAAATTCCCATAGACATCACAAATCCTTTTATTATGGGAACAGCAATGTGTTTTTTGTTGGAGCTTATACCAATATCGCATAGGCAAAACAAAAGAAAAGCTGCACCGAAATTTTGCTTAGTCAAGAACATCAGTGTTATTCCAATGCCTGTAATAAAAAATGACCGCGCGTTGTTCTCCTTTTTTCCCATTAGATAATAAAAAAGTGAGATGATGGAAATTTCCAAAACAAGTATTCCAGGAGCCATAAAATTAATATGAGATGGCCCCCAGGCTATAAAGAACAAAGCTGGTAAGAATGATAGCAGTATGTTTTTCGTAAATAATCGCCCTATTTTTATAAGATACAAAATGCTCACAAGAGCGAGTCCTAGATGAAAAAGTCTTTCAACTAAAATGCTTTCCCCAAAAATTGTAAATCCTAGCGCTGTTAGCCATGCTGTTAATGGTGTATATACAAAGTCAAAATCGCGATAAAGCACTTGATAATTAAGTATGCGCTGAGCAGTGTTCACGATATACCCCTCATCGGGGAATGAAAGTCCATGAAGACTGGTATAGGTGAGGAAAACAAGCGTAAAAAAAGAAAAAAGACTAAGGGGAAGAGATAAAAATTTCATACTGCTATTATGCAGAAAATAGTTTTGTCACACAATCTGCCTAGTCTTCTTGCGCTCCTAATACTATAGTGATATACTGTGTCCTAATCTTAACTATGAAAGGGACTATGATACATGGCTTCTTCAGCAAATAAACCTCAATCACCTGGTGCAACATCGATGGCCGAGCTTATGGCTAAATCCTCAGCAAAACCGATGGTTTCAATCAAAAAAGGTGATCTTATCAATGGGACTATAACCAAACTTACAAGGAAAGAGATATTAGTTGATATTGATGCTAAAAGTCAGGCGCTTGTTCTTGAGAAAGATCCTCATATGCTCAAGAGTATGATGTCATACCTCTCTGAAGGCCAGGAGGTGGAGGTAAGTATTCTTAGTCCTGAGTCTGAGACTGGGCAGCCAATCGTTTCGCTTAGGCGTTATATTAATAATCTTATTTGGAAAAAACTTGAGGAAGCAAAGAAGACTCAGGAAAAAATAGTTGTACATATTGATGAAGTAACACGGGGTGGATTCCTTGTTTCAACAAATGAGGGACTTAGCGGTTTTCTTCCCAATTCCCACACAACAGCCTCACAGGGCCCTCTTGTTGTGGGAAAAGAGATTCAAGTTTCAGTGGCAGATCTCAATAAAGAAGACAATAAAATCATATTTTCACAAAAGACTACAATGTCAGCTGAGGAGTTTGCTTCGCTTTCATCAGAATTTAAGCCAAAAACAAAAGTAAACGGAGAAATAAGTAGCATAACTAATTTTGGTTATTTCGTACTCCTGCACCCCAAAGGAACAGACCATACGATTGATGGACTTATTCACATCTCAGAACTTTCATGGAATAGAGTTGATGATATGGCTGGTATATTTAAGGTTGGAGAGAGTATTGAGGCATATGTTATTGGTGCAGATCGTGATTCAAGGCGCATAGATCTTTCAATCAAAAGATTGACTCTTGATCCTTTTGAAAAAATAAAAGAAGATTATCCACTTGAGAAGCAGACATCATCTACTGTTACGAGAACAGAAGATGGCAATGTATATGTAGACTTAGGTGAGGGAGTGGAAGGGATTATCAAAAAAGAGAAAATCCCTCCAACAACTATCTACGAAGTAGGCCAGGTTGTCACTGTAACAGTAACTTCACACGACCCAAGACGTCGACGCGTTGAGCTCACCCCAGTGCTTAAGGAAAAACCCCTGATGTATCGCTAACGGTAGTATTTAGTATATGGTATATAGTATATAGCAGAATTTGCTAAATACAAAATACTTGATACTAAATACCTGAGTAAAAAGTTACGAAAAGTATATAATCACCAGTATGGCGAGTAAGAAACTCAAAACATCCTTCGTTTGTCAAGAATGCGGCTATGATGCTCCGGCATATATGGGCAAGTGTCCAGAGTGTGGCAACTGGAATACATTTAAAGAATTCAGGGAGAGTTCGCAGACTGGAGGCAAAGCTCAGTCTGATTCTGTGGTTGCGGCAAGTAGTGAGGCTCCAAAAAAACTCTCGGAGGTTGTCTATAAAGAGCAGTCACGAATAAGATCTTCATTTGGTGAATTTGATACAGTGCTTGGGGGAGGTCTTGTTGCAGGGTCTGCGATTCTTCTAGCAGGGGACCCAGGAGTTGGTAAATCAACACTTCTTTTACAGCTCTGTCTATCTTTGTCTAAAGAGGGAAAAATTGTGCTCTATATTTCAGGTGAAGAATCAATCGAGCAGATAAAGCTACGGGCAGATAGACTACAAGAGCGAAAAAAAGAGGTAAAAAATAAAGAACAAAAAAATGACTCATTACTTTTGATTTCGCTTTCAGATCCTGATATTGCAATATCGCATATTGAGAAAATAAAACCAGATCTTATTGTTGTTGACTCAGTCCAGACTATGCAGTCTGCAAATCTTGAAGGCTTGTCTGGATCTGTTGGCCAAGTACGCTATGCAGCACTTCATTTTATTAGAACAGCAAAAGCTCTGAGGATACCGCTTATTCTTGTTGGGCATGTAACCAAAGAGGGTATGGTAGCAGGGCCAATGGTTCTTTCTCACATGGTTGACACAGTTCTTTTTTTGGAAGGAGAAAAATTTACCAACGTTCGTCTTCTTAGATCGCTCAAAAATCGATTTGGTCCCGTCGATGAAGTTGGGGTATTTTTAATGGATGAGTATGGCATGGAAGAGGTTGCCAACCCAGAGCAAATTTTTCTATCCCGCAAAGTTCAGGATGTGCCAGGTAGCGTTCTTGTGGTGACGATAGAGGGGAGTAGGGCGTTTCTGGTTGAGATCCAGTCGTTGGCAGTTAGATCAACGCTTCCTATGCCACGTAGGGTCGTTTCGGGAGTTGATCAAAAAAGAGTAGAGCTTCTCCTTGCTGTTTTGCAAAAACATTGCCATCTTCCTGTTGACTCAATGGATATTTTTGTTAATGTTGCAGGAGGTCTTAAGTTATCAGACCCAGGGATTGATTTAGCTATTTGCTTGGCGGTTTTTTCAAGCGTTAAAAATATTCCTCTTTCCAAAACAGTTGGACTTGCTGAGGTCGGGCTTTTGGGCGAGCTGCGTCATGTATCGTCGCTTGAAAAGAGAGTGAGGGAGGCAAAAAAGCTCGGGTTTAGTGATATCGTCTCTTCGCAGACTCATCAATTTCTCTTTCAGATTCTTAAAGATCGAGGTTCACAGATGAGCACAAAGGAGTTATAATAGGCCTCTATGCCAACCAAATCGAAAAAAAAAGCCTTAAGAGCGAAGGTAAAACTTCCCGTTAGGTCTCAAGAGCGTGACACAGACAATCCCTTCATGCTTCCTCCAAAACTTGTTGGCGCTTTAGCAGATGAAGTTGCAAAAACTCTCGTGACTCGTCTTCCTAATATTCTCCCAAGACCCAGAGCTCGTTCTCAGAAAAAAAAGAAAGGGAGCAAAATCGAGTACGGTATTTTTCTTGATACATCAGCAATTATTGATGGAAGAATTTTTGATGTTATAGATCTTGGTCTTCTGAATGGAGTTATTGTCGTCCCACAAAGCATCTTACTTGAGCTTAAACATTTAGCAGATTCTCAGGATATGGTGAAAAGAGAGCGGGGTAGAAAAGGGCTTAGTCATTTAGATCAGCTCAAAAGGAGTAGGAAAATGAAAATTATTATTCTTGATGAGATAAACCACAAAGGGAAAATTATTACCTGTGATTATAACTTAGAGAAAAAAGCAACCATAGATAATGTCCTGGCTATTAATGTAAATGCGTTAGCCAATGCCCTTAAGGTAATTGCAGTTCCTGGGGAGTCTCTTCATATAAAATTACTTCATCCTGGAAAAGATTTGAGCCAAGGAGTAGGCTACTTGGAAGATGGGACAATGATTGTAGTTGAAGAGGGAAGTGATTTTGTTGGGAGAACAATTGATGTTGTTGTCTCACGAGTAATCCAAACAGCCACCGGCCGCATCCTCTTTGCCAAGAAGATTTAAGGCTAATAAAAAACTCTCAGGCTCTAAAGAGGTGAGAGTTCCGCTCCACGCTTGTCTATCAAGCGAACTCGCAGAGGGTTATATCCTTGGAGAGGTAAGAATTCCTGCCCTAAATTCCTACCTCATCTAAACATACAACTCTTTCTGCTCCGTTCCTAAATTCCTACCTCATCAGAGACTGCGAGCTCAATGGGTAATGATGAAAAAAGTCCGTCTATCAAGAAAAAATCGATTTTTTAGCCTCAATATATTTTCTTGACAAAAAGACACGCTTTCTTTATAAATTTGTTTAGGCCGTTAGTTTTGTTCCTGCCTGAAGGACTAACGCCTTTACCCTAAGAGCATTGCTTATCGTACTTGAACTCATTAATTCTTACGTAACGAAAGCGATGCTCTTTTTGATGGAAATCTCTTTGTCGACTCGAGGGCGCTTACCCTAGAGAAGTCCAACAGGGACTGCGAGTCCTTGATCAACTAGCTTTTTAAACTGCTCTCTTCCAAGTCTGATCATCATTTCTCTCTGATAATCCATAGGTGATTTTCTTTCCAGCTTTTGCGGCAATCCTAAAAATGATCGAATCTTCTTCATAAAAACCATACTAGCATAGGTTTTTCACGTTGTCAACCTATAGCAAATAGTATCGTAGTATCTCATAGGCCTAGAGTTTATAACATACAAAATAGCTTGATAAATCAAGCTAAAATTATTTCATAAAAATATGTTGATAACTTTAGGATAAGAAAACATGATTAAATTGTTACATTATTAGATTGTTCGTAAGGGAATTAAAAACAAAAGAATTATTCTTTTGGAGAGTTCTTTATGTAGCTGTTGGGATTTAGTTGTTAAGAGAGGATCTGAGGCGGTTGTTAAGTGGATACAAAAGTGAGTTCCAGGAAATCCCCGTTCCATAGAGAAAGCGAGCCTTGATCCAAAGCGTAAAGTAATGGAAAATTTTTCTCAGATCGCTCCTTTGTGATAATGTATTTGCTTTTCTGATGTATAGATATTGATTAAGATTTGCAAACTTACCATATGGGTGGATTTTGGTTAGGAGAGTGCGATACAGCACTGGGTATTGTTGGGAGGTAAATCTCAAAAGATCTCGAGGAAGAAGATATCTGTTGATAACAATACTTTCAAGCTGGAGTGAGTCTGAGGTTAAGAATGTTTTTGAGATTGTTGGATCGTCTGTTGGAAAAGAGCTTTTTTGCTAACTTGCCTTTTAAGCTTATCAGGGGTTACGATATCGCATGGATTCATAAACGATATGTAGCTTCCTTTTGCCTTTTTAAGAGCTCTGTTTAGCGTAACGGTCATCCCGTATTGCTTGACGTTTCTTGAGATAATTAGCCTTTTGTCTTTACGCCTATATTTTCGAAGGATACTATATGATGTATCTTTTGAATTATCATCGATTGCAATGATTTCAAGAGGTTCATAGGTTTGAGAGAGGAGGCTATCAAGGCATTCTGCTAGCTGCGTTTGATTGTTTCGAATTGGAAGAATTATTGAGACAAGCTGGTCGATTGGTTGAGTCATAACAATGAGGCAGGGAGTATATGTGGAGCAGATTTTTTTGGGCGGATAACAACGATATCATAAAAATAATAAGGCTGTCAAGTTTTTCTCAGTGTTGTTATTAGTACATATCCTCCAAAAATGACAAGGAGTGCGGCTCCTAGATATTGTAAGTATTGAGGGAGATACACAATAACAATCGTACCACTTCCTGTAAGTGTCCACCCATTCTCCCAATTATTTATTTTAGTATGGGATGAGATAGGCTTTCCTACAAGAAAAGGCGCTACCAAGGCCAATGTTCTTTGAGATGAAGATAGTTCTAGGGGGAGTCTATAAGCTTTCCAGCCTTTGTCGTATGCCTGAGAAAGAACAAGCGTATGCTCACCCTCAGATTGATCTTTAACAACATAGAGACTTTCGTTTGGATGCTCCACAGATTGTATGTAAGGGACAGGAGAGTCATTTGGTATGCCGGACTTTACAAAAAGTGAGGATATAAAGCTAAGGGGTATTGCCGAGATCGTTGTGTCTTTTATTTCATTCTCAACAGTTTCATTGCCAATTGATGCATTGTCAAAGTGGAAGGAGTACGCAAGACCAAATTTTTCTTGAGGAGGAAGCAGGAAGATATCGGTTGTGAAATCTTTGTTGTCAGGAAGATACGTATCAATTGGTGCGTATTGCGCATCTTGGTTGAGTGCCCAGAAATGAAGACTTTTTCCTCTGAGATTCCTATGAGTTATGCCAATTGCATACCCTTGATTATGAGGGAGTGATCCCATGTAGAATGAGCCACATGAGGTTCCGTTGACAGACATAAAAGTGAGTGTTTCAAAACCCCGAACAAGCTGGGTTGGTCCTGTTCGAAATTGATCGCAATTGGTTTTTTGCTCGATAGCATTTCCTTTCATTCTCAATCCCAGGTAGTTATCATTGATAAGCGGAGAAACAACTTTTATGACGTGATCTCCTTTGGAAAGCGTATGTGTGTTACCTAAGAGAGCGGGCATGTTTCGAAGCTGTGAGGACTGAATGACCGCCTCATCAAGTGCTGCAGATGGAGAGCCAAGCGTTATGATATTGTCTTCTGTTAGGCTTAAGAAAGTTGTTCCCAGAGTGCCTTCTTTGAGAGGAAAAGAGGTGACGCCGTTGATAGAGATTTTAGCACCGAGATTTTTTTTGGAGGTTGGAATTTGAAGAATTTCCCTTATTTGTTCTTTGCCTGACAATAGTTTTCCATTGTCCCAAATTTGCGGAGGGTAAAGGGTTGCTGTAAGAACAAGCTCGTTATCCTTTGTTTGAGCCTCAAAAACAGCTGGGATACTATTTTCCAGTTGAGAATATGTCGGAATAACAAGCGTTGCCTGTCGTGAGAGCGTAATAGTATTTTTTGGTTCAAGGACAAATTTATCACCACTCATGCTTGCCTTAAATTCTTGCTCGCTCACCGTTTTTTGAGACGAGGTCGATCGGAAAGGATACAAAACTTGAGGATCTAAAGAGTTTTCATATTTTCCAAAATCTAGATACGCCTTATCACTATTTGACCAAGAATAGCTATTAACGGTTGGAAGTTTTTTTGTTCCAAAAATGTAGGAATCTGGGTTGTCTAAAAGTGTGACGTGGTAGACTTCAATCTTGCCAAACTGCTCACTCTTTGTGATGGTGGGGATTTCGCGAATCAGCTCTCGGAGTTGAGGGAGAAAAAGTGCCTTAGGAGAGATGGGATTTTTGACATTTTCATCAATGAGTATCCACGTGATCTGGTATTTTTGTAAAACGTTTTCTAGTGCCTTTGCGTCTTTTGCATAGAGAGCCTGAGAAAGTTCGTAGTAATAATTTTCATCATAGGAAGACCAGACGTCAAATGCTCGGTCAAGAATTGGCTGTTTGATGCCATACCAGAGAAAACCTGAGCCACCGTAGTTCCAGTTGTAAAAATTCCAACCCCAGAACGTATGCTGAGGAAAGTTGGCAATTCTTGTGTTTGGATCCTGCTTCTTAAAAAAATCAAAAAGGTCAAAATATTCTCGAGGGACAACAAGTTGTTGTTTGTTATAGAGCATGTTGCCTTTAAAAACAGGGAAAAGAGTGATTCCAAGAAGTATAACTCCTGTCAAAATGCCAAGGAGTGCATGATTTTTGCCACGCTTTTTCAGAAAGGACACAAGTATTTCTATGCCAATGCTAAAAAAGATTGCGTAGGAAAGTGCAGTTAAGATCGAGAATTTGGTAAAAGGAAAACGAAACGCCTGGTTGAAGATAGGGAGCGTTTGTCTATAGAGGATATTAATAAGTGAAAAGGGCGGGGTCGCAACTGCCAGAACGGTTAGGCAAAAAATAAAAAGTCCAATATAGGGATACAGTGAGCGGTCCTTTTTTCTTATCGTCCAGACGAGTCCTACAGTAATAACGCCAAAAAGAAGAAGGCCTGAGAGAGCAACGAGCGGATGTTGATAATGATCTCGCCAGGGCTTAAGCATATAGACAAAATTGCCTTCTCTGTCTGGATCGACATTTTGAAACCAAAATCCTTTCAAAAGCATCGTGTCCATAATCCCTCCGAACTCTTTATTTTGCAGGTAAATTGTCTGGGTTGCCATCTGATTAATTTTAGAGTTGAGGTTAACGTGAGAGTTGGTAGCTGTAAAATAAAGAAAAGGCAAAAGCCAGAATGCATTGATAACAGTAATTGTGCCAAAAAGTTTTAGTGCGCCTGTAAGAATTTGCTTTTTTCTGCCAAGAAGATATGTGATGGTAACAATAACGCCAAGAGCAAGCATATAGACGAGAAAAAGTGTGGGAATATATGCAGCAGGTGAGGAGAGGAGGAGTCCAAGAGATAGAAGCAAAAGTTTTTTTCTTGTTGGATTTTTACAATAGGACAGAGAGAGAAAAAGCATCCATGGCAAGAATCCGAAATGGGCAATAAAAGCTTCAAAAGGAACAAAAAATGTTTGTACTGTGGCAATGTTAAGAAGGTAAAAAAGTGCCCCCATAAAAGGGTACACTCTTTCTTTATTTGCAAAAATAAGATGTCTTAGGAATACATACATACCAAGCGTTCCACTGAGTAACATGAGCATCATCCATAGAAAGCGAAGGTTCTGAGGGGGAACGAGAACCGAAAGCAGAGCTAAAAATAGCTGTCGTGGTAGATCTGATGCATGTCCCATGCCTCCTAAAAGCCCCAGGCCTTGGTATTCTTGCCAAACAGCAAAAAGCGACCTTTTGATGTTCATTTCAAAATAAAACTCAGGATGAAGATTGTCCCAGCCAGTTAGCCACGTTTCAGGCTTGTTATGAATAATACCAATGAGGATGACGATACATGCGAGAATGATTTGCGGCCAGAATGCCTTACCGATATTTGTAAGTTTTTGCATAGTTAATTTATGGAATAAATCGTTGCTTTTTCATCGTCATATACTTTCTCAAAAGGCTCTTTAAGAGGAATAATCTCATTTCCTTCAGGTTCGTATCGATACCAAACAGAATAAGCAGTTTGTCTTACTAATGTTTTGGAGAAGATGGTGATCTCCGATCCTGCTTCAACAGCGATCTTGATTGTTTGTTTTGGTATTAACTCGCGAGAATAGGCGTCTGGTCCTGGAACAAATTCGTATTTTTCCTCAAGAGGACTGTTGTTAAGAGATATGGAAAAATCAGCTTGCTGAGAGGGGGCGAAATATGCTCCATCAAGATAGAAGACTCCTTTACTTGGGAAATAAAGTGAGACCTTTGGTTTTGCTTCCAAAATGGTGTCTTGAAGTTGTTGTTGGCCTGTATTTTTGGTTGATGAGAGAGAGTATGTTTGTTCAAAAAACGTTGCAAGTCTTTGGCGAACGTTGGTGCAGATTGTATGATAAAACTTATCATCTTTATGGACAACAACCGTCTTAATATTATTGTCTCGAAGTAGCGTGTGAAGTTGTTGGTTAATCACGGTTTGAAATTCTTGTTCAGTCTTAGAGGTAAGAACGGGATCGTTCTCTGAGCAGCTAAAGAGAGAGAGGTACGAATCATGGAATAAAAAGCTTTGCTCGCGAGTCCCATCTGCTGACCAATGGATGTAGCCATTAACAATGGGTTTGTCATAATAGATCGAGAGCATGTTATATCTTCCGTAGTAGGGATTGATAGGAATATCAAGAACCGCATTGCCATCTAGCCCTTTCACTATTGTAGTATATTTGTCATGAAGTGAAGGAGAAAGAGGAAAGGCAACAGTTGCCCTTTCAAGCATAAGGGTAGTAATAATAAGCAGAAGAAGTATTTTTTTATTATTAAAACGTAATTTTTGGAGAAAAAGCACTCCAGCAATACTCATAATAAAAAGGGAAATTACCGCAAATCGTCCAGCCTCAGCGATGCCGGTGAAAGGAAAGATATGAGAAAGAAAGCGGTAAGGAAGAAGAAAAAAATGATTGTAGTCACCATACCCAAGAGATAGAAGAAAAGGGAAAAGAAATGCCAGGCCAAGGAATAGTTTGAGCTTTCTTGCATGCGAGGTAACAAAAAAAAGTAGCATTAAAACAAGTTCAATGTAGCCAAAAAAGACCACTTTTTCTATTGAGGAATCACTTAAGCTGTGAGGAAATGGAAGGAGGAGAAATGAAGTAAGGTAGGAGTTGGGGAGAAAAAAATCAGTAATTGACGGAGTTGCATGCTTGAGCACTTCAGCCCGCGCAAAAAATATAAAGTTGCCTGACAGAAGCGCTGAGAGCTGAGCGTTAAAAAGTAGTAAGAACGCAGTAAGACTACAAACGATAAGAGTAAGCCATGTCGTAAAGTGCTTACTGAATTTCTCTTTTAGCATTGCTATATCGCTTCGATACAAAAGGAGATAGAGAATTGCTATCCAGATCAGCTGAATGCCTATCATGATGATGTACTGCATAGCGCCAAGAAGGATAGCAGCAATGGTTATAGCATAAAGTGTGAGTGATTTTTTGGAGGTTGGCATATCAGATCTGATGCGGAGTATAGATAGGCCTATGAGGGGAACGGCTCCAATAAAGATAAGATTGGCATGCGACCCTGCCTTGGAGAGAACATAAAAAGAAAATCCATACATGATTGCACCTATTATGCCAAGCGTTGTGTTATCAGAAATTTTTCTAAAAAAATAATAGGAGGTAACACCGTTGAGGAGTAAAAGAAGGTAAATCACTAGGTTGTAAGAGAAGGGCATAGGAAGAACAGTGCTCAAAATTCCTCCCAAGCCAATTGCCAGATAAGAATCAAAGGCTCGCGAAAAGTCAAAGCCTATGGGGTATCGCCAGAAGTTGGTATGGACTAAAGGGTTTTGGCCTTCTCTGAGAGATTTTCCAACGAATGCTTGGTATCCAGCTTGCTGGTAATTATCCCATCCGTCTCCAATAAATGAGCTTCCTACGTGAAGGATGCTTGGAAAAGTTAGAATAAGCGTAAAAAGTAGACTTATACCTATTATTTTTAACCACGACATAGTAGTTTTATGATACCAGGATCTCAAGATAGTGATCAGCGATAGTATTCCATAAGCGTTTCTCTTGAAGCCGTGAAGAAAGCTGTTGTAACTTTTGCAGCTTTACTGTATCAGATAGTGTGATATCGATGATTGATGCTGCTTGTTTTTGTAAAGGGAAAACAAGATCATGCATGAAAAGGTTTTCTTTTTGGAGCGCATCTGCAAAATCCCAAGTTAAAGCAAGATCTGAAAGTTTGTCAGAGAGGAGAAAGGGCGTGCTAAGAGAGAATGTGAAAGAAAGAGGTCCGCTTGATGCCATGAGGGTCCGATAGGGAAAAAGAGTAAGGTCACAAGCCTTGAAATAAAGAGGGAGATTTTTTTCGTCAACAAATCCCGTTATATGAATATTGTCACTTCGTTTTGCCTCCACATCTGCAATATATTTTTGGTAAAAAGGCTTTGAGAGATGATTGTTGTTTGGTCCACCTGCTATAACAAGAACAGTATCAGACAATGCATCAACTGAGGCAAATAGGGAGGCTATCCAGTCTGACCCTTTGTACCATGCTAAAAAACCAAAGCACAAAACAATTTTTTTATTGAGGGGAAGGCCGAGTTTTTTTCGTGCCTCAGACTGAGAGAGAGAAAGATGTATTTTTTCAACACCATGGGGGATCACAACGATATGGGACTTATTCCCAAGTCGTTTTTTAAATATTTCTTCAAAAACAATTACTCTCGTACTTACACTAGTTATCATGTGGTAAAAAGCTTGAAAAAGAAGCGTGTATAGCGTTGTCTTGAGGCTTTTTTGTGGGATATTAAGATGGCCACTCATTGATGAAGCATCAGTTATTACCTGATGCAAGACAACATGAAGCCTTTTGCCTCTAAGTTTGATTCCTATGAGAAAAAGAGGGAGAGGTAAAAGATAGAGAAGTGATCCAAACATCGAAAACTCGAAAGTAAAAAGGATGTCTTTTGTCTTAGAGCTTTTAATGCTTTTCCAAAGACGCCAGAAAGCCAGAAGATTGTTTTTTTTCCAGACGCGCTCTACTTTGATTTCTTCATCAAGGTAGGATGTTTTTTCATCAAGTTTTTCAGCAAGAACGGTAATGTCGGCAGTAATGTTTTGTTTTTTTGCTTGCCTTACAAGAGAGAGAAGAGTATTTTTGGTATAGCTTCCACCACCAACGATTGCTTTATCATGAATAGTACCAAAGGGAGGGTAGCTCCCAATGACTAAGAGGTTGAGATCTTTCATAGCTACTCTTATTTTGCACCCATTACGCGCGTTTGAAAACGGGTAAGAAGAGAAAGGGGAGTAAAGACGATACTTTTTGAGAGCGAATGAACATACATGATGGTCCCGATTTCAAGAAGCGTTGAAGGAACAGCTTTAAAAAGCGACACTTTGGTCCTTTTATCATCAGACCATGCGACAGGCACCTCAACAGTCGAGAATTTATTTTTTGCTGCAAGGTATAAAATTTCTGCATCATAGCCCCATCCATTAATAGCACTTTGAGGGAAAATGCTCTGGACTGCTTTTTTTGAGAACGCTTTAAAGCCGCAGGTAAAATCGGTTACGTTACTTCTTAATAGTATTCTTGTTACTTTGGTAAATCCTCTCCCCATCATTTCACGGATAAGTGGTTGGTGAACAATAACGGTTGAGTGACCATTTTTTCTTGTTCCGATAATAACGTCTGTTCCTCTCTCCATAAATGGAAGGAGTTTAACAAGCTGTGTGAGGGGCGTTGACATATCAGCGTCAAAAAAGAGCGTGTAGTCAGCGTTAGATTCAAGCATGCCTTGTCTTATGGCAAAACCCTTTCCTTTGTTAGTCTTGTAGGTCACAAGTTTGATATCAAAGCTTTTTTTAAGAGGAGATTTTTTGATAAGCGAGACTGTTTTATCAGTTGATCCGTCATTGACAAAGATGACCTGGTTAAGTTTGAGGCCACGTGGAAGTACTAACTCTTCAAGAGCAGTAAATGTTTTATCCAGTCTTTTTTCCTCGTTATAGACGGGAATGACAAATGAAATTGTTTTCATAGTTTTATGTTCCGTTTCGGCCTTTCAGGCCTCATCAGGCCCCGATGGACATCGGGACGACGGGATCAGGGATGGCATAAGCCATTTCGCTTGTCAGCGTCTCCCGCACCCACTTTTTCCACCGCAATTGGTGGTGAAGTGGGCGCGGTCAACTAGTGACCGCGCCCTCATGATACTATTCAGTTGTTCCCGACTCTATTGAAGTCGGAAGGTCGCCTCGCAAACCTGCGGAAGCGTTGCAGGGCCAGTGACCTCGGACGCATTGAAGCAGTCCCAGACCTGGCCATTCACGCCTGCTGGAATGGAGAGACTGACGGGCGAGCCCGTCTTGAGATGGACCCCCTTGGGGTTCATCACGCCATTTGCCTCCTTGAGGCCTTCGAATCGGCCTTCGCAGGGTCCAGCCGTGCACCAAGCTTGCGCCTGATCTGCGGTGAGGATCTGCGGAGCGCCCGAGCCGTTACTCGTGATCGTGGTCGTCGTATTGATCGTCGACTGACTCTGAATCACGGTGCTTCCGGCATTGCTGTCGGTAGTGCCACCAGTGGTAGTCTGTCCGACGGTCGCACCAGACGTGTTGGAAGCAGCCTGCTGGCTGCTTCCGCCCGTGGGTTCATTGCTGTCACCAGTGACCGGCTCTTCGCCGGTCTTGGCCGCTATCAACTTATCGAGAGCGTTTCCAACGCCTCCCCAGTTGGTGATGCGGGCGTTACTGTCCATGCTGAACAGCCCACCATCGAAAGTCTGCACCAGGCCTGTGAAGACCATGAGTGCAACGACGATGACTGTGACCCATCCGAGACCTTTCTTGATGTCCACGAGAGATTTCCTTTCGTTGTTTTCTAAGCACGCTAGCTGCGCACTTTAAGAAAGAACAAGCCTATGAGTCAAGTGGTGGGGTGTTGTTGTCCCATGCCTTTTTGAGGCGCCACTTGATTCGTTCGCCAAGCGTGGCGGATTTGACCGGAGGCGAAGAGGGCTTCTGGGCCTCCTTCACAGTATCCGTCTCTCTCGAGCGAGGTCGTGCGAGTGTTTCCATCACTCTTTCGTCGGATTCTTCATCCAGAACGAAGGGGCGTGAAGGAATCTGCTCGAGCATCCTTCCCACAGTTCTGTCGTCCAGAGTAGGGGGTGATGGAGCAGGCGTTTCTTGAGGCTTTGGGCCTCTTGAGACATAGACGGTGATGTCTTCTCTCAGAAGACCACGGACGTAGGATATGACCTCGCCTCGTGGTATCAATTGAGAGAATTGACGTTGAACCGTTGCATTCCAGCCGTGACGCTCGAGATACTCAAGCGCTTTCAGCTCATCCATGCCGACGATATTGTCCAGATTGCCAGTTGGCTCCGGATCGTCAACGAAGATACGAGCTGGCCTGTCACCGACCATATTTGGCCTTGTGAGCCAGTCAGGTAGACGCGTGGCGGGAGTCTCCTCAGAATTTCCCGATCCGTCTGGATCGGAATCATCGAGAAGATTATCCCACGGGTTGGTGGCGGGTGCAGTTTGAACACCGACTATCAGGACAGCCTGTCCTGGTTCTTCGCCGAGTTCAGCGCTCAGGACTTTGCCGTCATTTTCTGTTGAGCTTTCGCTTCCTAGAGAGGTGACGGTCCATCTTCGATCTTCGAGATACTGCGTTGCGCCCGCTTCCGTCATGGAAACGACCGTTTTTAGATCTCTTGGATCAAATTGTGGCTCCGGTTTTGCAACCGTTACCACGTGTGCCTCGCCTGTGTCGGGCGGCTGGAAGGGAAAGATTGGATCTCCTCCTCCCAGTGGAACGATGACTGGCTCCGGCGTTGCCGGAGCTGTAGCAGGTGTTGCCATGTCGCTTTCATCTCCTTGGGGTGCTTGTGGCACCCAGCGTTCAATGAATGTGTCATAGTGACGATCGAACTCGTGGTTGACGAGCTCTTCCTCAGAGAGAAAAAGCCAGTTTGAACACGAGGGAAAGTCACATCGCCAGGTCTGGACAGTGGGGTGGTCCGCGATCACGTGAGCATTACGGCCCTTGTAATCTTTGAACATTCTCCAACATCCGTGAATGCGACACCGCAAGCGGTGCGATCCGACCTGGTCCTTGGTGATGCCGTGGTTGTTTTTGAGGTGCGTATCCTCGAAGTCCGGGTGGAATTCGATTTTGCATCCTTCAACACGACATTTCATCTTGGACGGTGGAGCAGGAGGTGGCGGATCAGGAGCTCTCTTGTCCGGCGGATTGCTCTCACCGGGGAAAAGATCGCTCAGATCAACCATGTGTTGAGCAGCAAGCTCGCGAAGTTTTTCCAGCGACAGTGTTGCCGACGGTTTGACTTCGTTACGAGTTCCTTGCCTGATTCGCTCACGAATGAGCGAACGCTTGTCCTGCTTTGCCACAGGGGTATCTTCCAACGCTTTCGCGTTGGGGTCAATGTCTGTGACGTCCACATTGAGTGAGGCTGCGGTGACGATGAGCGTTTCAAGACTCATCGCTTCGAGGATTGCCTCATTTGCCTCGGGGTCTTTCGCGCAAATTCGCGCGATAACCTCGCTTTTGGTTTTCTGATACTGTTCATCGTGACGAGCAGCCATGCTGCCTCCTTTTTGATAAGTGCGAACGCACGAAAATTCGTGCGTAAAACTATAGCAGGAAGAAAGATGACATAACTCTGGATGATACTGCGACATGCAGTGATATTCCAAGAGCCGAAAACAATCCAGCTTTGCTGGACTCTATTCGACTCTTGGGTTGAATAGTATATGAGGTAGTAAAGATTTCTCTTTACACCCTGATCTGTTAATGTGCGTTATTTGTTTTGTTTTATCCACCTGATCTTACTTCAAAGCTTTTCAGCCCGCCTAGCCGGCGAGGCTGGAACTATTCGTTCACGCTTTGAAGAGCGATTATCGGCGGATTGTATACTTTTGAAAAATTAACTTAATAATTTTTGTATACAAAAAAAAACCGGCCTTACGGTCGGGGAGAATAGCTGGCAGCTGTATATTGGTCTTGTCTATGGGTGCAGTCCAACTATTTTCTCCAACCCTCCGATGTAATTTCGGAGTTGTGTTCATACACAAGTAGGGAGAAGTATAGCAAATATTATAGGATATGTCAAGCTGACTGAGGCTGTATCTAGCCTCGAAGTGTTATCACTCCTATAGGGTGTGTCATTTCGCCCGCCCTCGTAATAGCAAGGTCGAGGCTCATCAGGTCGCCTAAGGCGACGATGACCTGCAATAAGGTCTAGATTGAGTGTGAGGCCTGGCAGAGCCAGGCCTCACATATGGGGATCACGACGATCTCGTCGCGATCTTGCGGATACTTCCTTCGCAGGCGTTGGCGACCATGGTCGCGGTCTGACCGGTCACGGTGGCGGTTCCGTCCCAGATCTCAAACGTATACCCGTCGGGCACGTTCATTTGGAAACAGGAGTCACCAGCCTTGAGCTTGACGCCGGCCGGATTGGGATTTCCATCCGACTCGACGAGCTGCTCGAGGCGACCGCTGCAGTCTGGCGTACACCACGAAGCGACAGTCGTCACGTTGAGGGTGTTGCCGCTGCCGGTATCCGTGGCTCCGTTCGTGCCGCCTTCGGTCGTACCGGAGAGGGGTGCAGCCAGGAGCGTTCCGTCACCGCAGGTCGCGGGATCGGAGGTGAGCACGGGTCGGTAGTAGACGTCGAACTGCGGATCGCGGGCTCGCGTGTTATTGGGATAATCGGCCCACTTGCCGAATTCGACTTCCTTGGGGTAGAGAGCACATACGTCCCAGACGGCGTCGCCGGCGGGGAAGGATGGCTTGTACCTGAAGGTACCGCCGTCACCCATGACGGTCTGGCCGTTGCCATTTTGGACGGTAACGGGGAGGTCGCCCCCCTCGTCGATCGTGCAAACGAAGTCTGCCGGGCACGTGAGCTGTACGTCGTTTGGCGCGCTGCGCCAGGTCCACGTACAGGGTTCGGTACCGAGAAAGACCACGTTCTGGCCGATCGCGGCCTGAGCCCAGCTGTCAGCTGGACACGTCACCGGCGATGCCGGGGGCGTTGAGGTGTCCTGTGCTTGAGCCGAACTGAATCCGGCCATGCCGAGTGCGATCGCAACGATTGCGATCAAGAAAACGAACCGTGGAATCTTCTTGTTTCCCATTGATGCCCTCCTTGGGCTTGTGTCCCTTGCGGGACTCGACGAAGAAAAACGAAAAGTTGATCGATGCGCACCTCCTTTGTGTGCTTGATATATCCGAAAGGAAATAACAAGTAGTACACTCAATGAATGCATCCGACCTCCACGAGTTGTGAAGATACCGGAAAACGCGCACTGTAGAGGCATAGTATTCCTGCCCTAAACGCTATACATGCAGTACGCGATTTCCGGTATCTTATAAAGACCTTATTGCAGTTGTTAAGGTTCGATTTATCTGATAATTCTCACAAAATGAGAACAATAAGATATCCAGTCATAAAACTATGAGTGGGGAAAAGAGCAGAAAGAGGGGATTGCGAGGAGGTGCTTTCAGTGCGCTTTTCTCCAGCCATATTGTAAAAGGCTTAGCTTGTCTTTCGACGAAGGATAAGTCCGCCAATACTTGATGGGATAAGTGCAAAAAGAGCTAGCATCTCAGCTCCAGTTTTTGGAGTTGCTTTAGCATTAGGTGAAGGATAAACAACCTGTCCGCCCTTAGTCATGGTACTAGTCGTACCAAGGGTTGGTTTTTGAATACAAACCTGTGCATTGTCTTGATTTTGTACGTTATTAACAGCTACAAAAGACTGATTGGTTTCACAAAGGATTCCTTGATCAGCAGGAAGATCTGATGCCTGAGCAATTTTTGCGTTAAGAGTGAATGTCTTAGATTCATTTACTTTAAAGTCTCCAGCATTGAAGGTGAGCGTTTTAGTACTATTGTCATACGAGCCACCTGAGATACCAGATACATAGGTAAGATGAGATGGGAGTACATCGGTGACACTTACATTTGATAGAGCCTGATCTGAAGTATTTGTTACTTTGAGCTGAAATGAAACGGTGTCATTTGGAGCGTATTTAGGATCATTGATTGTAAGGTTGTCAACGAATTGTCCTGATTGAGGATTTTTAACAGATTTATCAATAAGGATTTTTGTGGTAACACAGTTAGTTCCGCCACCATAGGTAGGCTCACAAGTAGTTGTGCCGTAGCCACCAGTGTTGTTATTGGTTGTTGAGAGAACTGCTTGAGTTGGAGTAGGAGTTACATTCCCTGATGCAAATGCAGGAACAGTAACGATACTTCCAAGAATAAGTGCAGATGTTATAGCGATAGTTTTATTCATATCTTTTAGAGCAAAAATTTTGCCTCAAAATTGATCTGTGAACTATATCATATCTTATAGGATATGTCAAGCATTTTAATACTTAGGCATTTCGTGAACTTCCTCGAAGTGGCAGTGCGAGGAGCACAAAGGGCAAGGCAGCCACAAAACTTAATAGTTTTGTGCTTTTATAGTTCGTATTTTTCCGAGTTCTTTTTCTCATAGTTTTTTCTTATTGTCAAGTGTTTTAGTGTTTTAGGGGTGAAACCCCTAAAAGTTTAATATAATTGCCGAATTCTGATGAGGAGATTTCCTCAGCAAAATATGGCAAGGCACTCAAGAGTGGGGAGAGAATGAACCTTGCCATATAATTGCAGCGCATGCTGCGAGATGGAAGAGGTAATTATTTCCTTTCTGTACTATTAGATTCTGCGTGATCGAGCCTGCGAGCCTTGCGGCCCACAAGCTTGATAGCAATGATTGCCAGCGTTGCTCCAGAGAGCATGGAGGCTCCAAGTCCAATCTGAAAGCCTGTAGTGTCCCATGAGCCACCTTCCCATGGATGCTGTGCCCATAGTATGAGCACGGTCCAGAAAAGCGCTATGCTTGCTACGCAGACCAGGAAAGGGTGTTTCCTGAGTCTTTCAGCCAGAACCAGATCATACTCGTCTCTGAAAAGTTTCACGCTCGATTCCTTTCGTGTGAACGAAGATGGGCCGAGCGGGGAGTTTATCCGGTGCGAGCCGGATGGCTTACAAGGCCTTTTTTCGTTTTTCTCTCCCTTTCTCTCAGGAGGTTTTGGCCGAACTCGATTTCTCGTCGAGTGGCTTTTCGCTCAAAACGAAATGATGTGCTTTCAAAGAAGGGGTGGAGATGTGCATCAAATATATCCTGCGTGTGCAGCATGCGCAAAACGACTAAGCCCTCTTTTTCAAAAATAGCGACAATATGCAGCTCATGCCCGAAGGCATTCTGAATGATGTTGCCTTCCCGGATATGCTCCGGGAGCGATCGCTCTGGTTTTTCAGCCATTTTCTGGCTCAGATCTGAGCATGTCTGACTGACCACATGTCAGCTTGACGTGCTGTTGTCTTGCGAGGCGCTGTGCCTCAGCTAAGGATATCCTTGATGCGCCATGTCCACGATTTCGTCCTCTTCTATTGACGAGAACCTCCTCTCCATCGCGGGCGAAGAGTTCCAGCACTGTGTGAGTGTCGTCGGGGTCATGGACCTCGATAGGCGGATCAATATGTTGAAACATGAGCTCTTCTCCTTGCGGCACAAGCCACGCTAAAATTTCCGGCAGAAAATGTGGATGCCGGGCAATCGAGCACGAAACAATTCCTGCCCGGAAAGCGCTTCGTACTCAGTTGCCCGCACCACATGTGTCTAATAGTAATGAGTGCCTTGTTAAAGTACCTCTCTTTAGTGATGAATGAGCAGGGTAGGTATCTACGCTCCTCATTGAGCACTAAGGGTCTAGCATTATAGCAAGTGACAAATGTTTATGCCTGACATTTGTCAAACCAATAGTAATTACTTGCCAAACTTTTCTGTTTCGCTCTGTGATCTTTCGATCGAGGACTCATCAGGCCCCGATACTCATCGGGACGACAGATGGGGTGGGGGCTTTCGCCCCCACCCCGGAAAAAAAAGACAAGTGCTAGTGCGATAGCGCGTACAGTTGTCCCAAGCGGGACTTGATCTGCTCGCGAAGCGCGATCATGATGTGAGCGAGGCCTTCGAGCAGGACGTTGGTAACCCGATTGAGCAGGTCATTGTCGTCCGCCGGAAGTCTTGCCCCGTCCATGGTCGTAATCACGGCCTGCTCATCTCGCAGGTTGGTCGAGAAGTGAAGAGCCTCGTCGAGGCGAGCTTTCGCCGCCTTGAGGCTCCGCATTCGGACGTTTATTTCGTCCCGCGAAATGGCCGAAACCTGAATTGCTGTGATGGCCGTATTCATCCGGCCACCTCCTTGTTGGCATACTTTTCCTACCCTCGTAGAAAAAGACTGTGCAGTGCCAAGCATCAGCGACAAACCTTGAGGGGTAGGCTTATCGCTAATTCTTGGATAAAGCATTTGTTAAAGATGGGCTTGGTGCGGGATTTCTCCCGCACCAAGTGGTGAGACCATGCTCAGTATCTGTCAGGCTCGTCGTTGGGCTTCTTGCCCGATTTCTGCGTGATCCCCAGGCGTTTTCGTGCCTGGGCACGCTCGTGCCGACGTTTTGCCTTTCGAGCTTTTCTGGCCATGGTACTCCTTTGGCTGTTTATTGCCCAAAACCATTTCAGGCAATACTAGCGTTTGCCAGGCGCCAGCAGAAAATCTCGAAAGATTCGGGACTTGCTGCTAGCACCTGATACTTGTCTTTATGTAAATGTGCTTGTGACTTTTTTCAGGATAGAGCGCTATCCTCAAGAAAATCAGCATTCGGTTTTCGAAAAAGGGAATTGTCGGGGTCCCGCCAAGGCGGGACCCCAGGGATGAAAGCGCATCAATCGTAGAGGCGATTAGCTTACTCCTGCGAGGAGAAGATCGCCTGTTCCGAGCGGTGCGTTGAAAAGACACGTGAGGCACTCTGCGAAGTGCCTTCTCACAAATGGGTCAGAGCAGTTTCCTGCTCGAGCCAAAAGTCGCGCAAGCGTGCAGTCTTCGCTCTCCCCTTGATCGGGGATGACCTCGAACTGGACCTCGCGTTTTTTCGGAGCTTTTGCCAGCCGCCTTATGGCAGGCTGGATCAGCTCTGGTGGCAGACGGTCGTACAGAATTCCTCGGTACTCAATCCTCAATGGGCTTTCTCCTTTTGCTTGTGCCTTTTCCAGAACGTCTGGAGTTGGCACCCGAATGCTGTGTTAAAGTTCGCTGTTTCGCCCGCCCTCGTAATAGCAAGGTCGAGGCTCATCGGTCCCGCTACGCGGGACCGCCCTATGAAAACGACTACTCGTCGTTGTTGACGATGATCTCGCCAACCATGCCCACCAACTCGTGGGGGACACAGACGTAGTGATACGTCCCAGGAATCTGGAACGTATAGCTCCAGCTCTCGCCGGGTTGCAAAAGTCCTGAGTCCCAGGCTTCTGCTCCAACGGGAAGCAAGACAAGATTCGGGTTACGAACCTTGTTCGCGTCCGTAGTGACGCTGTGGACCAGTTCCTTGCTGACATTTTTCCAGGTGACGGTGTCACCGGGACGAATGGTCAGCGTGTGTGGGTCAAAGGTCATGTCGTTGGTCATTCTGACCACGTAGTCCTTTGGACCGGAGTCGTCCTGGGTGAGCCTGACGTAGGCAACGGTGCCTAGTAGGGCAGCCCAGAGCACAATGATCAAAACGATTTTTGTATTGCGCATTTTTGCCTCCAAGACTTCAAATCGAATGCTGTGTTAAAGTTCGCTGTTTCGGCCTTTCAGGCCTCATCAGTTCCGATATCAATCGGAAGACAGAAGGTGTTGTGGGAAGGTTGGTTGCCGGGGGCGCATCTGCGCCCCCGGCTGAGATCAATCATCTGTCTCGGATCGAATGTCGTCGTCCAAGTCCTCAAGAGAGATCCCTTCCTTCGCAAGCCCATGCAAGATCTCGCCACCGTTCCATTTTCTGGAACAGGGGAGCGATGAGAGCCGCTCGTGAAGGTCCTCGAGCTGAGCCATTAGACCTCTCGAATGCGTCAGGTTGGCGCGAATTCGCCCCAGCCGCCGCGGATCGATGTCTTTGGCTAGGGAGCCATTCTGGAGATCCTCGATCGTCTCCCGGAGATCCTCGATCGCATCATCGACCTCCTCGTGGGAGATCTCTTGATCGTCGCGATCGCGAGCGAGAAGGTCAGCGACTGTGTCATGCGAATGGAAGATGTCCTCCCATCGCCTCAGCCCCTCAAGGGGCGCGACTTTTTCGAAATCGTCCGCTGTTGAACCCGTAGACATATGATTGCCTTTCGCGTTTTATATTCTGTCACGTGACAGAATATAGCAATGGTACTCGCCAGTACCAGCATGAAAGACACTAGGGTATAGCGCCCTTTATGTTGGTACTAACGTAACCTATATTATACAACACCTTGTTAAAGCTCGTCCTCCTTCGCATAAAGCCTCGGAGGACAAGCTGTTTTCATCTTGCCCTGCAGAGCAGGGAAGAATCATCAGGTCGCCTATGGCGACTAACAGATACAGGGGGCAAGTAAGAGTTGGCGGGTGGGAATGACCCCACCCGCCGGAGTAACCTAGTCGACCGCCTCGGCCCACAATGTTACGGCACTCCGTTTCGTGATGGTTCCTGGAAAATCTGAGCCCCCTTCACGATCGAGGAGCGCGTGCTGGGGTACGGTGAAACACGAAGTGTCTCCCCGATAGATCCAGCCATTGGGCGTGCCGCGGTGACGAATCCACCCATCAGTGTTCCCGCCGACGATGGTCGACAGGACGTTTGGGTTGATCTCGGCAAGAGCGGGTAGCGTGCCCATCTCTTGAGCCTCGCATCGGCCGGTGATTTCGCGGACCGCCTGGTCTTTGAAATTTTTGGCCTCGTCCTTGCCCAGCTCGATATAGAGCTTGGTCGCGAATCGGGTGAACTCGACCGTTTGTCGAGTTTGTGAGATGATTTTTGCTCCATGAGCGTAGCCGGTATAGAAGCCGGTGCCGGTCATGGTGATTCCGACGAGACCCGCAAGCCCTACCGCAGCAACCTTCTTGAGTATGCTGCCTCGTTGTCGGGCATTCTGAGCAACCGACTCGCCCGTCTCCGGAAATTCCGGAGCGATGTCGTCCTCCTCAGCTGGAAGCTGGGGAAGAGCGGGTTGACCGCCGGCGAAAAAGCTGGCGACGATACCGAAAACGAGCAGAGCACTGATCGCGGAAAAAATCTTTCCAACAATGCGTAGCATCGATCTCTCCTTTTGGGATAGAATTCGCGACGATCTGTCGCGAAGCTTGCTTTTAGCCAGCTGCTGCACGGTGACTTTGGCACGGGCAGAAATAGCACCGTGTTCACGAACATGCAGAAGCTGGCATAAAGCCATAGATAGGTTTTTCTTAAAACCCCCTGTATGTAAAAGAACTCCCTCCTTTGCTCTTGCGAGCCTGGAGGACTATACGTCTGTTTCGCCCGCCCTCGCAATAGCAAGGTCGAGGCTCATCAGTCCCGCTAAGCGGGAGACAGATGGGGTGGGGGCTTTCGCCCCCACCCCGGGATAGCTACAAGCGACGGATTACTTTTCCGTCTTTGATCCAATGTCCATCAGCGATGCTGTGGACTTCGGGATTGTCGAGTCGAGGCTGCTCGATTCGACCCTGGGCTCGTAGTTCGCGAACCAGCTCAGCGGCTTCGACGGGAAAGTCCCGCCAATAGCTTCGCTGGTACATCTTGACGAGCTCGGCCCAGTCCTCTTCGGTGCGGGCCGTCGTGCCCGCTACGATCTTCTCGACGTCCTCCCGGGCAACACGCCCTCTGAGGATGTCTTGAACGCAGAAAGAAAGACTGCGACCAATCATGCTAACCTCCTTTTAAAGAACTTTCTGTTTCGCTCTCATCCGCCTGTTGGCGGAAATGAGCTCATCAGGTCCGATGTTCATCGGGACGACAGATGGGGTGGGGGCTTTCGCCCCCACCCCGGTTGTAGCAGCTGCTACAAGCTGCCGGTCTGATTGACGACTGGCACTTCGCAGACCACGCGATTGCGTGGATCGGCAAAGGTGCCAGAAATGTTCGGCGACACAGAAGTCGGACATTTAGAGTCCATCTCCTTGAATTCGTCGAATTTTGAAAAGCTCATGATGAGCCCTTTCGGGCCAACTCTCATGATGCGCGCCGTTCCTCGATCAGGTCGCTCGTAGCGACCGAGGGCCATGATGCCATCGGACCAGAAAGGGTTGTCCTGGTCGTAGGCATAGATTTCACCCTGCGCCCAATAGCTCACTGTGTCCGGGATGTCGAAGTCAGCGCCTTGCCCGACGTACATGACGGCGGCCGTTGCGCCCCACGCTCCATATGTGAGAACGACAAAGTCGTCCTCGGTGCATTCAGTTCGGCAGAGCTTGACCGCATCGTCGACAGTCATTGACCGTCCGATGTACGGCTCGTACCGATCCGGAGCGGACCAGTGTAGGTGGTCTGCCTTGTAGTGGAGAAACGCCAGGACGCCGAGGACGATTGCGATTGCAACTGCCCACGGAGCGATTCGGCGAAGAGCGCTTTGCTCATCGTCATCGTAGTCGCAGCAGTCCTCGTCATTGAGGATGGCCTTGACTTCTTGAACCTCGGTCAGAACCTGAGCGAGTTTGTCGTCGCTTGTGGCGGCGACTTGCTCATCAACGGCGTCCGAGTCATCCTGGTCTGTCTCTGATCGACCAGCGACCAAGAGGTCGTCGTCGTTTTTGACGTTTTCGTTGCTTGTGTCAGACACTGTAGCTCCTCACGTTAGTGCAGTACGTATCGCGCACCACGCGCGATAGGGGTACCAGCTGCTGCACGGTGACTTTGGCACGGGCAGAAATAGCACCGTGTTCACGAACATGCAGAAGCTGGTACCAAATGTAGCTAATTTAGTAATGTGCGATTCTGCCTTTTTTGTAGACACAAAAAAAGACAGAGGGTTGTCCTTCTGTCTGGTTGTTCTTCCGGGCAGAAAGATGCCATATAGTAGCATAGCCTATAAGATTTGTCAAGTAGGTATTCGAGATCGCAAAATAAAGAGCCTATATTGATTTATGTATTAGCTTCAATGGTAGAGCAGGATAAAAAGAGATTGATTAATAGTGTTCAATTAGTGATATTTAGACTGTATAAGTAACATAAAATATGTTGCAGTAGAGTAAATAAAAATAAATACAGTGAAGCTGAGAAGGTGAGGGATAAAAAAGGCAGGGAGTAGGAAAACCCCCTGCCGCCGAAACCGACGAAATGTGATAAAAAGCTGCCATGTAATGAAATATCCAGGAAAAAGACTTCCTCTATGAGGTCAAAAAGAGAGCTATTGCCGCCAGGATGAAAAAAGAGCAAGAAAAGGGTTGAAACAATTATCCCTACACATATAAAGAGTCCTATCTTTTCCCAAAGGCGAAGCGATTCCCAGATAGTGCGGGCCTCCTCAGGATCGTTAGCCATGGGAGGGATCACAGATCCTCTTTTGTGAGGCGTTTGCTATGAAAAATTTCCTGTCCACGATGCCTCCTACGATGACCATGCCCAATAGGCAAGCGTTGCCAAAGCCAAAAGAAATCCGAGAGCGGAAACAACGTAATTGAAGCTCAGAAAAGATTTCAGGCGTGATATATCCATTAAACCTTTTTCCTTTCCTATGAACGTCGGTTTGTTAAGGTCCAGCCAACAAATGGCGTTACAACCATGATAACAAATCTTATAGTACAGAGTCAAGGAAAAGGGAATGTTACGAGAGGGGATAAGAGGAAAAAAGAAAGATACGTGGCCTCTTTTGGAGGAGTCTTTTGCAGGCTGTTATAAAGATGGTGGGTCGGGCCTTAAGGCCCGACCCATTGGCTAGGCAGTTTTCTGCCTAGCAGACGGTGCGCCTGGGGAACATCCCCAGGCCCCGGTCGCGAGCGCAATCTAGCTGGCGGTACCGCCGGTCTGGTCACCCGGACCGCGGGACTCACCCTGCTGCTGCTCGGCCGCGCCGTCGGCGCCGTCGCCGTCGGGGCTGGTGCCGGTCGTCGGATTCGCATTGAGATATCGCGTGTTGGAGTTGATCGTTTGCCTCATGTATGAGGCTCCTTTCTGTGCGAGATACCGCAGCTGACTCCCTTTCGGTGTCAAGCCACCGCGGCTCGAATTCAGTTAAAGAGCGACTTGCTTCAACGGTTAGGCGTCACCGCCGGCCGGTCGGTGACACAAACAGACCCTGTTAGAAACTGGGAACTGTGAACCGAACACTAGCGACTTAGACGACTTAACGAGCGAGACGAGCCCTGACTTTATATAATTCAAAATCAGGGGGTGAAACCGAGGGCGTTTGAGGTGTCTCAGGCCTCTAAAAAAGGTCTTTTGTTTTCCTCCCGCGAGCGATCGTGCCCATGAAATAAAAATGGGCGCGCGCCGGGCAGTGAGGTTCCCGATCCTTTTTCCGACTTCTCGGTTGGCGCTTTACTCATAGCGCCATCAGTGAGTATGAAGCAATTCTTGCCTCCTTTCTCAGGATAGTACTGCGAGTAGTTTTTTAGCGCGTCACCTCTTTGGGTGCGCGCTACACCCCGCTCAGAAGCGGGGTCGAGTACGCACCAAAAAGGTGAGTTATCTTTATAAACCACGTATCTTGTTAAAGTTCAAAAAAAACTTATTTGAAACGTCTTATAGATGTTAAAAATAAGCAAGGAGCGGATAATATCATATCCTATAGGGATTGTCAATAGGGGAAAATATGTCGACTGAGAAGTTTTTACATAAAAGAAAAAGGGGAGGATCAGATCGATCCTCCCCACGTGTGCGGCACAGTGCCGTGCTTATCGACGGATGTCCCCAGGGGGACAGCAGGAGAGGTAGGTGCTAGTTAAGCACATCCAAATTGATGGTTCCCTCCATGAATCAGTCGAGAAGTTATGATTGCGCGTTGACGCACCATCTCCAGTGGAGATAGGGCAGGCAGTGCCTGACATGGTTGCCCAGGTTGGGCGAGCTTAGGTCCGATATCCCTCGGACACAGACTGTCGTGTCAGACAAAGCTGGTTTGCAACGCTAGAGCTTCTGGTGAAGCATGACCGTCCGCCGATTGGACGCGCGTCCACCTTGGAATGGCGATCGGACCGCATGGGTAAATTCCCCCTCACGCGAAGACGACACACCACCAACGAGTACGAGCCTATGAGAGATCAAGCATGACCATCGTCCGCAACGATGCGCGTAAAAGTCTTGAGCAAAAAGCTCATGACCACTCCTTTCTCTACGTAGACAAACTACCGTTGTGTCCTACCTTGCTGGTGCAAGGCGAGTAAGACACCGGCTCTTGCTACTGTTTGGTTTAACAATAAACAACAGCCGGTGTCTTTTTTTTGAAGCTCTACAAATGTGATAAAAAGTGCAAAAAAGAGTAATCAGTGATTACTCTTGTATTGTGATGATATCGCTGAAAATACAGTCTGTCAAGAGGGAATTGAGGCAAAAAGAAAATAACTATTTGAAAATTGCCAAAAAATCGTCTTTAGAGTATGATTGTAGCTATGACAGATGTTGCCCCTGATGCCCAAAATGCCCTTTCTAAAAGAGTAATTCTTGAGATTAAGACGTCACGAACGGGTGAGGAAACTCCTGAGGCGATGAAGCAATTTTTGACCAACCTCACCAACCTTCGTTTTCGTCGGATGCTGCTTCACAAAAAAGGTATTCCAATTAGTCTTGAGATAGCGGTCGTTGATCAGGCAATCCATTTTTATGTGACAGCACCCATAGAATTTCAGTCATTTCTTGAGAGTCAGCTTGTCTCACAGTACCCAAAAGCATCTATTCTTAAGGTCGAGGACTATTTACCAAGTCTTCTTGCGCAGTCGGGAACGCTTTCTTTGGGGCAGCTTAAGCTTGAGCATGATTATTATTATCCCATCAGGACGTATGCCGATTTTAAGGATGTTGATCCACTTTCCTCAGTTATTGCTGCTCTTTCAAAAAATCAACCAGGCGATAGTGTGAGTATTCAGTTTCTTTTGTATCCAGTCTCTGATAGCTGGCAAAGGAGTGGAAAAAGTTTTGCTACTTCAAAAACGACAGATGGTAGCGGGGCTGCTGTTGCCAATCCTTATGCAAAGATTGTCGAAGAGAAAGTCGCGTATGCAGGATTTAAGGTAGGGATCCGTCTTGCTGTTGGGGCACAGTCAAAGGCAAGAAGCAGTCAGTATTTACTCGAGATAGCAAATACGTTTTCATCATTTAACAACCCTTCAGGGAACAGCTTTAGGCTGAGAAAGCCTTATCTTTGGCAGAAGAATAGGATTAAAAAAGTCATGCTTTCGCGTTCGAGATTTTTTACACCAACACATCAATATATGAATGTTGTTGAACTTGCGACGCTGTTTCATCTCCCCACAAACAAGCTTGCAACAATCCCTAATATCTCATGGCATCAGGTTATTCTTTCTGATGCTCCAGAAAATCTGCCTGTAGCTGAGGGGATGACTGAGGAGCAAAAGCTTGATACTAATTTTTTTGCCAGAACCCAATTTCGTAACAAGCCCACAGTATTTGGTATTAAGACAAAGGACAGAAGGCGCCATTTTTATGTCATCGGAAAAACAGGCACTGGTAAATCAACACTTATTGCCAATATGGCAATTAACGATATGCGTCAGAGGAGAGGGTTTTGTATTATCGATCCTCACGGAGATCTTTGCGAGACGGTTATGGACTACGTACCATCCTATAGAGTTAATGATGTAATTTATCTTGATCCCTCAGAAAAGGAGTATGCATTTTCTCTTAACCCTTTTGAGGTCAAAGATGAGGCACAAAAAGAACTTACCATCTCAGGTATTGTAGCTATTTTCCAAAAAATCTTTGCTGATTCGTGGGGTCCTAGGCTTGAGTACATTCTTCGCAATACGCTTCAGAGTGTCATCGAGATGCCCGACGCTACGCTTCTTATGGTTCCTGAAGCACTGTCAAATCCAGCATTTCGAAAAAGAATGATTGCCAATCTTACCGATCCAATTCTGAGGTCATTTTGGGAAAATGAGTTTGAGAAGATGACTGACAAGCTTCGTATTGAGGCTATTTCACCGATTCAAAATAAGGTCGGGCAATTTATCTCAAGTACGGTCATCAGAAATATCATCAAGAGCCCCAAATCGACAATTGATCTCCAACAGGTGATGGATGAGGGGAAAATTGTGCTTATGAATCTGTCGCAGGGAAAATTGGGAGAGGACAATGCAGCGCTTTTGGGGGCGATGTTTATCACTAAATTCCAGCTTTCAGCGATGAATCGTGTCTATCTAGCTGAGGAAGAAAGAAAAGACTTTTATC
Source organism: Candidatus Levyibacteriota bacterium (assembly GCA_016214555.1). Lineage (GTDB taxonomy): Bacteria > Patescibacteriota > Microgenomatia > Levybacterales > UBA12049 > JACROF01. The sequence continues at coordinate 30,647 of JACROF010000008.1, forward strand.
TCTATGTGGATGAGTTTCAAAATTTTGCAACTTCAAGTTTTATTAAAATTTTATCTGAGGCACGAAAATATCGCTTGAACCTTCTTTTGGCAAATCAGTACATTGGCCAGATTCCAGAGGATGTGCGTCTGGCAATATTTGGCAATTGCGGGACAATGATGTCATTTTTAGTCGGAGCAGGAGATAGTCCGTACCTGGCAAAAGAATTTAGTGAGAGATTTAAAGAAGAGGATATCTTGGCACTCGCGAATTATCAGTCGATGACGAAGATGATGATTGATGGAAGAACGTCGCCTCCTTTTATGTGTTATACCTTGCCACTTCCTAATAGCGAGACACAGAATAGAGAGAAAGTTATCCAGGCATCAAAAGAGCGGTATATGAAGCCTGTTGTGAAGGAGGTTGCGGTTGATACGCTTGCCTCGGTTGCAGCTAGGGCACAAATTGCACAAGAAGATGCCGCAAAATCTTTCTCCCAACCAGTCCAGCCTATACGCTCAGATGTGCGTCCTTCGTCTGGTCAGCAGGTTTCGTCTGCTTCTCTCCAGCCTCAACAATCGTATGCTCAAAAGCCACCATCACTCCCTGCTCAAAGAGATGCTGTTACATCAGAACCTCAGGGGCAGCCTGTCACCCGTCCTCACATACCAGAGGGTAAGCCTTTGGAGGTAAAAAAAGATATGCCACAGCATCAGTCAATAGCAAAACCAGCTCATGTGCCAGCTGCTGTGCAGAAAGTTGAAGGGCAGGAGGAGAAAAGATCAATGGGGAATCAGCCTCACGCGTCGCAGAGGCCTAAAAGGAGAGACAATAGGCGACCTCAGCAGTCTTCGCATCAAAGACAGCAGTCTCAAGGTCATAGTCAGCCTCACGCTGAGCATAGGCCTCCAGCTCATCAAGAGCCTAAGCCTACTCCAGTTTCTGATAAGCCAAAAGTTACCAATTTATATACCTCAGAGTAATTAGTGTTATTACCTCTTAGTCTTTGATACAAAGCATTTCTCGATATAAGAATACAAAAAATGTTCATGGCTATTTTTTGTATGCTTTGTGTCAATAGAGGTTTTTTTGATTTTTTGAAGACTATTAATATAGTCAACATTTTCATAAAAAAAGGGTGGCGCCGCCTGTTGGCGACCCCACCCTAAGATCAACTCGAAATGTGAGTAGTTGAGCAAGGAGTAATAACCCCAAGCTTGTGCATCCCTCTTGCTGTTGAAGCAGTTGGGTTGACAGTAAATGTTATTGTTACGAGATTACCTCTTCCGCAAGAATAGTTTTTTGTATCAGCAGTCACCCTGCTTCCGTCACCGGGCGTACTGCACGGGATTTTTAATCCAGAGATGAGGTTTTTCTTTGTGGTAAGAGCCAACTCTTGAACTATCCGAACAGTACTTGATCCACAAGTGAGCGTAAGATCACTTACTCTATATTCCTTGCCATCTCTGAATGTCGTTTGTTCGCAGGCGTTCCAGTCGATTAAGGGCACATTGCCATTTGCAAGCTCTTCATCGAAAGATCCGTCTGAGTAGAACATCGCCTCAACACCAAGGTAAGGCGCTCCTGTTGTCACAAGGTCAATTACGCACTTAGCGCTTAGGTTGCTTCCGTTTGTCATGACAGAGGCGGGGGTCCTATTAATTGTGGCTTTGTGGGTGCTTGCTTGTTGGATTCCGACACCACATGTCACTAAGGCAAGAAATAGAGCAACGATGCCTTTGAAAATCGACACGGTTTCCTCCTTGGAATGTAAACGAACAACATTTGCCTGTCGTCAGGCAATAGCTCATAGTTATGAGCCAAGTTGGCATTGTAAGGCTAAATATATCTATTGTCAAGCCTGGGAGGATTTACGACGGAGCATCCAACCAACAGCTGTTGCTGGAAGGAGAGCGATAATGCCAAGTAGGCCAGGTCCTGTAGAAGGGGTTTGCTGTCCAGGATTAACCTGTGCTGGGGATTCGACGGGGAGTCCGCCTTTGCTTGTTGCTGGGTTTAGGAAAGCAGATGTCGACTGCTTGTTTGGAATCTGGTTTGTTGCTGTCTGTTCTCGTGAGACACAAATTTGCGAATTATCTTGGCTTACTTTGTTATTAGCTGTCGCTATCGCGAGATTGATCGTACAGAGAGAGGAGTTATTTGTTGGCAACTCATCAAGGTCAGCAGTCAGAACTTGAATTGTTATATTCGTGGTCTGTTTTGCCTTTAGCTCTTTAATGGTTGAAGAAAAAGTCCTAGTTGTGTTGTCATAGGAACCTGGTCCTGAGACGTAGGTTAAAAATCGTGGAGGAAATATATCTTTGACGACAATGTCTTTGAGTGTACCATTTGAGGTGTTGGTGAGGTAGATACGAAAAGCAGTGAGCTTATTGGCAGGGTAGCGGGGGTCATTGGGTCCGATATTTTCGACAAAATCTTTGTCTTGAGCTTTTTGACCAGGGAGTATGTTGACTGCAGCAGACAACACTTTTTTATTAAGAGAGAGGATAGTGCTGTTTTGACAAAACGAGCCTCCGTTAAAAATTGGTTGACAACCTGGTGGAGTTGGCTCTGCGGCAGAGGAAAGTCCTGGCTAGTAGTGTTGCTTTGCTGATTTGTTGCATAGTTGCCTATAGTAGATTGCAAGAATAGCATTTTGTTTTTAAAAAGTCAAAACATCTGAAGGTGATAGTGTGCCTGAGGAGCTCTTTTTATAAAAAGAAATATTGACAAAGGGAAGAGAATATGATGTAATACGTTTGTCTTCTTTATCTACTCCGATCAGATCGGGGTCTGCAAGACACTTTTCCCAAATACAATAATTTTAGTTTCGTTAATAATTCTTCAAGATAGTTATGGCATATAAAAAATCAAGTCAGACGACTCGTTCAGAGAAGCCCGTTTCAGATGTGGGTGATTTTGTTGGTGAAGCGCCACGAGAGGAGGGCGTTTCTGAAGTTTTGTCTGCAGCTCCACGTGTAGCCTCAGAGCCTCCAGCACAAGTTGTCCCACCAGCGAATGCTGATCAGGGATTTAGCAATGGACACTCTCAAAGGTATCAAAGAGATAATTTTGCTGGATCATCCCACTTTGCTCCTCAAATTCAAAGCGTTCCAACAGAAAATGTCATGGGGTTTTTGGATCTTCAGCCTGAAGGTCACGGATTTTTAAGACCTAAATTTATTCCTTCAAACCGTGATATCTATATTTCACAGTCTCAAATTCGAAGATTTATGCTTCGAGGAGGAGATCAGGTTGAGGGGGTTGCTAGGCCGCCAAAAGACACAGAAAGATATTATGGATTACTTAAGGTTGAGAAAGTAAACGGTAAAACTCCAGAAGAGTCAGCGAAAAGACCTTGGTTTGATGACCTTACTCCTATTTATCCTAAGCAGCAACTCACACTTGCTACAGACAAAACCCCTCTTTCAACAAGAATTATTGATCTTGTTGCACCTATTGGCATGGGACAGAGAGGTATGATTGTCTCTCCTCCAAAAGCTGGTAAGACAACTATTATGAAGGAGATTGCAACAGGTATTACAAAAAATTTCCCAGATATTCATCTTATGGCAGCTCTTATTGGTGAGCGACCTGAAGAGGTAACAGATCTTACCATGTCTGTTCGAGGAGAAGTAATAGCCTCAAATTTTGATGAACCACCAGAGAATCAGACTCGAGTTGCTGAAATAACCCTCGAGCGAGCAAAACGACTTGTTGAGATGGGAGTAGATGTTGTTATTCTTCTTGATTCAATTACTCGTTTGGCTCGTGCATACAATCTTTCTGTTGCTCCATCAGGAAGAACGCTTTCAGGAGGATTTGATCCAGCAGCTTTGTGGCCTGCGAAAAGATTCTTTGGTGCAGCGAGAAATTGCCAAGAGGGTGGATCACTCACAATCATAGGCACAGCGCTTGTTGAAACAGGTTCTCGTCTTGATGATCTTGTCTACGAAGAGTTTAAGGGAACAGGTAATATGGAGCTCCATTTAGATAGGCGTCTTGCTGAGCGAAGAATTTATCCTGCTATTAACATTGAAAGGTCTGGAACACGACAGGAAGAGCTTCTTTTGTCAGAGAAAAATTATAAAAAGATTGTTACCATGAGGAGAATGATGGACATGCTCAATCCGGAAGAAAGAACAGCCCTCTTTATTGATCAGCTTAATAAAACAGGGAGCAATGAAGAATTCTTGGAGAATCTCGGTCAGGATAAATAATCGTGAATAATGATCAACGATTAATGATTAACGAATAGAGCTGTTAATTACATTCATAAATCATTATTCATCAATCGTTAATCGATATATGAATATTCCTCGTTACATACGCTTAGGTAGCTTAGTCCGCAAAACCACTAAAAATCTTTCAGAGTTTACTGATTTTTTCTTCCTTTATTATCTTAAGAGGAAAGTTGTTAATTTCTCTCACCTTTTTGAGAAACATAAGAACTATCTTGTAAAATTTCTCCTTATGAAACGCGGACGATATAATCGTCCCTTTTTGCATATGGCCACTATGGGAGTTCTGTCTGTTGGGGTTTTGATAGGGCCATACCTAGCTGACACTTATCCTGTATTTACGCAACAGGCAAGAGCAAATACCGATCTTGCTTTTGCTGAAAATCAACAGCAATCAATTGAGACAACAGACAATGTGTTCTCAACAGATCGTTCAGAAAAACCTCGAGACAAAGTGCTTACCTACACAGTGCAAAAAGGTGATACCATCTCAACGATTGCCAAGAAATTTGGCATCTCAACAGACACCATAAAGTGGTCAAATGATCTTTCCTCAGATGCTATTTCAGTAGGAGACAATCTCAAAATTATCCCTGTAACCGGTATTTTGCATAAAGTAGGTAAAGGGGAAAGTATTTATACTATTGCGAAGAAATATGATACGGAAGCACAGAAAATCGTCGATTTTCCTTTCAACGAGTTTGCTAATCCTGAGACTTTTGCGCTTGTGGATGGGCAAGAGCTTATTGTCCCTGATGGTATCAAGCCTGATGTGTCACAGAATCAGAGAAATACGATCAAGCAGCAACAGCAGACGTTCTTTGCTCAAGGAGCAGCGCCTGCTGTGTCAGCTGGAGGTTTTTCATTCCCACTTCCAGGAAGTACGGGTGTTTCACAGTATGCATCGTGGTATCACATGGCGCTTGATATGACAGCTCCAATAGGTACGCCAGTTGTAGCCGCTCATAATGGAACTGTTACTCAGGTAAGTATCGGATCATGGGATGGAGGATATGGAAACAATGTGTGGATTAGTGATGGACAAGGGACAGATACGCATTATGCTCATATGAGCTCAGTAAGTGTTTCCGTTGGGCAAAGTGTTGCTGGTGGAAGAACAGTGCTAGGTTTGAGCGGGAACACAGGGCGATCAACAGGGCCACATTTGCATTTTGAAGTGCGAAGAAACGGCGCGCTTCAAAATCCTCTTTTGTATCTTCGATAATTTCGGGCCGTAATACACCCTCCTTTGTCCTAAAGGACTTCGGAAGGGTAACGCCGGTAACGTAAGGGCCGTTAGCTCAGTTGGCTAGAGCGTTCGCATGGCATGCGAAAGGTCGTCGGTTCAAATCCGATACGGTCCACCAGTAAGTTTGACTTGTCCCTCCGTGGGTCGCCTAATTTGCTTTCAAAACAACTAAGTCCTATAATACACTGACCAGATGTTCTGGTACTGCATATGTTGCAGTATTTTTTTGCACATTAAGAAAGGAAAGGATTTGGACAGCGTAATTGCTATAGTCCAGAAAGTAATCCCTATGGGGAGACATGGTCCTTATGCGGTTGCAGCATCAAGGCAGATTTCAGGCTCAGTGACATTCTCACTTGAGCCAACGGTTTGGCTTGAAAGTGAGTGGCAAGAAGAAGGGACAGTTGTTTTTCTCAGTGATCTTCGTTTGAAGCGAGCCGGTTGGCGCGGTAAAAAAGGACGGTTTGTAAGACCGTCTGACGAGCAATCAGCAAGGAGCACGCAGGTGACAGAAGTTTCTAAATTTCAATTTCTTTACCCAGTGTCACGTCAATTTCCGTTTGATGAAGTTTGCGAACAGATTATTCGTGAGCTTGAAAAGCGGAATTGGAAAGTGCCGGGAATTGAAGTTGATTTCCATGAATATGGGAGGGGAGCACAAAGATATAGTGCAGTTTCCCATGTTACAGGCATCGATTTCACATTGAGGTTTGGTCGTAAACAAAGGAGGCTTCCGGGTGACTGGAATGATACTGCCGCTGTAACAGGCATCAACATTCCTATGGAGGAGTTGCATGTCTATGATGACGAATCAGGACCGACGTTCTATCTCTACGTTGGCAACAACTGGGAGGCCGATCGAGAGAGGTTCGTCAATGGTTCAAAGGTCAACAGTAAGCTCAATGGTGAGCCAAGGACATATCTTCAATACAAAGGCGCTTGTCGCTGCACCCGTGGCTTTGGTGGTTACTCAGATCTTGATCACACCCATCCAGGCAAAAGGCCGCCACTTTTGGTTCATGACAATGACCTAGGAAGGGAATACGAGCCTAGAAAAAGGAGATGGGACTGGAAAAATTGGACATGGCATCCGGGAGATCCGAAAGCTCTTTCTACATCTGATGTGATGGAGAAGTTTCGGGCATATCTTGTCGATGTCGTTTTGCCTCACATTTTGTCGTGTCCTGTTCCTGAGGAGAGGATCGACATTTTTCTGGGACCAGCGATGATCCCATTTCCTCAAAACGTTGGTCCGCTATTTTGCTTTTGTCAGTACAGAGACGCAGAGCGGATTAAGCAGGGGAAGGAAGATTCCTCTCAGCTTGAGCTGGATGATCGTTATGGAATGCTTGGTTCAGGCTATCGACTTGTCTCTTTGGGAGATGGCGATGGAAATGTGCCCGCCATTGCATACGATGGATTCCTCTGGTGTGGCATCGGTGAAGTAACACCTGAAACGCCGATTGACTCACTTGAGGTACCTGGTCATTATCGATGGTCTGATCGTGAGCGATTTGTGGTCAGAGTGAAGCCCAAGACTGCCAACGGCGTCTTTGTGGCTGACCATAGCGTTTATGAAGATCTCCAAAAAGCAGCTTTTGATGCACTTCCGCAGGGTCGTGATAGGCTCACAGATAGTGAAGCCAGTGTTTTTGTGAGCGCTCGTGGTCGGACGATTGTTCCGATTCATGAATACTCCGGAGGCTATCGAAAGCCAGTTGTCCTCATCAACCGTGAACTCGGTTTTGATGAAGTCGAAGTAGTCAGTGGTCCTCACAAGGACTATTGGGGCTACTAATCCTTTCTTTGTTCCTTTGCGGTCCCGCCTCAGCGGGACCGCATTTTACCTCTTTACTTTTACTTTCTTGCCTTTATATGCTATAATACCCATATCCTCAATAGAGGATTGGTATTCTAGGTAACTAAGGTTTCTTCATGAATCCCCAGTTGTCACTTAGGAACCCTGTTATGAAAGTAAAGGAGGTGAATCCTAAGTGAATTTTCAAGATAAAACATTAACATGTCGTGATTGTGGTCAAGAATTTGTTTTTACAGCATCAGAACAAGCGTTCTACGCTGAGAAACAGTTTGCGAACGAACCAACCCGATGTCCCGATTGTCGAGCTAAAAGAAAACGAGAGCGAGGCTTTGGTGGAGGCGGTGGTGGTTTCCGCAATGACCGAGATCGTGGCCCACGCCAAATGTTCCCTGCAGTTTGTGCAGAATGTGGAAAGGAGACTGAAGTCCCATTCCAGCCAACAGGTGAGAAGCCTGTCTATTGTCGTGATTGCTTTAATAAGCGAAAAGGTCAATCTCAATCAGAATATACCGCTTGACGGTAAACCAAGCCAGTACTTACTCAGAATGATATCTTTGAAAAGGCTGGTTTTTTGGTGGGAAAGAGAACTTATAGATTAGGGGTTGGCTCAGGAGTCCCTGTTTCCTTTGGTGTTGGAGTAGGGGTAAGTGATGTCTGTGGTGGGGCTGGGATCTCAGCCTTCTTTTTTTGCTCAGGAAGCTGAGCTGAAGGCTGATCAACACTTAGCGATGAATCCTCAGATGGATTTTGCGCTTGCTGCTGACTTGATGCTTGACCGTTTAGTTTTGCCTGGACTGCTTCAATCTCTGCTTTAATTTTGTCTGCATTGCCTTTATCTGCTGCAACAAGCTGGGAGACTATTTGGTATGCCTGAAGTGCATTTCTTAGATCTGTCTCTGTGGCTTTATTTTCATAAGCATGTCCGAGATTGTAATAAGCGTTAGCATAGTCATCTTTTAGGTTGGCTGCTAGCTGAAATTGTCTGATAGCATCATCCCATAATCCTAGCTGGTAATAGATGCCTCCAAGAGAAACATACTGTGTTGGATTGTTAGGATCAAGCGCAATTGCTTGCTGATTTGTCAAAACTGCAAATTGCTCAGCGTTTTGTCCAAATCCAATAAGTGATCGATATGTCTGTGAAAGCGTATTCCAGTTAAGCGCATTTTGAGGAGAGAGGGTGACGGCGTTTCTGCCATAGCTAATTGACTGTTGGATAAGCGTTACAATTCTCTGTTGAACATCCGCTGAGGGAGAGGAGTTTTGAGGTTGATTGCTCGCAATGGCATTTGCGATGGTAAGGTTTGTTTGTGAGAAAACTCTATGATAACTATCTCGGTAGGGAAAGAGTTCAATAGCATCAACTTGAAGATTGTATGTCTGCTGTGCATCATTTCGAGAGGCAGCAACTAATGATCTTTGGAAAGTAAGATCAGAAAGGGTATAGAATATTGTTTGATACCCAACAACTCCTACGATTGCTGCGATAAAGAGTACGAAGGCAAATGGGAGAATTTTGCCATATCTTGTATTGACAGGATCGTGCGGCGCTCTTTCTCCTTCTGGCTGCGCAAGAATAAGGCCATGCTTGAGGGTAACAAGATAGAAGTCAAGATCTGCATATCGTGATGGAGCGTGCTGGGAGCGAAGTGCTACAAATATCCCTAAAATGATAAAAATCATAGCTTGAAGCGTGAACGAGAATGGCAATAGGAGTGTTGCGGTAAATATGACGACAACTGGAAGAAAAAATGTTCTTTCTTTAATAACCCGGTAGATTATGAAGAGAAAGCTTCCAAGGCCTAGGACACCAGTTGTTGCAAGAAGTTCAAGAAAAAGACTACTTGAGCGGAAAAAGGTGAAGGACCAGAGTGTTGGATTGGTATTGTAGATAGCTTGCTTGAATCGAGTGAAATCAGTAACGTAAGTTCCATAGCCGCTTCCAAAAGCAAAACCCTGGAGGATTCTCCCTGAATCCTGTGAGATTGCTGCAAGTCCAGTCTGGAAACCTGTCACAAGAGGAAGAATAAGAGGTTTTTGTGAGGTGGTGAGCGTAAAGATAGTCAATCCAAGTCCAATAAGGAGGATTGCAAAAGTAACGGTTGCGGCGATACTAAGGGGAGCATTTAGTCTTTGGTCGTTAAGCCTAAACTCTTCAGAGCTTTTTGATCTAGCGTTGAGAATAGGGCCAAGAACAGGCCAGGAAATATATCCTGCCAAGGGTAGCGCTACAGCAAGAAATATCGCTTGATCAAGTAGTGAGCCAAGAGGGGAAAAGCCTTGGATTTGAGTATATGAAAATGGGAGGATATGAATTTTGAAATAAGAAAGAATAAAGATAATTGTTGCAACTGTCGTACCTAAAAGAAGGCTGGATACAGCAAATAATGTTTGTTTTTCTCCTCTAATTGTATTTGAAAGAACAAAGTAGAAAAGTACGGTAAAGAATAATGGAGCAAAACTAATTAAGGAGTCGAACTTGTTGACAGCAAGAATCGCTGACAAGAACGTGGCAGCAAGAAAGAGTAGTACGGGGAGATCAAAGGGAGAGGTTTTTAGTCTGACACGTCCCTCAATGACCATTTTTATTCCCAGGATTACTATTAGTAGTATAGTGCTTGTTGCTAGAAGTAGTTGTTTGGGAAGAGTAAAGAGGTCGGTAGTCAGCGATGTAAATAAAAGCGGATACCCAATAAGCGTTATTCCTATAATAAATAGAGAGAGATTGTCTAAGTATGATAATAACTCTTTTTTTGTATTGGTAGTCATTTTTTCTCCTGTTATTCAACAGTAGCAATGATCTTTCTGTTGTGTCAACAGGAGATTTTAGGGGTGAAACCCCTATTTAAAATTAATTATTAATAATTAAAAATTACTAATAATTAGATTCAAAATGGAGAGATTTTAGGGGTGAAACCCCTATTTGTCAATTGTTAGATGCTTGATTTCATGTATTTTTTTTGCGTAGTCTTTCTGATCATGAACAAATTTTTTATAAGCATACACTGAGGGGAAAAAATCAAGAATTGGCTTGGTATGGCAGAGTCTGATGGTGGTTTCTCCAGTATATTCGTTATAGCTTGACCAGCGATACTCTGGTTCCTTACTGATTCCTGCTACTACAGGATTTAAATGGATGTATCTGGAGAGATGAGTAAGAATGTTGTCATTTTTTACTCTTATTGCCTTGAAGGCTCCTTCAAAAAGAGCTCCATCTCTTTTGTATTTTTTATTGAAATATTGAGTATAGGCATTGGAGAGTTGTTTCATAAAATGAGAAGCACCTTTATCAGACTTTTGTTTGATAAGAAGATGGAAGTGATTGGGCATAAGACAATATGCCAGAAGATCTACATCAGCTGCGCAATTCTTTTTAAAGAGTCTTATTGGAAGATCATGATATCGTCGAAGGACTTTTTCAAGAGGGGTGAGGTATATATATAAATAGTATAGAAAAAGATTGTAGTCCTCCTCATCTGTAAAGATAGTTCTTTTATCAACCCCACGATTAAAAATATGATAAACACCATCCTTTTCAAAATTTCGGAGAAGATACTTTGAGGGCATACGGAGAGTATACTAAATAACTTTTAGGGGTGAAACCCCTAAAGGGGAATCACCCCTAAAGCTTTATGGTGTGCTAATGCTAAAAGGCTGCACGAGATTAAAAACCTGACGATTGAAGAGTAGTATCTGGTAGTTAGTATTTAGTATATAGGGAGATTTCCCTTTATTTTTGTTAAATACCAAATACTAAGCCCTAAATACTAAATCAAGGAGTGCCGCTATTTGGGCCGAAGCGTACAGCACCACCTTGGTTCATGATCGTCTTCACCTGAGCTGAAGTGAGAGGGTAGTTAAAAATTTGCATATCATCAATTTGGCCGTTGAAGAAAAATGATGCAGCAGTCCCATTTGTTCCTGCTCCTACAGCGCCGATACGGCCTTGGCCCATCATAACTGTAGAGCTTGCTGCTTGCGTGATGTCGATTTTGCCATCAACATAGACTGTAATGCCACCACTTGCTCCAACGACTACAGCATGATGCAATGCTCCATCATTGACAGTAATTGTTCCGACAGTGCAGCCATTTGTGCAGGTTCTAAATTTGCCGTTCATAATTTGGAGAGGGTGATAGCTGCCTGAAAAAGAGAATATTTTGTCATCCCCAGAGCTTGTCGTCTTAAACCAGGTAGACATGGAGAATGAGTTCATTGGTAGAGCAATACTGTCTGCAATAAGGGTAGAGTCGTCAGTATCATCGAAATTAAGCGAACTATTAAATTTACCGGTTGCTCCGTTTCCCCAGGCAGTACTTGCAGTCTGACACGTGCCAACAGATGTTTGTGTTCCGGATCCTCCAATGGTAATTGAGGCTGACATACTACTTCCCATTGACTCATTAAGCGTTGATCCTTGGCACTCATCCATTTTGTACCAATACAAAGGCTTACCACGATTGTAGTCATACGCGATTTGGGCTGGGGTACGAGTAGTATTAAAAATTCGGACATCATCAACGGAACCATTGAAATACCACTGTCCGTCAGTTCTTCGTCCTATGTTGATGTTGGTTCCACTATTTGTTTGTATTGCTTGTGCGCCTGAGCCTTCGAGTTTTCCATTTACATAGATACTCGTGGTTGTTCCGTCGTTGGTGAAGGAAATATGTGACCAGGTATTTAAAGGTATGGTGTTTGTGCTGCAGATGGTAGCATTATTGGTGAAGAGATAGACTTTTCCAACAGTATTCGTACATCCAGAGTTGTATGTTCCATTAACGCCAAAAGCCCAACCCTGTGAAGCCCCACCTCCTACGCCTTTAGAAATAGGATAGTTTACTGTTTGTGCATTCAGGACTCGGGGATACACCCATGCAGAAACGGTAATATTTGATGTCATTTGGAGATTGGTCGCATCTGTTACTACAACATAATTAGATGAGCCATTGAATTTTAATGCACTACCAATTTTGCCAGGTGTCCATTGGGGACTATTGGTAAGTGTGCCTGAATTGTTATTTCCTGAAGTGTCATTTGCAGTAGAATTTATACGTTCGTCTAGCTTTAGTTCCAGAACTGGAGCTGAGCAGGTGGAGGTGTCGCCTGGAACACAGTATGTTGCAGACGCAGAATTCGATGCGACTGATCCGCCGGTAAGGCCAGATGTATTAGAGCTTGCGCCTAAGACAAGCGACGAGCCTCGATTAAAATCAAGTTTGATTTCCGAATTGGTTAAGACAGCGTTATAAAGCTTCATCTCATCCAAAAGCCCGCTGTAGAAATTGGACGCTGATGAGTAGCTTCCTAAGAGAAAGCTCGTGCCATATGAGGTGCCAATACCACCTCCTAAGATCGTATTAGTAGTAATAAGCTGCCCGTCACGATAAAATTTCACCGTGACATCTGCGCCTACTGCTTCCATTGTATAGCCGTAGTAATGCCACTCGTTAGGAATCATAGTGTTGTTGCTGGAATACGAAGTAACCTGACTGTTGGCGGCGTTTTGATATGAGACAATCATCCTATTGGATGTGGAAAATCCGACGTACCAATTTGCAGAACTTGCTGATATGACAGCAACTGTTGCCCCAAAGGCCGTGCTGGGATTAGCCCAAAAAGTTGCACTTCGAGTCGCTATCTTATATGCGCTTATATTGCCAAGCGTAACGTAGTTGTTGCCACCAAATTGGAGTGCTTTGCCAAATTTTCCTTGCTGGCTCCACAATGCTCCCGTTATCGTTCCGTCTACCTTTTGAGGCGATGAATCATGTGCTACCGTACCATATCCTTCATCTAGTTTCCAATATCCCACTTGCGAGCCGATGGGTGAGCCGCCAAGAGGGTGGCTGGCGTTCATGTCTGAGACTATTTGCCCTGGAGTTCTGGCATAGTTATAGACCTGAACTTGATCAATGAGTCCATTTGTAAAGGCATTAGCATCATGTGCTGACCCTATTTTAAAAGAGGAACTATTCGAAATATCGCCTATTGAGGAAATATTCGTGGTGCTTTGTAAGACACCATTGACATAAAAAGATGCTACTGAGGAGCGATCAAAAGTCACTGCATAGTGATACCATTTATTCGTTGTTATGTTTGGGGTAAAACTAAAGTCACCAGTAGAGTTTGACCCGTCATCCATAATGAGGCCAAATCGATTGGATGTCGTTTGGAGAGTCCATCCTGTCCTTGTGCCTGGGCCACCTGTGGATCTTTTGGAGATTAAGAATAAGTTGCCTGTGATTGTGCGTAGATTAAACCACCCTTCAACGGTAAAATTTTGTCTTCCAAAATCTAACATGCCACTAGCTGGATCACCCATACTCACAAAATCATTTGTTCCATTGAAATTTCCTCCCTTGCCAAATTTGCCTTGGGGCCAGTGCGCGCCTGTGCCACTCCAAGTGCCATTGTTGCCATTTCCGGATCCATCATTGACGTTATTTCCAGATCCCTCATCAAAACTATAGGAAGCAATCGGTCCTGGAGCAAAGGCATAAAGCTGGAGTATTTCGTTTGGCGAGAGTTGTCTCTTGTAAAGCCTAACCTCATCCATGTTGCCAGGATATCTACTTCCCGTATTTCCAGAATTTGATCCAAGATAGAGTGCCGATGAATTATCGGTGAGTGTCCGATTGGTAAATGTCCCAGCAACAGTTGCTCCATCATAGTAGACGTAGAGAGAGTTACCCTTTTTAGCAAAGACAATATGATGATAGGAGGTTGTATCAGTAAAGGAGGCAGTGCTTGTAAAAATATTGCCTGTACCTGGCATATCAAGATAGAGTTGATTGGAAGCATTAAAACCAATAGCATAAGGTCCAGCGCCTTTTTGCATAATATAGTTATTGACGCCTACAACGCCTCTTTTTGCCCAGAGGGAGATAGTGAAGGTGTCGCCTAGATCCAGAGAAGCAGAGTCAGCAACTGAGATGGCTTCATCATTTCCCGCAAAGTATCCGGCATTACCAAATTTGGCAGAAGGGGAGGCTTCAGTCCCAAGGACTGATGTGCCATGATTTGCATTTCCAGAACTATCAACTACCTCATTACTCGTTCCGTTCCAGGAGCTTTCATCCATTTTCCAGTAAGCAGCTAGTCCATTGGAGAGAGCTGAGGTATCAGATCCACCCGTAGATACAGCCACGCCTTTGACCGATCCTCGTGCATTAACATCTGATTTAATTTGGGCAAGCGAGAGAGCATAAGGATAAATTTTGATCTCATCAATTCGTCCATTTGTATAATTGCCAAGACCTCCCGTGCAGCCAGAATCAGCGTCTGTCCCAATGAGTAATTGACATCCTGAAAAATTCAAAGCTGCACCATCTGTGATGCTTGTCGGATCTAATACTCCGTTTATATAATATCTAACAGCTGACCCTGATCGAGTCACTGCGATGTGTGTCCATGTGTTGGTCGGAACTGAATTGGTGCTTGCTGTTTCTGTAGTCCCATTTATCGAGGCTTGTAATTTTCCGGTGTTAACGTAGAGGAAAAATTCATTTGACGTATCACCTTGTGACATAAATATCATCTCATCATTATTAGTCTGCAAATTTACCCACGCGCTATAAGTAAAATTCCCGGTTGAAAGTTGGGGAGTACTTACTTGAGCAAAATCATTTGTTCCATCAAACTGTAGACATTTTCTGAAGATACACATATTTTCCTGCTGCCATGAAGGGCCATTGTATAATTCTGCAGGGAGAGGTTTTGAGGCTGAACTGCTAGCAACATTACCACTGCCTTCATCTAATTTCCAGTAGGCAAGAGGCCCAGGGGATTGTTCTTCAGAGGCAAATGAAGTAGTGGGTTGGGAATTCGTTGTGGCAACTGAGGCGATAGTGCCTGGATTTTGATAAATTTGCTTGATTTCTGATGAAGAAAGCGCTCTATTATATGCTCGTGCATCATCAATGACACCATTGAAATATTCTCCTGAGCCATAAGATCCAAGTACCCAGGCTGCGCTTGGACTTTGGATTGTCGATGTCCCGGCTGCCTCGCTGAGAACTTCGTTGCCATTGACATAGAGAATAATATTTGTCCCATTAAAAACAGCTACAACATGTTGCCAAACTGATGCAGTAAGAGCGCTTGTGATACTGTGGTACCCATTATTACCTCCATTGGTTGATAGTTGTATGCTAAGGGTGGTTCCGCTTCGATAGAGTCGATATGACCACGGATTTGAATTGTCAAAAATATTTTGTGTAGCACCCCCGGCTGTTGGCTTGATCCAAGCGCTTAACGTCATACTTGTTGTAAATTGCGCTGCATTGGTCGAGATAGTAACTTTATCATCGGTTCCATCGAAATTAAGCCCACTTGCATATTGCCCTGATGCGCCATTAGTCCATGCTTGTGTTGTCGTAGTTTGAGTACCTGATGCGCCAATACTAATTGTTCCTGTATTTCCTTGAGTTGATGAATCAACAGTTGTCCCGCCAGTCCCATCATTGTGAGTCCAGTATCCAACCAAGCCATTGAAAAGATTGAATTTACTTTGATCAGATTTGCTTGTTGCTGATGAATTGCCGTAATACATATAGAGTGAGTAGCTTGTGGTACCGGCAGGAACCTTGTCAACCAGGATCCACACTTTGGTTGTCGTTGTGTTGCAGCCACTATCGATGTAATAAGGAAGAACTTTACCAGATTGACTAAGGAAGCGTAGATCCTGGCAAGACGATCGAAGCTTGTCATTTGCAATAAGCGTTGAAGTGTTAATAGTAAGGAGAGTCTCCAAGTTATTTATGGAGCTTCCATTTGAGGGGACAGTAACTGTTATCTGTTGGCGATAGAGCCAGTTGGAATCAAACCAGGCTGCTTTGGTCTGATCGGGAACAAGAAGTCCGGTTACAATCCATATGCCAAATACGAGAATAATTCCAGTGAGGATGGTATTGGCAAAAAGCCTTTGCGTCTTGGAGAGGCGCCGCATAAGTCTTCCAGGAAGAAGACGGAAAGGGAGGGCAACTAGAGTATATAGTATTTTGTATATGGTATGTAGGGCACGGGAGAGAGTATGTAGTATAAGGTGTATAGTATTTTGGGGGAGGGAGTGATGTTTGTAATATATTTTTCTCATAATTATCACCTTGTTCGAACAGACTTAATTAGTCCGTTCAGTAATTTGTGAACCAGTATCGTCTGATCAAATAGAGAGGAGAAGTCTATACTATTTATATAGTGAACAT
>JACROF010000005.1 GCA_016214555.1 Candidatus Levyibacteriota bacterium
AACACTAACTCAAACTGGAGCTTTTGATGCATTACTAGTACAAGATGCATCAGGTGATACCTCACCATTTGTGGTTGATCAATCAGGTAATGTGGGTATTCAGACTACATCCCCTACTGCTGGAGCAGGGTTGGATGTAGCTGCTGGTGATATCTTCGTAGCAAGTGGTGAAGGATTAGATACCAGGACAGCCAGTGGAACACTTCTTGTCGGCAATACCAACGCAACCACCCTCACTGCAGGCGCGGCTGCTACTACAGCCAACTTTGCTGCAGCCGGATCCCTCACGAGAACTATCAACATCGGTACAGGAACAGGCGTAGACACCATCCATATCGGAGATGGAGCAACTGGTGCGGATGTTATTACCATCGGAAGCGCTAACGCAGGAGCAGTTAGTGTAACATCTAATGCTGCACTTTCTCTCACGGGATCAACTAATTCACTCATCAACTTCCCCAACTTTGATGTCTCAACAGCTGGAAATGTTACAGTAGCAGCAAATGAAGGCATAGACACAAATGCTGCAGGAACACTTGAGGTAGGAGAAGTTACAGCTACAACAGTCTCAATTGGTGGAACTGCAGCAACTACCCTTAATCTTGGAGCTGGTGGATCACTCACCCGCACAATCAATATCGGCACAGGTACAGGCGTCGATACCATCCACATAGGAGACGGAGCAACAGGAGCAGATGTCATCACTATCGGAAGTGCCAATGCAGGTGCTGTAACTGTCAGATCCAACGCAGCGCTCAGTCTTATTGGCTCAACAAATTCGACCATTGACTTCCCCAACTTTGATGTTTCAACAGCTGGAGATATTACAACTCTTGCAGGTGGTGATATCTTGGGGGCTAAC
Source organism: Candidatus Levyibacteriota bacterium (assembly GCA_016214555.1). Classification (GTDB taxonomy): domain Bacteria; phylum Patescibacteriota; class Microgenomatia; order Levybacterales; family UBA12049; genus JACROF01. The sequence goes on from JACROF010000005.1 coordinate 863, forward strand.
TCTGCAGCCATAGACATTGGTGAAGCAACTAGTGGTGATGTAGAAATTACTGGAGACTTACTTCCTGCAGCTGATGCTACCTATGATCTTGGAAGTACAACAAAGTCTTGGAGAAATGCGTATCTCACTGGATCGCTTTGTTTTGATGATACCGATTGCATTTCAGCAAGCGGTGGCTACTGGTTAAGAAATCTAGGCGCTGTATCACCCACAAATGTTACCGATGACCTACTCCTTGGAGCTGCAGCAACTACAAGTGCTATTGTCAAATTTCCAGGCCTTACCAACAATAATGCATTCTTTAATCTAGGAACTGGCAATGTTGGTATCGGCACAACTACTCCTCTTGCTAAATTTGATGTCAGAGGAACAGGCATCTCCTCCCCTGTTGCTTCTATTTCAGGACAGACCAATGCTGTAGCAGCCTTGGTCGTTGATAACAAAGTAGGAGATCTCTTTACTGCTTCCTCATCGGGGTTAAATAGATTTGTGATCAAACAAAATGGAAATGTAGGGATTGGGACAATTCTTCCAGGACAAAAATTGGATGTTGCTGGAAACATATCTTCTACCGCTCAAATATTTGCTTCACAAGGAACTAACAGCGCACCATCATTTGCCGACCGTGCAAGCAATAATACTGGTATCAACTTTCGTGGCACAGGTGTCTCAATAGACGCGACAATTGGTGGCACTGCGTATTTTTCATTAAACAGCAATGGTTTCCAGCTCAAGAGTGGAACTGCTTTTGGTTTTTCCTCTGGTGACCCAACCTTGGTCGCTCCAGATATAAATTTCTCTCGTGGTGCGGCTGGCAAAATGTATGTTGGTAATGGTACCGTTGGAGATTTCACAGGAACATTAATTGCCGGCAACATCGGCATTGGAACGACTTCTCCAACTACCAAGCTCGATGTGGCAGGCAACGCAAGCATCCAAGGTTATGCAACTGCGTCTGCATCCCTTACAATTGGCTACACATCTGTCCCCGGAGGCACAGGAAATGCGGTCTTTTCTGGTAACGTCGGCATCGGTACCACCAACCCATCACTTGCAAGACTGCAAATTGGCATCACGGGAGGCGCTGATTCTATTGCTGCAAATAAATTTGTTGACCTTGATGGAGTAACGTTTGGCGACTACTTCTTTGATCCAGCAGCAGCCTATGGCTCAGCATCTATTGCTGCAAGTATCGTTTTCCAAAAAGCTACAGCAACCACTCATTCAATCGACATTCTCAATGGTAATGCTTTTGCTATCCGCACCTCACCTGGCGGCGAGGGCTCTTCTGGATCCCTTATGAACGAGCGATTAAGAGTAACAGGCATCGGGACGATAGGCATCGGGACGACGTCTCCTCTAGCAACACTTGATCTCAGAGGGGTCTTGGGAACAGTACCTGTTGCATCAATATCTGGACAAACATCTTTTGCTGCACTTCTTGCTGACAACAAAGGTAATGGAGATATATTCACCGCATCATCATCAGGGTTAAATAGGTTTGTCATACGTCAAAATGGCAATGTGGGAATTGGAACAACGCTTCCCGCAGCATACCTTGATGTCAATGGATCAGGCGGCGTATTTGGCTCAAATGCAAAAGCAATTCTACGACTTGCCAATACAGACTCAACAGCTACCAATAATGCTGTACAGATGCTCTTTAGCGCAAACAGAACAGGAGGTATCCAGACCCCAATCGCTTCAATATCAGGCATACTCACAGACAACGGAGCTACATCCTACCTTGGTGCGCTTGCCTTTTCTACTGCTTCAAAATCCGCAGTGCCTGTTGAAAGACTTCGCATAGATGGACTAGGAAATGTAGGAATTGGCTCAACCTCTCCGATTGCCAGTGTTGATGTTAATACGAGAGCATCAAAAGTCTATTATAGTAATAGCACCAACTACCAAACCACCACAAGTAGTACCTCTCAATCATTTGGCGTCTATCAGACAACAAATCTTAAGGATAGGCTCGCAATTGTCACCATCACTACCAATTCGTCAACCATTACGTCTGTTACCTTTGGAGGCACTGCGATGACTCAGCTTCAAACTGGTACTGAAGCGGCTAACCGTGAAACCTATTTCTTCTATCTAGCCAATCCGCCATCTGGCAACCAAACAGTTGCTATCACCCTTGGTACCTCATCGGGAATTGCTGCCTCAACTCACATCTTTGGCAACGTCAATCAACTAAGTCCGATTGGAAATAGTGCTAGAGACACATCTGGCGTCTTAAGTAGCTCGATTACATGTGATACGCCAAACGACATGGTGTTTGACACCGTTGGCTGGACAGGTGGACTTCGACCAGATCCTACAGCAGCAGGTCAAACAATTGTCGCATCTGCCTCAGCAAGCACAACGCACAATAACATGTCATCAAAGACAGAATGTAGTACCTCCCCAACTGTACCAGCATGGCAATTTGCAGCCGGCAACAATACTACGCAAATTGCAGCAGAAATTAATGCTGTTCCTGGAACAAATAACGCAAATCCTTTCCCAGCGTTTGCAATTGATAACAATGGCAACGTTGGTATTGGCACAAATGTACCCACTGAACAATTAGAGTTTGTTGGAGCCAATGCCAAATTTAGCGGTCCCGCAGGAGGCGGTGGACTTACCATAAAATCCCAGGCATCAGTTGCCGGAAATGGTGCAGAACTCCCCGGAACCGACGCGGGTACTATCCTTGAAGGAGCGCCTAATTATCACCTGGTGTTTGACCTTCGGAATAATGGTGGGTCTGACACAATTGCAATGAGGTACTCAAGTTCAAACAATACTATTGTAGACAAAGTAGGTTTTGCACTTCGTGGAGATGGAAATGTTGGTATCGGCACAGTTACCCCAGAAAACAAACTCGATGTCCAGGGTGACGTTCGTCTCGGAATTAACAATATCGGATGCGTTGAAGATGACAACGGAACACTTCTTGCTGGCGCATGCTCTTCAGATGTAAGGCTTAAAAAAGATATTCAGTCAATTGGAGGTGTGCTTAACAGATTTGAGAATCTGAGAGCTGTATCATATAAATGGAGGGCTGATGAATTCCCCGATCGTCACTTTGGGGATGCAACAAGCTATGGATTTATTGCACAAGAAGTCCAACAGCTCTTCCCCGAGTTAGTTGTCGAAGATGGATCAGGCTACCTAAGACTCAACTATACCGCACTCAATATTTATACAGCAGCCGCAACACACGAGTTGGCAATCAAAACAAAGTCTCACGAGCTAAGTCTCAATGGACTTATAAACAACCTCCAAATTGCATCTCCATCAGATCTCATCATTTCTCAAAATCTCGGCGATTATAGCATTGCAAAAAATGGCCAACAGCTTTCTAATAATGCAGGATTTGCCTTTGCAGGATTTGCAAAACTAATAGCAGGATTAACAACAACAAGAGAGCTTGTTGTCAACGGTACAGCAACATTCTTGGGCAACGTCCAAATTCAGGCTCTTAACGTTGTTACTGGCATACAAACTCAAACGCTAAGCGTGCTTGGTGCTATTCATGCAGGATCAATCAATGCATCAATCATCGCAGTCAGCAATCTATCAATTGCTGGACAATCACTTCGCGACTACATCCTGAGCGTAATTCAGAATTCTGAATTCGTAATTCAAAATGAAAGCGGAATTACCTCCCCTGTTGCTAATATCGATAGAATTAACACCAACATCATCTCACCGCTGGCTGGAGATGAAGTCGAAGTAAAAAGCAACATTTCAATCAAGAAAAACAACGGCGAAGGTGGCAATTTGTCAGTTGAGGGAAATGCCTCGATATCCGGAACACTAGCAGGTACTAATGCTTCATTTTCTGGAACACTCACAGCTGATAGGATTATCGCAAATCAAATCGAGGGACTAGAAGCAACAATAGGTACACTTTCAGCAAAAACTATAATAAACAACTACAATATATATCAAACTGCAAGCGAAAGCGCAGCCACGTCTGACGTGGCATCAAATTCTGCGCTAGCCTCATCAGGAAGTGGCACATTCGTGACTGGAGACGGCTACTCACTTATTACTTCCAACCTCTACTCAGGCGCTGCCAATATCAGCAGTCTATCTGCAGATCTTGCCTATGTGCCAAACTTCAGCGCAGAGACTGCAACGATAAATCAAGGACTCATGGTTTTTGGTGCAACTTCTCTCTCTGATACATCAGTCACTGGCCAACTCTCAGTTGATGGATCATTTATTCTATCCAACAACGGCATCAATGTCCTTGGGGATACACTTTCCCTCCAACCTCTTCGACAGGGCAATATCTCATTTGAAGGAGACAAAGTTGTGATCGATACAGAAGGAAATATCGCTGTTGAGGGGAATGCTACTTTTGCCCAAAATGTTGATGTCAACGGAACGCTTTCTGCACGAGTTATCTCACCTATTCCCCAGGAAGAACTCGTCATTCAGCTGCCAGGGTACGATGACAGTCAAGGAACACTTGCCGTTGATCGACCAGGTATCACTGTCAAAAATGGCACTGGCAGTGCAGTACTTAAAATAACAGACATGGGAGATATCATCGCAAGTGGTGCAGCTTTGGCCAAAGAATTCCAAGTCGTCAGAGGTGCATCTGCTGATACATCACTTTCAGAAACAGTCGCTACAGCAAGTGCTGGTACAGCAGTTATTAAAGCAAATAAATATGAAAGGACAATAGTCAGTCCGTTTGTCAGCGCTAACTCCCTTATCTATATCACAGCCGCAACTGATACCAACGGGGTGACACCATTTATCGCAAGACAAACTGCAGAAAATCCATCAACTGGTGTCAAAGGATCATTCACTATTCGAATTCCTGTTTTGCAAAACAAAGACATTAAGGTAAATTGGTGGATTATCAACTAGTCACTAGCTTATGCGTATAAAGTATTGGGTATTGGGTATTGGGTATTGGGTATTGGGTATTGGGTATTGGGTATTGGGTATTGGGTATTGGGTATTGGGTATTGGGTATTGGGTATTGGGTATTGGGTATTGGGTATTGGGTATTTAGTATTTAGGAAAGATAT
>JACROF010000007.1 GCA_016214555.1 Candidatus Levyibacteriota bacterium
GCTCTATCTTCCTATCTTTTTTTTTTTTTTTTTATTTCTTTTCTTTATTGCAGGTGAAGAAATATCATGGGGACAACGAATACTCCATACGACACTTCCTGCCTACTTTCAGACAAATAATATGCAACAAGAGACAACTATTCACAATCTCAATGGGTTGCAACAGTACCAGTATGTCTTTTATCTCATTTTTTCAGGATTTCTAATGACGTCATGGATATGGATAAAAAAACTTCCTAAAAAAATTTCTCGTTTTTTAAAGAGTATTACTCCACCATGGTATACTACTTCATTTTTTATGCCTATTTTTGTCTTTTACATATCAGTAAATATATTTTCATCCACTCATAAAGAGTGGCAGGAATTTTGTGAACTCTTACTTGCTGCTGGGCTTTTACTCATAATGCTTCAGATAAAACCAAGAATAAATAATAACAAAAACAAAAGCTAACTATGGCAGAATTTTCACCACTAGCTGAATCAATATACTCAGGAAACGGTATGGGACAACACTATACCAATCCCGAACATACAGTCGTACAACGATCTGTTGCTCTTGTCCGCGAAACTGATGGAAAATCAGTCCTTGATGTCGCCTGTGGAAGAGGCCTTACCTCTCTCGCTTTGACAAAGAATACCGATGTCGAACATATTACTGCTTTTGATATTAACAAGGCAGCAATTGAAGAGCTTGATAAGACAGCAAGAAAAGAAGGGCTTCCTATTCATGCAGTCGTCTTTGACGCTGCAGCATCGGAGGGATATGGCTCAGTCGTTACCCCTGAAAGCATAGATGTAGCAGTCGCAAAAGACGTTTATCCATTCCTAACCCCTGACAATACTAGAATAATGCTTAGCAATATTCACGACGCGCTAAAACCTGGAGGATGGCTTCTCATAACATCTCCCTCTACCAGATCAAGGCTCTATCAAGAGGCAGAGCCAACGGGAACTCCACTGTATAGAAAATTAAACCAAGCAGCAAAAGACTATGTCCAGACTGATCTTGACTACTTTACCTTTAGTACCATTGGGAATATAGCAGAACTCATGGATGATAACGATATAGAAATGGTTGAAGCAAGTCACTATGGGAGAGCTAAAGGCTGGATCATGGCACTTGGACAGAAAAATAATACACTACTTAAGCGTTAGTCGATAACTCGAAGCATTTTTGTATCGATAACCTTCTTCGTCCAGTGCTTCGATTTCCTTCTCATTGAGCACCAAAAATCCTCTAATCGTCTCCTCGTCAAAAGGATCAATGACAATAATTTCAGCGTTTGGATCTTCATCTAATCCCTCACCCATCGTCCAGATGCCATCAAACTCCAGTGAAGCATCCCACTGACCAATCCTTTTTTCAATAAGTCGATATGTTCCCTCTTCTCCACTTTTATTTTTCGTCAATATAAGAGTTGTCTCAACTTCCTTACAAATATCGTCACAGGGCAAATTCCCAACATAGGTTCTCACTAGATCATTTTCGGCAGTCTTTGTGATAGGTGTAGTGTCTTTTTCTTTTTGAGGAGTATTTACAGAGGGACGAGGATCAAGAATAACAATAACAATGAGTACGACGAATAATAAACCAATGAGAGCGAATTTATTTTTAAAAAAAGCTCTATCCATGAAAAGATTATAGCAAAATAGTTACATTAGAGCTTCATAAATGAAGGGCCTTCGCGGTGGTATTCTCTTTCCATAATCTCTTTAGTTATCTCCTCAGTATCTGGATAATACCTGTGAAGATTTGGCAGATGGCCTAACACTTTTTCTTCCTCGCCTTCTTCAACATTGTGGCCAAAGCCAATAAAGTTGTACCCAACATCCCCCCCAACGCCAAACAATTTCACATTGGCATTTTGATGACAAATATCATTTCTCAGCTGTTCGTAGGGTCGAAAGAGAATAAAATTGAGCATCGTATAGACATAGGGTTTCCACCCTGCTTTGGACATGCCATACACAGCACTCATCATCGTCTGCTCTGCAACGCCAATATTCATAAATTGCTTGGGGAATGTATCAATATAATCCTGCATATAGGTAAAACCAACATCGCCAATTATCAAAATAACCCGAGGATCTCTTTTTGCCAGTTCTTCCATTTTCTGAATAAACGGCTTTCTCATGCTAACTCCTTTATTGCCTTCTCATAAGTCTCATCGTCAACATTTTTGTAGTGGAAAACGAGTGAATCCTCCATAAATGAGACTCCTTTTCCTTTGATGGTGTCACAAATAATGACCTGAGGTGCACTTGGATTGGTTAAAATAGCTTTCTCAAGAGCTTCATAGTCATGACCATCAACTCGTAATACTTCCCATCCCCAGACTTTCCATTTATCCTCAAGTGGTTCAAGCTTGATGATATCCTCAGTTCTCCCCATTGCCTGCCATTTATTTCGATCGATAAGCACTGTCAAATTATCAAGCTTATGATGAGGAGCAATCATCACAGTCTCCCAGATAGTCCCCTCATTGAGCTCACCATCTGACATGATGCAATACACTCTTCCTGGTGTTCCCGCAAGTTTTTGACCCAAAGCGATACCTAGAGCAACCGGCACTCCATGCCCCATTGATCCACCTGTTGTCTCAACACCTTCAACGCCTATCTCAACAAGATTGATGTAGGGTGCTTTTGGAAAAATTTCCAAATCACTTTCTGGGATAATTCCTCGTCTAGCAAGAAGAATATAAGTAGTCGCTGCAGCCCAGCCCTTACTCCAGACGAGCCTATCCTCTGGTTTGAGATTTTCATTGAGAACGACCGCCATATCAGTAACGCTAAAATTGCTCGCAATGTGACTAGTCTGGGCTCTGTGGATCATGTCAAGAGCTTTTATGCGAACCTCTTTGGCAATTGAGGCGTAGTCTTTAAGCATAGATCTAAAATAGCAAGATGAGCCCGTCGTGTCAATGACACTAAAAGAAAACTATCTTAAAATCCCGGTGTTCTTATATTTTGAGTATCCCCAATACATGATAAAGTACGACTCCTGGCCAAAAAAAGGCCTGAAAAATGCCAATAATACCATCCCAAAATGACGTCGCGTGCTGAAGGAAATACACAAGCGCCCCCAACATTCCAAGGCCATAAATTGCACCACTTCCTGCATTATTCTTCATCAATCTTCACCTCCTCAAAACTTTTAATCTCATTTTTTACTTTCTTAACAATCTCACCAAATGACACCTTAAGATCAATCGGAAACTCAAACAGTAATTTCTTGTTAAGACTCTCAGAAAGATGGTCTTTAATTTTCCCAAATAACGGCTTATGGGTTCCTATCACTAGCGCATCAATAGTATGCTTATTGGCAAAAAGATATGCTTCTTTAGCAACTTTATGTAAATGTCTACTCAAAAGCAGCTCTATGTGTCGTGAAGCATTATCTCTCGCATCGCGTTCACCATGTATATGCTTTACGGTCTGCGGCACGTAATCTTCTTTGAGATCTAATACTTCCTTTACCGAGTCATTCAAAAGCACAAACATTTTTGCATGTACTCTATCAACCAAAAGAACAAGGTATGTCTTATGCTTCATTCCGTGATAATACTATACTGAGATTAAGATGTAACACAATGATATTCGTCACAGAGTTAAAAAACGATTGCTCAAGCTATTATGGGATAATAAGAGTATAATAAAGATATCGCAAAAATCAAACCAACTATTGTTTTTCTGAGCACCTATCCCCCAAGAGAATGTGGTATAGCCACCTTTACCCAGGACTTGCTCAAATCAAGTCAAAATTTTCTAGGACTTGTCGATTGTAAAGTTGCAGCTCTTAATCTTTCTCCGCTCGATACCTATAAATATCCACCAGAAGTGCTTTGGGAAATCGATCAAAATAGTCAAAAGGAACATGCCGATCTTGCTTCAGATATTAACTCTGATAAAAATATCACAGGAGTCATTATTCAACATGAATATGGCATTTTTGGTGGTCTAGACGGAAAAAATCTTCTCACTTTTATGGAAAATTGTACTAAGCCAATGCTTGTAACACTTCATACAGTGCTTCCGCTACCAACTCCTCATATGAGAGCTATCACAAAACGAATTATCGAACTTTCTAGTACTATCGTAGTTCTTACTGAGAGTTCAAAAAAAATTGTGGAGGGTCTTTACCCTGCTTCTTTGAATAAAATTTTTGTAATCCCCCATGGCATCCACCAGGTATCTTTTTCCCCATCTGGTACATACAAGAAAAAATTAGAATTGGATGACCATATCATCCTTAGTACCTTTGGACTCTTGAGCAGAGGTAAAGGAATTGAGTACGTTTTACACGCGCTACCAAAAGTAATCAAGAAATACCCTCAGACTCTTTATCTTATTTTAGGAGAAACACATCCAGTTGTCAGACGAAGCGAAGGTGAAAAATACCGCATTGAACTTGCTGAATTAATTACAACACTTGGACTTGAGGAGCATGTCAGATTTTATGATCAATACTTTAGCCTTTCTGATTTATTCGAATTTCTCAAAGCTACAGATATTTATATTTGTACCTCTACCAATCCCAATCAGGCTGTCAGCGGCACTCTTTCGTATGCACTTGGCTCAGGTCGAGCAGTTGTCAGCACAGAATTCGCTCAAGCAAAAGAACTAGTAACAAAAGAAAATGGCCGATTGGTTCCGATCAAAAACTCCAAGAGTATAACAAATGCCCTTCTTGAACTTCTAGGTAATCAAAAAAGGCTTTTAACGATGCATCAAAATGCCTATAAATCCACCCGCTCAATGCTTTGGAGCAAGGTTGCCGAGGATTATTTGGGGTTGTTGGGAAGAATGATTATTCCAACATTAAACATAGACCATTTAACAAAAATGACAGATGATAACGGTTTGTTCCAATTTGCCAAATTGAATATTCCCGATAAGAATTTTGGATACACACTTGATGATAACGCACGCGCCCTTGCTGTTTGTAGTTGGTTGATGAAAAAGAAACCTACAAAAGAGCTTAAGTCTCTGATGAAAATATACCTAACTTTTATCAAAAAATGCCAACAACCTGATGGCACATTTATTAACTACATAAGTTTTTCCCAAAAGAAAACAATACAAAATACTACAGAGGATTTAGAGGATTGTCAGTCAAGAGCTGTTTGGGGATTGAGTGAGGTTATTGCAAACACAATGCTTCCTCAAGAAATCCGCGATGAGGCAATCGAGATATTTATTAAAAATTTTAAACTAGATCGACACCTCAATCACTTAAGAGCAAAGGCTTTTTTGATAAAAGCTTATGCTCTTATCCTACCATTCCTCACTCACCAGAAAATAGAACTTATTTCACAAATCGATAAATATGCACAAGACCTCGTTAGCACATTTGAAGAAAACTCTTTAGAGGAATGGCGCTGGTTTGAAAATGACCTTAACTATAATAATGCACTCCTCCCAGAAAGCCTACTTATCGCGGGAAATGTGTTAAAAAAGAAAAAATATACAGACTGTGGCTTTACTGCTCTTGCATTTTTGATCGACAAAACATTTTCAACAACATACATGCCAATTGGCCATACATCGTGGTATAAAAATAAGGGAATTCGAAGTTATTATGACCAACAACCTGAAGATCCAGCATCAATGATCCTTGCTCTTGTCAGGGCATATGAGTACACTAGAGAGGAAAAGTACAAATCCTTAGCAAAAAAGTGCTTCAGCTGGTTTTTAGGAAATAATAGTCTAAAAATCGCTCTCTATGATCAAAAAAGTGGTGGATGCTTTGATGGACTCCATCCTGACAGAGTAAATCGTAATCAAGGAGCAGAATCGCTTGTCTCATATCTTATGTCAAGCGTCATGATATCTAAACTACATTAAATGAAGATCCACCGAATCAAAGATATTTTCCCCAATATCACGCTCGCTCGATTTAATGTAGCAGTCTGGCAAAAATCAGGAGAGGACTCACTTTTTTTTATTGGTCGAGAGGTAGCGAGACCAGGAAAGTCAGGTGAGCCAGACACTGGGATCCTCAAACTGTTTGAAGTAGCAAAAAATGGAGAGATACTTCATGAAAAAGTCATCTGGAAACCTCTCCATGAAGGTATCAACCTTGAAGATCCTAGAGCTTTAGAGTTACCAAACGAAAATCTTATTATCGGACTTACAGCAGTCTTTCGTGATAAAAAAGGAAAGCCAATTCCTTTTCCTGCGATTGTAAAGATTGACTCACATAGCTCGTGGAAAAAAGAGCTACCCCCTTTTCTTGTCGTTGATTCTTTTGGTCCTGGAAAAAATCTTACTCCAATTGATAAAAATACGTATCTTTTTAGACCAGAATCTAAAGAATATTATCACAAGCTTTTAGTTTTTTCTCTTCATTCACAGATTGCAGAAAAAATAGGTGATATTCCCTTTCCAAAGGATATTCCCTGGGCGAGTTGGCGAATAGGCACAACTATGCCTCCTATTTGGATAACGCCGACTGAAGGACTTTTTATCATCCACGGAATCGCGCTGCAAACAATTAATGGCAAAGAAAAATATATATACAGCCTTGGTCGAGCAAAATTAATACGAAAAAATAACTCTTTTGAAGTAATCGTTATGAAAGAACCAATTCTTACTCCCGACGACTTTCTGAAAAAAGACGGGTCACCCCTTGTTGAAGAGCTTCATCCTGAATCCAGACGAGTTGTTTACTCTTGCGGTGGCGTCATCAAAAAAGGCAAGCCTGATATCTTATCTCTTTATGTAAACGTTGGAGATCGAACCACTTTTGAAGTTACATTTTCATTAAGTGAGTTAAAAAAAGACCTCTTCTTATAAAAAGTGCTATGCATTTACTTATGCAATATTTGGAAGATGCAAAGAAGCAAACTACCTTATCGGCAATTGAAAAACCTCATCAAATTGCAATCCCCTTAACTCCCTACGCAATTTCTCATTTGCACCGGTATTTTTTACATCCCATGGATTATTGACTTTCTCTACAATCGTATTCCCACTACCCCATTGCATTTTTAACTCTACAAATCCTGGAGTTTTTCGTCCTGAGCCTTTAAATTGAGTTGTATGGAGAGAAATAGAACTTTGAGGCAAAGCCCCTCTTTTTCTTTTTGCCCATTCATAAAGTAGGTCTCTCTCGCACTGCGTTCTTAAAAGAGACAGGTACCTTCTTCTCTCATTATCGCCCTTTGCCTCTATTAATGCACGGCTGATATCTTTTAGCTCGTGAAATCTCCTAAAAACGAAATCATCTGGTGATTCTTCCACCACTTTATGCTCTGTTTTTTGTAGCAACTGCTTAGCGATAACACTGCATCCTACATCATGACCAGTTGCCTGTCGTACGTGTGGGATAAGCGCTGGAAGTCTCGATGAGATAACGTGAGTCTGATCAGGATTATCAGGGTTAGCTATCACAGCTGTTACTCTATATGAAGAAAATTCAAGATATGGATCACTTACCCTTTTTGCAACAGACAAACTTACATTTGGAAAATATTGATAGCTATTTCTTCCACCCACCTGAGCCATACCTATGAGAATGCCTGTCAGAAATGCATCTTTTCTCCCTATCATAAAATCAGCATCAGCACCCATTTCTCGTGCTTCTGCTATATTTTCGCTAATCCTATTTGCTCTTTCCCATAAATTTCGAGACATTTTTTCCCCTTCAATACTTCTTAACTCATCAAGTTCTTCACCAACTTCCTCTTTAGGAACGCCTTGCTGGAAATATAATGCTGCCTGGTTGGAAAACCCTTGCTGAGTTGCATGAACTCTCTGTGCATAACCCCAGTAAACATCGTGAGATGCGTCTTGCTCTGGAGGAGTGATAGGTGGAGAAAAATCTAATTGTTCTGTTTTTCCCATGATAGTAAGCAATTATACAGAATAAAAATGATTTTTCAACGCTGATTACGAATGATAAGCCAGGAAAGTGAGCCAGATCAACGACATGTAGAAATATTTCCTCTATGATTTTTTCATGATTCACTTAATCCAACATGGGACATATCAGCTTATTGAAACAAAAAGACATACCAAGATACTCCATTTGGATAACAAAAAAAAGTTTGCATGGGTGGTTGCAGGTACTATTGGTGAAATTCTTGTAACTTCCCACAAAAAATTCCAAACAGACCACATCCTATCTCTTGGAAAATATAGATTGTATGACATAAAAGATGAGGCAGATCTTACAGACCTTATCCACCTTGAATTGATGGTTGGAAATGGAGTCTGGCAAGGATATCTCCTCCCCTCAGGACTACCAACAGACAAAAAAAAGAGAAATAGAATAATTCCCACACAAGAAACCATTACCAAATCAGCCCCTATTGGTCATCACGACCTTATTTTCTCAACATACGTCTTATAATTTTACTTTCCTCATACAAAAAGCTATAATCCCCTAAGTTTTGCACGTTGAAAGTTTGCGGAAAAAAAGGAGATGTCATGGACACAAAAAGATTCCATGTTGGAACAATCTGTACGGTTGCATTTGATCGACTACTGGACCCCTTCGGCATTAGTCCGAAAAATGTCCTTCTCGATTTTATGCTTGATGGACAACTCAAAAAGTTTGGCATGGAACTTTCTCTCAAAGAATGCAGACTCCATCTTTTTGATGCTTTCCCCTGGCTCAAGACAGTTAATCATAGTGGATTAAGATTAAAAAACCTTGATGCATGGCTAAGTGCCATGGAAAAGATTCATGGACAATTTCTTGTAGTAAGAAAAATTGAACCGAAGAACTATATCCTCATTCCTCTTGCTATCTCAGTAGACGATGCAAGAGAGTATGGGTGTCCTTACTGCGGAGCTGAATTTTTCCCACTAAACCTCCTCCTATGGGGAGGAGATTGCCAATCAATGCTCTGTCCTCAGTGCAACCGCACCTATATCGTTCTGTACCAAGGAGTTACCAAGTCTTTTCTTGAGATACTTAGCTATCACCCCCCTCTTTCGCCACATCCGAGGCGAAAAAAAACAAGTGATCCAACAACGGATGTAGACATGAGAATTGTTGGGAGGGTAACAACGTGAAGCGTTTTGCATCTTCACTCCAAGATGAACTCAACAAGAGGCAAGCTAAAGCTCCTCATCTTTCACCTTGCTGTCAGGCTAGTCTGGATATAGGCATGGCTGACGGAGTAATGGTCGGAAATTGTAGTAAATGTCACAAACATGTGACAAGAATCAACCCCAAGACTGGAGTTGCCGAGTGGCTTGATGGCAACAGCATCTGGTTTAAGGGCGATCTTCGCCCAATGAACACCTAACTTTCCGCAAAAATCTCAATCGTGCAAATTGGCACAGGGGCAACCCTGTGCCTTTTTTTATAGTTAATCTTCTAGAAAAATGTCCTATAGCATTGACTTGGAATGATAAAAATTGTATAATCTCTCAAGTTTGCACTTTTACACTTTCTCGATAGGTTTTATCGAGACAAATACAACACTGGAGGGGTGAACATGAGTTCTGAAGGAAAAACGATCTTTACAGGACCAAAGTTTCGTACTCATGTCAGTGGCTGGGGTCGCAACGAAGTGATGTTTGTCCAACCAAACATCGTCACACGTGCCGACGCTGTCTTTCTTGAGGTAATACTCTTTAAGACCGACAAACCTGGCGACGATGTCAATCGAAAATTGATCCAGATGAGAACGCTTGATGTTATTGGTTGCTGGCGAGCGGGCATGATACTCGGTGAGATCAAAAAACTCAACGAGTGGCACCCAAGAAGCGCCTGCACAGCAGCAAGTCGGGCAGTCTTAACAGACGACCCAGAGCTGAGAATGCATATCAATGAGATTCGCTTCCTCATTGACGAGGAATCTCTGTCAAGGATCATGACTACGCAGGTTCCTCCTCAGATCATGGAATTGATTTTCGCTCGAGAACTTGCAAGAGAATCAAATGATGCAACTGCGATCTGGAACGAACACGAAGCTGGTACCCTTTCTTGGGATCCCAGACTAGCATCGTTTGGTATCCCCGCTCCAACGGCGATACCGGCACAGCAACCACTTTCTCTGCCTAGTGCATAAACTAGCTCATTTCAGGGGCCGCCCTCTCTGACACAACTTTGCCCCATACCTTTCTGGTGTGGGGCTTTTTCATGGTTTGTGTTGTTAAATACCTTCAAATATGATATACTATAGGTCAAATGAGTGAAATTCGTATATCTGGTTCAAGGCCAGACGGCTATACAGGCTTTACTAGCCTCAAAAATGATCATGAAGGCAACATCAGTCAAAACAGGCTTTCTATTTTACAAGGTGGACGCAAACAGCTCACCTCAGAACAGGCTCAAAACCCTCTTTTTGTCGCACATCTTAAAAAGGCTCATGCTGAATCTATCCCGCAACAAAACTCCTTATCCCCTTTTACTGCTGACAAGCTCTCTCAGATAAAGAGTCGTCTTCCCTTCTTGTCTGAAAGAGTTTTAGGAGAAAAACTATCTGATGAAGAGCTTGAAGAGCTCAATCTTCCAGAAATATCTGACATATTTTTTAATTATGCAAATGTTATTGCGCCCATGTATCTAGGTTTTGCAAAAGAGATTGCAGCATTTGGCCATGAAATTCACGATCAAGATCCCAATCGAGATGTCATGTTTCTTTTTGATGGCAGAGATAGTTTTCCTTTCATGCTTGGCTTTAATCAACTTATCAACACCTCTACTACTACCCCTGATTGGATGCAAGTTCGCTATGCACCATTTAACAGGCTAATGTTTCGCCGATTTTTTGGTGCCGAGGAATCAAGACCTGAATTTATCGAGGACTTAGAAAATTTTTACGACAGAGAAGATTTGAGCGATAATAACGTTGTAGCGGTGGATTTTGGCTTTATTGGCTCTCTTGAGAGAATCACTCAAATCGTCCTTGATCCTGACAAGCGCCCAGCAAGTATCAACCACATGCTCTTTAGTACGTTTAAGAAAACTACTCCACCATGGTTTTTGGCTAGCCTTGAACAAATGGGCTATGATATCAAACAAGATGCAAAACATACAGAGCACCACATCCAAGGCTACTCCAATAGGCTTCAAGCTCGGAATCATGACGAGGAATTGCAGAATATCTTAACTGGCGACAACCCAACAGGCGTTGACTGGCGTCCTCATCTCAATCACTTTTTGCTTTTTCTTCAGGAACTCGGAGCAGGTCTTAATGAATCACGAGAAGATAGTCTTCACAAAAGAGATGAGAGAGCGTATCGCGGCACCCATCTTAAATTTGCCTCTCTTCAACAGATGGCAGGACTTTACGCTTTTTTAGAAGGACTTTATGTTCATCTTAAGGAAAAAAATATAGATTCAATAGATGATCAGGCTGTTACCTCCTCAATTAAAAATGCCTATCAAGTCTTTAAAGCAAATCAGCCCTTCTTCGATCAATTTATTCCTCAGGAAGATAGACGTCACATTGAAGGCGTGGAGCAAAGCCCGGCCTTTGGGGAAGTCTCTCTAGCACTTGCAGAGTTGAACACTTTGCCTATCTCAACAGTTAAATTCACAAAAGACAGAGTATGATAGAAAAACCATATATCGGCGTAACAGGTATTAGTACAAAGCATGAAGCATACTCGCTTGTTGAGTCTTTAAGCGAGCAAGAGCTAACCAATCCTGAGAGCATATACCAAGGAATGGCAGGTTACCTCCTCTCTCGTCGTACTGTTACCAAAAATCTCCCCACAAGACCTCAGTATCCAGGTATGGATGATCTCCCAACGCTTTTGAAAATCACTAAAGACCATGCATTCAATACTCTCCACTACACTACAGCTGATATGTCTACCCTCTATACACAGCTCACAGAGGCCCTAGATGCGCTCCATGCCCAAGGAGAGGGACTTGTCGAAGGAGTGCAGCTCAATCTTGCTTGGCCTCCTGTTGAGGCTATCAATCGCCTTCGCTCTGATCATCCAGGCTTGAAAGTCATTTTCCAGGTCGGACCACGTATCATGGATGCAGAAAGCCCCGATAACGTAGCTAGCAGACTCCCTGAGTATCAAAGCGAAATTGATTATGTGCTGATTGACCACTCTGGAGGTCATGGCATCGAGCTTGAACCTCAAGAGCTGGCTGAGTACGCTCATGCTGTAAAACAAACCTTGCCAAATGCAGCAGTTGTCTTTGCTGGAGGTCTCACAGCTGAAAATGTTGGAGAGAAAATTGAGAGGCTTAAAGATGTCACTTCTGATAAATTCAGCATCGATGCACAACGTGGCCTGCGAACAGATGACAAACAGGCACTTGATCTTGAAAAAGTAAGACGTTATCTTAAAGAGGCACAGACGCATTTGAAAAGTAAATAAATCCCCTACAAATAAAGAAGCTCATTAACGAATAAACCCCTCCAATCGCTAATTGCGGCGGGAGGGGCTTTTTGATATTTCAATGAGAGAAGACGCTTTTATCCAAATCGTCAAACGCACCTGGATTTTCTTTCAGGATGGCTCTTAATCGCTCAAGCGCGGCAGGCTCATGTTTTTTAAATTCCACAAGTTCTGCAAGCTCCTGCTCATGACGAGATTTCTGCTCAAAACGCGCTGCGTTCATGAGCTCAATACCTACTTTGATTCGAGGATGATCCCTGATCGTGTCAAGAAATTGTACCTGCTCAGGAAATTCCTCAACGGTAGTGAATCCTACGAAAAAAATGTTTGGTGTCCCGCATGGTCGAAGCTGCATTCGCTTTCCTTCATGCCACCCAAAGCCTGTTCCTGGACATTCATACATATGAAAATGAGCATCCTCTAGTGTAGGGAAGATACTCGGAAATCTTGTCATCAAAGCTTCAGGAGTATCAGGAGTAGGCTCTTCGTACCCTTCCCAAAAAGACTCAGGCACAATCCAAGCGTCATAGATAAGATATCCCATTTCGTCGAGATACCCTTCTCCAAATACCTGTCTTAGACTCTCTTCTGATAATGGATCTCTTGGGTTGAATTCCATGTCGTAGTGACTATTTTCAGGCAAAAAACGAATTCCATAGCAGAATTCGCTGTAATACATCATTGTTCTACGAAGTTGAGGAAGATTATTGCGATAAATCTCCCAAAACTGAACAACATGCTCAAGAAATGAGACAACAATCGCATTGACATCTTCCTCTGTTAGCGGACGAGTAATGGAAGCCATCAAGTATCCTCTCTTTGTAAACGTACCAAAGCTAGAGCCGTCCCTAGCATTCACCTTGTCTATTATAGAGAATAATCCTATAATATGCAACTTGTAGGCAATTGAGGCGTAGTGTATAATACCGGCAATGACTATCAACGAAAGAAAAAAAGGGTCTGAAAACACTGGCAACAGCGAGCTTGTTTCGCCATTTTTCACTATCGATGTAGCGTCAGAAATGACTGCCGCAACTACAACGCTTTATCCAGACTACCCAACACCAGATGAAAGACTTCATATGACTCCTGAAGAGATTCACTCTTGGAAAGAAAGAGGAGGACTTACATCAGATCTTTTTCCTCAATTACCTGTAATCATGGAACACCCAAATTACCTTCGAGGAGTAGCTAAAGGGACAGCGCTCATTGATGATGGGACGATTGATTTCTCAGACCTCGAATTTACACCAAGCTCACACCCTGGAGGCTATAGTAGAGACGAACGTGGCATTCCTGTTCGACCTTTTGACGAACTTTTCCTACAAAAAGGCGCTCTTGGTGGTATGGGATTTTACCGAACATACGGACCAAACCTCACTGCTGATCCTGTCGTTTTTCGAGAGCAGGATGGCGTACTGCAAGTAATTGGCATCAATCGTGGCGACTCAGGAATCCGAGCACTTCCTGGTGGCATGCAAGATCCAAACGAGCCAGGCATCTCAACTGCAGTGCGAGAGCTTTTTGAAGAGGCAGGAGTAGATCTTTCAGATGTTCCCTCACAAATTGTGCATCAAGGAATAGTCTGGTCTGATACCAGATCTACGCGCAATGCCTGGCCTGAGAGTACTGTTGTACTCCTTCTTCCTCCGCAGGATAAAGCAGGTGTCCTTGTTCCTGTCGCAGGATCGGACGCCAAACATGCTTATTGGATGGATGTCAATGAAGAGAATCTCGCTGATTTTATGGCATCACATGCGAGCTTTGTCAAACTTTCGGTTCTTGAGTGGCAAAAAATAACTGGTCGCAAAGTCCTTACAAACGGAAAAATCGCATAAGCAAAAAAAAAGCGCCTCAGTCCGATATTCATCGGACCGGGCGCATAAAATCGAATTTCTATCTGCTCATAGGCAACCCGTAAAGAGCAAGGTTTTTATTTTTGAATGCCGGATCTTCTGTCACTTCTACAGCATCTTTTGCCCAATCGGGCAAAACAAATGCACTGGCCTCCTCTTCACTTGAGAATTCACACTCAAGAGTGGTAAGACCAGAAAGTGATCCAAGGAAAACATCAAATTCGACGAGATACTTCCCGTCTCTAATAAAGAACCGCGTCTTTTCGATCATCTCTCCAACGATGAACTGAGAAAGACGATCAAAAGCGCTTTTTGGAAGCGGTCGTTCCCATTCGGTCCGCCTGAGCGTTCCGTCTCCTTTTGAGGCGATGAAATACTCGTTACCAAATTTGCGAATTCGAAGCTCTCCCCCATCTCCAACAGCGACATACCCTTGACGGATATTCACTGCTTTCTCATGAAAACGCTCGAAGTCAAAATCCATCGTTTTTACGAGGAATTTTCTCTCGATCTCTACGTCAATGTACTCACTGACAATTGAAAGAACCTGAGCAACGACATCCTTGATACCGTTCTCACCGGAAATAAAAATCCAGTTGGGATGTCCTTTCCAGGCTTCACGAGTACGATGTTCAAGCGCAATGGCTTCATCCAATGATTCATAGCGGGTGGCATTGCCTGCTTTGCCAAAAAGTGATGGACTGCAAGTTGCCGTACTCTCCAAGTGGATGACACAATCATACCGATCGTAGCATTCTTGTTCGTCAAGACCAAATTTCCTCAAGAAGGCTGGAAGTCCTCCTGGGAAATAGGCAGCTCCATCAAGAATACCCCTGTCACACAAAATAATCTGTGCGCCAGTCTGTCCTGCAACAAGCTCAAAAGCTGCTTCAATATTGAAATGAAGCGGACTGATTGCTGACTGAAAAATATGTTGCCATTGCTCAGAATACGGAAGGTCTCGCCCAGGAGCCGGAAATCCCGTGCTCATAAGCATAGTGGCGGGTTCTGGAATTGTAAGGATTTTTCCTGCAAACTCTGCCTTTGCTGCCTCAATAGTGGTCGATTTACCACCACATGGCCCACCTGTAACAACAATCTTCTTCACGTATTACTCCTTTTGCATGCCAAAGTGCTGCCAGAAATTCTGACTGGCGTATTATAGCAAAAAAAGAAAAAGGCGCTCCTGATGGAGCGCCTGAAAGACACAAATTAGCGATGTGGGAGAATATGAAAACTCAGTCGCTCTCTAAAGGTCTCTGAATACGTAGACTTCCAGAAAAGACCAAAGATTGCAAAAGAGACACCCAAACAAGCTGTGACAAAAGCCATCAAAGCAAGAATGACTGATTCACCCTTGGATGAATAATCCACAATCATCCCGACGGACAACATGGAAATGAATGTCCCTCCAAAACTGATGTATCGAAGAAGATTAGCAATCTGTCCCTGATCTGTCTTCTCAAACAGTTTTGCACTAAATTCACCTGTCATTCTGAGATATGCATAGGTAAAACCCAATAGCGAAGCAACAAAGACGTAAGTCCCCGAAACTCCTGCTACGCCTCCGAAGATACACAGGCCAAAAGTTATCGACAATATCCAACGAAGCTCCTCTATTGCACGAGTCGACATCATCTTTTCTCCTTATCTCGTAGCTGTCAAATAGACAGCATTCTGTTAAAATGTGCGATTGACGAATTATAGACTATAGGGGTTTTTGATGCAAATTTTTTGACTTGGCTTGTCTATCTCCGCTACAATACGCAGGTTCTTTGAGAGTTCGTCCAAAAGGAGGAAATGATGACAGTCGAGTGCAACGGCATTCTGCTAAGATCAGGCATTTGTCTGAGCAAGTCTGACTGGGATGAGATTTTTAACCAAGCAGCGAGACTAAAGCCTCCTGCTCACACCGTAAAAACCAACTCAATAGAAATCGAAATTGACGCCATCCTTCGGGTTTTTCCTGACTTTCCAAAAGAAGAAAGATACCGGACGCCTGATTCTCTTCGCAACCTTCGAAGACGATGGTGGAAAAACCAAGGCCTCAGTTGGAATGGTGCTCTGACTTTTCTTAGCCCACTCTGGGTTTTGACATGTGAAACAGAAGACCTTCTTGCCAAAAGAAATATAGGTCCAAAAACCCTCAAAGAGATCGAGCAATGGCGAAAACAAAACAAAAACAAAATTCCTGCAAAGGAATGACCCTATCCAAGGCGGGTGGCTTTTCAGCCCCCGCCTTTTTTTATCTTATAGCATTGATTTCTCTCATTTCCTCAGCTATAATGCCTCAGTTCTTTGAGAATAAACGGACATTACACAAGGAGAAAAAAATGAGTGTTCATGGAGTAGATTTTCTCATAGATTTTTACGCACTTTTTGATGTCCCACGAGACGCAAGTACTACTTCCATCAAGAAAGCCTACCAAGAAAAAATTAAAGGCTATCATCCAGACATCTTGGCAAGAGCTGCTCCTGAATTTCGAGAAAGAGCAAAGGAAAGAGCACGCATCTTCAATGAAGGATGGAAGATTCTTTCCAAAACCAAAAGCAGAGCAGAGTACGATCAGCAACTTATTTCCTGGAACGGACCAATAAGTAGAGATGGCACTCCAGTCGTCGACCTCACGAGATACCAGTACCAAGACGACGAAAGTCTTGAACATGTTCTCGGCATGGTCGCAACAATGTCTGGCTTTGACCCTGACGCGTTTGAGTTACTAGAAGAGCAATTCAATGCTACAGATAACCCGTCCGAAAAATTGAGGAGAGCATACACTAAAGCTCTCGAGCAAAAAGATCTCTATCTTTCTCTTTCTGAGTCATTCAGAGCTAACTCTGTTGGGATTGAGACATCAAACGATGGCAACCCATCTATCAAGTACCTTGCAGACGCTCAACAACGAATTGAAAAGGGACGAGAGAGATACAACCAAGATATCGAAGTAGGCATCCAGATGATCACTGCGGGTTCTGTTCCCATGCTCCCAGCTGGAGTTGAAAACTTTGAGGAAGTCGCTCAAAACGATTCCGAAAGAGCAATCGCCATCTACCGAGAACAGGCCGAGCAAAGATTTGCTCAACGGTCTGAGGAAATACTTCAGATTGCTACAGAGCGACAGGCCGTGATTGAGAAAAGGATTGAGCTCTCAACAGCATCCTATCTCCATCACGAGGGAGTCTATACAGACAAAGTTCTTCTCGGTATGAAAGGCAAGGAAGGCCAGGCATGGTTCGCCTTTTATGTTGTCGAAAGCAACATCACCATTGACCCTAGAATTGACACAGGAAGCCTTGGTGATCTGACTGATCGCAATCAGGCTCAATCTATTCTCGATCTTGGCTACAACATAGCCATATTTGAGATGCAGGATGGAGTTCCTCTCTGGGACCAGACAATGGAACTTGTCTTCAAACATTTTGATCTCTACCTTAATCAGCAGGGACAAGCCCTTGAAAGAGGAGATACGACCGTTGGTGAAGGTGAGCCAGAAAAATCAGATCAAACTGATTGAACCTTATGACTAACAAATGACTTTAGCCCCCACTCTGTGGGGGCTTTTTTTTATGAAAAAAGCGGTCCCGAGATATCGGGACCGCAAATATCAACCCTCAGACGGTTCTAAACTTGACACTTTACGCAAAGGTAAAAGCAAGAAAAGAAAAATAGTATGAACAAGAAGAAGTATGCCATATACTACAAGTGTTTTGATGGCAACTACTCCATCAGTGATAATATTGTAGCAACCATATCCAAGCGAAATGGCCAAACATGCAAGAATTGCAAGACATGCAGTGACTAAAACTCTCGTTCTCAGTCCTTCAGCATTGGTCTCACAAAGCTCCTGGAATGCCCAAAACATAAATGTCACGAACATGATCATCATGAAAAACACGAGAAGTCCCATATAGGTCTTCCCTGATCCATCAGTGAGAACTGAGGATCGAAATAGAACAAGCAGCAAAAGAGCCAGCAAACCCAGAAATGATTCAAAAAATATTTTTGATCGCCGACTCACAAAAGTCATGCCAGTCTGCGGGTCCGCAAATAGCTTGATCAAGGTGTTTTCAAGAACGATCATCTTTTTCTCCTTTACTGCAAGTGCAGTGTTACTCCCTCTGACAATGTGCGATGGCGGTATTATAGTCAAAATAGACTTTTCAGGCAAGAAAAAGGCGGTCCGATGTCACATCGGACCGCCACAAGGTCACATGATCAGTTGGTAGGTTGAGATTTGGGATCAGAAAATCCTAAAAGAAGATCTGTTGCAAAGAACACAACCATGCAGCAGATAGCTGTCAGTGTGAGTCCTTCGGGTAAAAAAGTGAAAATTTGCCGATGAAGAATCCATCTGACAATGAGGATTTCAAAAGCAATTGCGCCAAGCGTCAACGCTCCAAGGCAGAGCAATTGAAGCGTCAATGAATTTTTATCTTTCAAACCCTTGAGGTACGCTTCATGAGTATGACCAGCAAAAAGACAAGCTGCTACAACGATCATGGTCGCGGCAACCATCCATGCACCCCATCTGAAATCTGCCTCCAAGACCGTAACCCAATATAGGCTAAAACCAAAAAAAAGAAAATGGACAATCATATAGATTATCCAAAGAATTCTTCCTGTAACATCAAGTCTTTGGTAACTCCCAAAATGCTTTGATGGATGTAGAGTCCAAGTAGTTCCAGAAAGGTCACGCTCTGTGACAAATATGGTCTGAAATAACTTTCTCCAACTGGTGAGCATCTCCACTCCTTTGCTAAAAAGGTTCAACCTCTCAAACTAACAATGTGCTAGTGGAGAATTATACGCTATAGGCCTGGATAAATCAACGAATACTAGACAAAGAAAATATCATCATCTGAGTATGGAGGTGAAGAAATCGCTAAAATATGCATCTTATCTGTTGAACTTACATTTTCAAGTCCATGAACTACCCCAACAGGAACATGGACAACATCGCCAGTTTTAATAGGTTCACTTACCTCTCCGACGTGAGCTACTCCTTCTCCTGATACGACATAATATGCCTCTTCTGAGACAACATGGTAGTGACGACGAGCAATCTGACCAGACTCAAGACTTCCTGAGGCAATACTCATATTGTTAACAGCTGAAGTCTCAGGGCGTAGAAGTTCAAAAATAGTCGCGCCATCTCTGGCAATAAAAGGCTTACTAGTATCAGCGCTACGAACAAATCCTGATGGTTTTTCAGACATTATCTACTTGAAGGCCATAAATAAACTCTTCGTCAGTGGTATCTTGCTGGGGTAATTCTTCAAGAGGGTAAACATCTTCAGGATCAAATGCAGGTATAGCATGAACCATATGGACAAGATTGCCCTCACCTGTATTAGTCAACTTATGAGGAACAAGTGGGGGTATCTCAACAACGGTACCGCTTCGAAACAAAATGACCTCTTCTCCAACAATTAACTCTCCTGTTCCCTCAAGTCCATGATATACCTCAGTCATAACTCGATGCTCATGAAGGAGTGAATCAGCGCCTGACTCCATACGAACATGAGCAATACTCACCTGATCCTCATTGTCTCTCCAGACCTCCCGAAGCTCCTGCTGACATACATTCGCAGCAACTGGCAAGTCACCAATGTTTACTGAAAAATATGTTCCATTTTCTGCCATATGTCTTATTAAATCAGTCTATTCATTTATTTTGAAACAAAAAATACAATCCGTCAAGAAAGAAAATTAATGAAATTTCTCTCCTCTTTCTAACATTCCAAGAATTTGTTGTATTCTTCTTTCTCTCGTCTCTACTTTTTTCGCAGTCTGAAGTCTCCATGCTATGGCATAAATATTTCCTCTGGAAAGTGTTTTGAAAAATTTCTCTGCTTTATTATGTTTTGATAAAAGCTTGAGGAAGTCATCCGGTATTGACATCGTAGTTGATGAATCATATGCCCTTTCCCATCTGCCATCTTTTTTTGCAGCATCAATTTGCATGAGTCCACCTTGTCTCATTCTGCCTTCTTTGATAAGACGCTCAACATTCCCGATATTAATCTTTGACCAAATACTTCTTTTTCGACGAGGTGTAAATCGCTGCAAATATGATTCGCTGTCATAACTTTTTGTCTGACCATCTATCCATCCATAGCAAAGCGCGGTATCAAGTGCCTCTTCATAACTAAATGTCTTTTTCCCAGAATCTTTTTTATAGAGTCTAAGAAAAATTCCCTGCTCCTGTGTATTGTGTTTTGACAACCACTCTTCCCACTCTTTATCAGTTCCAAAAGTTACTATGGGAACATCAATAGGCTTTTGCATAATCACAGTATACCAAGAAGTATTAAGAGGAAGAAGATTTTTTCAAAATTATAGCAAGGATAAAAATAGTGATCATATCGATCTGACAGAGTATACAGACAGGACAAATGACATGAAGCTGAAATAGCTCTTTATAGGCAATCCAAAGACAAAATGCCAAACCACCGATGGCAGTTCCTAAGAGCAATCTTTTTTTGCGATATATCGCGCCAATGAGGAGAATTATATATCCAATCAACCCAAAAATCGGAGTTGGAATACCAAAAGTTCTAGCTACTTCTCCTGAGATAATAGCATCACAATTAATAGTCGCATTTATGTTACATGGCTGGAAAGATGGTCTTGCCATCTGCTCCCACAACAAAAATATCGCCAGTGAAATTCCAATCACAGCCAATGCCTTAACTGCAAAAAATAGTCTATTTTGCCTCACTGACACAGCTTTTAGCCTTCTCCTCTCTCAACTGCTATGGTACACTCACCAATAAGTGCAGCAATTGCTCCGATTCCAGCTAGTACTGGTGCAAGAACCGCACCAACTACGCCAATCGTGAGTGGGAATACGACCAACTCTTTTCCGTTTTTATCCTTAATGGTTATCTTTCGGACATTTCCCTCTGCGATAAGCTCTTTTACTTTTTTCAATACATTCTCACCATTTACATGAAATGATTCTTCCTTCTTTGTTTTCTTCATATTTCTCACTTCCTTTCACCTTATAGGTGCTTTATATACCAATTTTATAAAAAACATCAGATGAATTATCTTATGTATTTCATTTTCTATCATGCGGAAAAGTATTTTCATATTTGTATGATAAACAAAAGGAGAAAATTTTTCAGTGACATGGATCACAAATCCATTTAGAATATGTATACTAGAGACATCCATGAATAATCTGACCAGTGAAGAATCGAGAATAATTGTAGGAAAAGGAACAGAGCCTCCATTTTCTGGTGAATATGATAACTTTTATAAGGAGGGTACCTATATCTGTCGCAGATGCAACAATCCTCTTTTTGATTCCAAAACCAAATTTGATGCTGGATGCGGTTGGCCTGCATTTGACGAGCATTTTGAGGGGGCAGTCACTAGAAAAACAGATGCAGATGGGAGACGGACTGAAATTCTCTGTAGCAACTGTGGCGGCCATCTAGGGCATGTCTTTGAAGGAGAACATATGACTGACAAGGACACCCGTCACTGCGTCAATTCTCTTTCAATCAAATTTTTTCCAAAAGACCAAACTTTTCCTCCAGTCCTCCACGATACAAAACTATAGGTTGAAATTTAGAAAAGATTAAGTTATAATCCACTCTGTTGTTGGCTTAGATTTTCTGAGTCAAAGCACGTTCACATATCGTTATGGCAAAAGCCTAGACAAGGAACAGCAATGCTTATTGGACTGATTGGGGTAGTCGCTATAGTCCTCATA